>DAMDEB010000135.1:6615-8033 GCA_032090075.1 Caproiciproducens sp.
AAGGCCTTTTACGCTCTGGTAAATATTCTGGTCCAGTGGGTATCCGCCGTTGCTGGAAATCACAATATCACCGCGCTGTTTCGGTCGCACCTGACAGTATTTCAGCAATAGGTCGCAGCCCTGGCGGTGAGCGGTGACGGGGTCCCCGGCAAAGGCAGCTACCACATGTTTATCTTCATCAATAATGACGTTCACTATGTATGCCAGATGCGCCATTTTGGCTGCGGCAAGCATATCTTTGTGCAGCGGATTGCCGTCTAGAACACCGGTGCGCGCGTAGGGTGAAGCAATAAATTCGGAGCAATGGTTGCCGAGCACGGTCACTTGGTCACAGATTCCCGGCAGTACGCTCTTACGGCCGCCGGAAAATCCGGCGAAGAAGTGAGGTTCAATGAAGCCCTCAGCAATAAGCAAATCCGTTTCCGCTGCCATTTTGTCAACTACACACGCTGCGCCGGAAGGAAGTACGCCGATCTGCACGTTGCTGGATGCGTCCCGACTGTCATGTATCACGATTTTCTCCCGATCGACGATCTCCTGACCAAGCTTAGCCACCAGTTCTTCCTTGCCGGTCGGGCGGTGAAAACCGGTGGCCACCAGCAGCGTCACATCGATACCGGGATTACCCTCGCGCAGTTCAGCTAGCATGGCGGGTAGAATATGTTTGCTCGGGACCGGACGCGTGTGGTCACTGATAATGATGACACAGGTCTTTTTGCCTACGGCAAGTTCCCGCAGGCGGGGAGAATCAGTCGGGTTGGCCATAGCGGACAGCACCAAAGCATCCTCTGTGTCGGTGGCCTTGAGTTTTCCCACGTGGGACTCCAGAATTTCCGCATCGCTGAGATTCGCGTGCAGCGGCATCCCTGATTTGCCAAAGGGAATAATAATAGACATGAAAGCACCTCACATTTCTTTTTGCTTGTTTACCAACATCTTGCATAGAACAAGCGATGGAAACAATTAAAAATTGGTCGCTCCACTTATATCTGTTATCATCCTATCACAATTTCTTTCAAATACAATACCCAATAAAGTAATTCTATTTTTATGACAAATTCGATAGCTAAACTTCGTCAATTGTACTAAAATTGTATTTTTAGCACAACTATATATGGACTTTATGTTAATTTAAGGATATAATGTGTCCGAAACATACCATATATTTCCAGACGTAACTTTTTTTGTTTCCGTTCATTGTCATAAATGTTGGAACATATATTTTAACTGGTAGAACCAAAATCAGGCAAACAGTGATTATTGCAGTCACTGAAAATAAATATGGGAGGTCTTGATTTATTATGCTTCAGTCCTGTCTTGCTCTGGTGCCAATCGTCTGGCTGATTTTTGCGCTTACATATCTAAAGATGCCCGGTCATAAGGCATGCCTCAGTGCGTTGGCCGTTGCAGCCATTCTG
>DAMDEB010000135.1:8043-9727 GCA_032090075.1 Caproiciproducens sp.
GCTGACGCTTTGGCACATGTCGGTAGTAGATTGCGTCACGTCTGGCCTGGAAGGTTTTGCCACCGCACTGTGGCCTATCATCCTGGTTATTATTGCTGCCATCTTTACCTATAACCTTTCTTTAAAGACTGGCGCGATGGACATTATTAAACAGATGCTCACAGGTGTTTCCGCCGATAAGCGTCTCCTCATCCTGCTGGTGGGGTGGTGTTTCGGCGGATTTCTGGAGGGTATGGCCGGTTTCGGTACGGCAATCGCCATACCGGCCAGCATGCTGGCCGGTATGGGCATGAATCCTATTGAAGCCTGTGTGGTCTGCATGATTGCTAACGCTTTCCCTACAGCATTCGGTTCCGTTGGTATTCCTACCGTTACCCTGCAGGCTGTGACTGGGTTGGATATGCTGCCGCTAGCCTTTACGACAGTATTCCAGATGGTGCCGTTTATGATCTTGGTGCCGTTCCTGATGGTCATCGCGGGCGGCGGTGGTGTCAAGGCACTCAAAGGCGTTGTGGGTATCACACTGGTGTCTGGCCTGTCCTTTGTCCTGCCTGAACTGGTTGTTTCTAGATTCCTCGGGCCGGAACTGACCGTCATCGTCGGTTGTGTCGTTTCACTGGCATGTACTTTCCTGATGGCCAAAGCGCGGAAGAATCGGCCGGTTCCCGTGGAGTATGACATGAGTGCGGGCATTGCCAACACGGCGGCGAAGCAAGACAAACCGACAATGTCGCTCGTAGTGGCCGGTTTGTCGTTTATTCTAATTTTTGTTTTTCTTCTAATGACCTCTAAACTGGTTCCTCCGATCAATAGCTTCCTCTCCGTGTTCAAATCCACAGTAAAAATCAGTACAGCTCAAGGTGCAAGTCCTGTTTCTTTCAGCTGGATCAATACGCCCGGCATAATCATCTTTATTGCCGCAATTATCGGCAGCCTCGCGCAGAAGGCCAGCGGCAGAATGATGTGGCAGGCAGCGACTGGCACTGTGAAGCAAATGTCCAAAACGATCATTACCATTATGTCTGTGCTTGCAGTTGCTAAGATTATGACGTACTCCGGCATGATCTCTGATATGGCACACCTTTTTGTTACTCTTACTGGTCACTACTATTCGTTCGTGGCACCAATCATTGCTGCTCTTGGCGCATTTGTCACCGGCAGCGGCACCAGCACTGAGGTATTGCTGGGTAAATTGCAGACGACTGCCGCACAGCAGAGCGGTGTTTCCCAGTACTGGCTCGCCGCGGCAAACTCTCTGGGCGCCGGCATCGGCAAGATTATGTCTCCCCAGTGCATTGCCACTGCAGTTGCGGCCGTCGGACTCGTTGGTCAGGATAGCAAAGTACTGCGTGCGATCTTAAAATGGGCACTCATCTTGCTTGTGATTGCTTGTTTAGCAATTGGATTTGGAGTTGCACTTTCTCCCGCCTGAATACCACATTTTTTCTAACGGGCATAAAGTCCATACTGTTTCTTTCATTAGAGAAGCCTTCCTCATGCTAAACAGTTTCAGCAGAAGGAAGGCTCAAGATATATCTCAGTTTGGATTCAATGAAAATGGAATCGGCATAAAGTCTGCCAAGATTGATTTAATATGAGTCTATTCTAACAAAAAAATAAAGCAATTATAAGGAGGAAAATAATTATATGGATTCACGAAAAATGAAAACCATGGATGGTAATA
>DAMDEB010000136.1:0-5125 GCA_032090075.1 Caproiciproducens sp.
TTTGCCGGTTAAACGGCCACGATGCACCTTGCGGTATTTTACACGCTTCGGTAACAGCATTATTTAGTGCCTCCTTCCTTACGAGGCTGACGGTTGTCTTGAAGAACCTCGCCCCTGTAAATCCAGACCTTAACGCCAATGCGACCATATGTTGTGGCAGCTTCAGCAAAGCCGTAGTCGATGTCGGCTCTAAGAGTCTGAAGTGGAATTGTACCATCATGGTACTGCTCGCGTCTTGCAATTTCCGCACCGCCCAAACGACCGGATACCTGGGTTTTAATACCCTTGGCACCAATTTTCATGGCACGGCCGATGCATTGCTTCATAGCGCGGCGGAAAGAAATTCTTTTTTCGAGCTGCTGTGCAATATTCTCAGCAACAAGCTGAGCATTTAAGTCCGGTGACTTAACCTCTACGATATTGATCGTAACAGGTTTCTTAAGAATGCTCTCGCACTGAAGGCGGAGTTTCTCAATTTCTGTGCCGCCTCTGCCAATAACCATTCCTGGTTTTGCACAGTGGATATGAACGCGTACCTTTGAAGCATCACGCTCAATTTCAATTTTTGGTATGCCTGCCGGATAAAGCTGCTTTTTCAGCACTTTGCGCAGGTTATAGTCTTCAACGAGGGTATCGCCGAAAACATTGTCCTTCGCGAACCAGCGGGAATCCCAATCTTTAATTACGCCCACGCGGAACCCGTGTGGATTTATTTTCTGGCCCATAGTTTACCTCCTCTTCTGCCTTATTCTTTTTCCTTGAGCACGAGGGTAACGTGCGAAGATCTTTTTTCAATTCTAAACGCGCGACCCTGCGCTCTCGGACGAATGCGCTTGAGGATCGGGCCCGGACATACGAAGCATTCCGCTACGTAAAGTCTGGAAACATCCATATTGTGGTTATTCTCAGCATTTGCCATGGCCGACTTCAATAACTTGATAAGATATTCTGTGGCGGCCTTTGGTGTATTCTTGAGGATAGCCATTGCAACGTCTACCGGCTTGTTGCGAATGAGATCAAGCACGATTTCGACTTTGCGGGGAGAAATGCGGGCATATTTAAGATAAGCCCTTGCTTCCATGCTATACACTCCTTTCGGCCGCTATTTTGTCGGCGCAGATGTTTTTGAACCGGAATGTCCCTTAAAGGTTCTGGTTGGGGCAAACTCACCGAGTTTGTGGCCTACCATATCTTCTGTTACATAAACCGGAACATGTTTGCGGCCATCGTGGACCGCGATTGTGTGACCAACGAAATCCGGAAAAATAATGGAGGCTCTGCTCCATGTTTTGATGATTTTCTTTTCGCCGGCCGCGTTCATTTCTTGAATCCTTTTAAGCAGCACAGGCTGAACATAAGGACCCTTTTTTATGCTTCTGCCCATAGATGATAAGCTCCTTTCTGTACGCCTTATTTGCCGTTTCTACGCTTAACGATAAATTTATCGGAGCGATTGTGGTGTGCGCGTGTCTTATAGCCGAGTGTTGGTTTGCCCCACGGGGTAACAGGTCCGGAACGGCCCACAGGAGCCTTGCCTTCGCCGCCGCCGTGTGGATGGTCATTCGGGTTCATAACAGAACCACGAACGGTTGGACGCCAACCCATGTGACGTTTACGGCCGGCCTTACCGATTTTAACATTCTCGTGGTCGATGTTGCTGACCTGACCGATTGTGGCCATGCAGTTAACAGGGACGTTGCGAAGTTCGCCGGAAGGCAGTCTTAAAAGCGCCATGCCGTTTTCTTTTGCCATAAGCTGTGCCATGTTGCCGGCTGCGCGGGCCAACTGAGCGCCCTTGCCCGGATAAAGCTCAACGTTATGGATGAAGGTACCGGTTGGGATATTTTCGAGCGGCAAAGCGTTGCCGGGCTTAATATCTGCTGCGGTGCCGGATACAACAACGTCGCCGACCTTTAGGCCGTTTGGAGCGATGATGTATCTTTTTTCGCCGTCCTCATACTGCACAAGTGCAATAAAGGCAGAACGGTTCGGGTCGTACTCAATGGTGAGAACGGTTCCCGGTGCGTCAAACTTCTGACGCTTAAAGTCGATAATACGATACTTTTTGCGGTTCGCACCGCCACGGTGGCGAACTGTAATTCTACCGTAGCTGTTACGACCGGATTTGTTGCTGGTAGTATCCAGCAGGCTTTTTTCCGGTGCAACCTTTGAAAGAGAGGAATAATCCGTAACGGACATTCCACGCCTTGAAGCCGTGGTAGGTTTAAAGTTTATAATAGGCATTTAGGTTTCACACTCCTCATGATGGCTTTGCGGGGAAATGCCGTTTCCCCATCCTTGCCTCTGCGTTGACTCAGGCAGAGCTTACATCATGCCTTCAAAAAATTCGATTGTTTTGCTTTCGGGTTTAAGGGAAACGATGGCTTTCTTCCAAGAAGGAGTATAACCTTCGCTCTTGCCCTGACGGCGCATCTGGCCTCTTACATGCAAGGTGTTAACCTTGCTGACCTTCACGCCGAAAAGAGTTTCAACCGCTCTGGCAATATCGATTTTTGTGGCATTTTTGGCAACTTCAAAGGTGTACTTTTTCATGCCAATGCCTGTCATGCTTTTTTCAGTGATAATGGGGCGGATAACAATATCCTGTGCTGCCATTATGCATACACCTCCTCAATCTGAGCTACGGCATCCTTTAACACGATAAATTTATCGGCATTCAAGATGTCATAGACGCTTAAGGTGTTAACCATTGCTGTTTTTACTCCCGGAATATTAGCCGCCGAAGCAATGACTTTTCCGTTCACCTCAGGGAGAACGATGAGAGCCTTTTTCTCGGAGCCGACTGCCTTGAGCATTGCTACAATAGTCTTGGTCTTATATTCATCAAGTGAAATCTTGTCGAGCACGATCATCTCGCTGTCGAGAACCTTGCTTGAAAGAGCTGACTTCATGGCAAGACGCTTTACCTTTTTGTTTAACGAATAACTGTAGTCGCGCGGCTTTGGAGCAAATACGATACCACCGTGTGTCCACTGTGGTGAGCGTGTGGAGCCCTGTCTTGCGTGACCGGTACCCTTTTGTCTCCACGGCTTTCTGCCGCCGCCTGAAACCTCGGCGCGGGTTAGTGCCGACTGTGTGCCCTGACGCTGGTTTGCAAGGTAATTTACAACCATATCGTGCAAAACCTTTGCGTTGGGTTCAATTCCGAATATGGCATCGGAAAGGTCAATTTTTTCAACTTCTTTGCCGGCCATATCAAGTACTGCTACTTTAGGCATTACAATTCCTCCTTCCCTTACGCCTTAACGCTGTCATGGATTATTACGATTCCGCCGTTAGGGCCTGGAACTGCACCCTTAATAGCGATCAGGTTGTTTTCAACATCGATCTTGGCAACGGTCAAGTTTTGAACCGTGACCTTCTCAGCGCCCAAGTGACCGGCCATTTTGAGGCCAGGGAACACTCTTGAAGGATCTGAGCAACAACCGTTTGAACCACCGTGGCGAGCAACTGGGCCCGTACCATGGGATTCCTTTAATCTTTGGAAGTTCCAGCGCTTAATAACGCCGGCGTATCCCTTACCTTTGCTGGTACCGGTGACATCGATCTTTTCACCGACTGCAAAGATGTCCGCTTTCACGAGGTCACCCACGTTGTAAGCTTCTGTGTTTTCCAGTCTGAACTCCCTAAGTGTTCTCTTAGGGGCGACATCCGCTTTCGCAAAATGCCCTTTCATAGGCTTTGTAACTTTGTGCGGTTTTAAGTCGCCATAGCCCATCTGAATAGCTGCGTAGCCATCGTTTTCAACTGTCTTCTTCTGTGAAATAGCACAGGGACCAGCCTGAACAACGGTTACAGGGATTACATTCCCCTTTTCGTCGAAAATCTGCGTCATGCCGACTTTCTTGCCGATAATACCTTTTTGCATTATTTTACCTCCTATGCAGGTTATTGGTTGGCGAGCGCCAACTTGACCTCGACCGCTGGTCGGTTTAATTAGAGTTTAATCTCTATTTCAACACCGGCGGGGAGCTCGAGACCCATCAAAGCCTCAACGGTTTTGTTGGATGGTCTGAGAATGTCGATAAGTCTCTTGTGTGTTCTCATCTCGAATTGTTCACGGCTATCCTTGTACTTATGAACAGCACGCAGAACCGTAATGATCTGCTTGTCCGTAGGGAGCGGAACTGGTCCGGAAACCCTTGCGCCCGTGCGCTTTGCTGTCTGTACAATCTTTTCAGCCGACTGATCAACCAACTGATGATCGTAACCCTTGATTCTTATCCTGATTTTTTCCTTGACTGCCACTGTAATCGCCTCCTTATTGTAGTTGGCGGGCGGCGTTTTTTAAATCCTAACACTGTGCCGGGTGTTCCCTATTAACACATTTAAAAACCGGATTCCCTTTTACAAGTTAATCCGGGTGTCGGCATAAAAAACGTCTGAGCATAATAAGGGCATAGCAATAGAGTAACCAAACCGCTATTCTCTTATCGCACGCTCAAAGTATCTGTCGCCCGGTTTAAAATCGGACATACTCCACGGAAAAACCGGCTATTTCAGCCGCAACCTCCCGCTTCATCGCATATCTGTCGCAGTCGTGCTTGATTATAATATCATATTGGGAGTCGTTATGCAATACATATTTTCTCTTTTTTGCAAGAAATTTACCCGCGATTTTTGGTTAAATTGCTCAAAGCCCTTTCGAGCCTTATTTGGTTAAAAATACGCAGCAGAAATGCGGACACAGCCGCCGCTGTGGCAAGAAAAAGCATTTTAGTCGAACGGGCGTCAGAGATTGACTTTATTTTTTTTGTAACAAAAATAACAGTCGGGTCGTCTGACTTTCCAATCACGCCGGCTGTACTGTCTTCATGCGAAAAAATCGACCAAAGTTTGTCCACCTTTAGCAGCAGCATACACACTGCCGTCAGCCCGCACAATAACGCCGTAACGATATCAATCCATCTTTTCATAGAAATCCCTCCATTCAGTCCGTTTCATTATAGAAACCATATGTCAAAACTTACGCCTTACGCTTTTTCCGGATACTAAGCACCCACAGAGCAATGCCAATTTTAAGTTCTTATCATCATTATAAACAATTTATCAAAAAAAGCAAATGGAGGTGGCATACGAAAAACAGTCGTTATATAAAATTGTT
>DAMDEB010000136.1:5135-7632 GCA_032090075.1 Caproiciproducens sp.
CCGCATTTTTCGTCACAAATGGCTGAACTTCCTGATAGGTCAGGGTAATGGTGGTAAGGCGCTTATCGGAGGTCAGTACGCTGAGTCCGACCCCGTAATCGGTAAAATAGATCGTTTTTGAGTCCAGTCCCGACTGAATTGCAGTTGAGGCCAAAGCCGACGCTACTCCCGCGTCCTTCTGTTCCTTCGCTGCCTTTTCAAGCGCTTTGTACAGTGCATTATTTTTAACGATCAAATCTGAGGCCGCAACGGTTGCCCCGGTTTTCAAATTGATGTTCACCGTGCGCAGCACGCGCTGAGCTTTCACCTTGGGAGAAGTGGTTGCATATTCGTTAAAGCCCACGCTGATAAAATTTTTACCTTGATAGGTAACGTCTCCGTTGACCCTCACCGTTGTTTTTACGCTCTTTTTGGCGGTTCCAAGCGAATTAATGGTTTGTAGTGCGGCATTTTTTAATGCTGCATTTATTTTATCAAGGTTTGCGACTTTTCCCGAAAGCTGAAAATAGGTGGCTTTGTAGACCATATTGTCTTTATTATAATTGTATTCAATGGTTTTGACCTGATAATCCCCGGTGCTCTTATTTGCCACAGCTTTCGGACTGGCGACTCTGGGTTCAGTGTTGGCCACTACCGCCGCACTTGAAGACGCTGTGCTTGAGGCTGGCTGACTGGAAACAGCGCCGCTGGAAGTCACCGTATCCCCTTGCACGCTGCTGGTTACAAGCTGGCTTTCCGTACCGGAAGCAGCACTCGACGAGGCTTGCCCATTGCAAGCTGTAAGGGTAAGCAGGATGGTTATCATGCAGGCAAACGCCCATATTTTTTTCATGTTAATCTCTCTTTTCTAAAAGTATTATGTCTACTGACACCAAATGATATCACAATTGATAATGGAGGGCAAGTTACAAAACTGTTGCAAAAAAGGACGCACCTCAACGGTTCGCCCTTTTAGTATTGGTAAAATTTAGATTGAATATTCCGAATAAATCGATATGCTTTTCTCAGTGGGGTCATAGATTTCGCGGTGTGCCACAGCAGGCACAGGTATCTAAAATGCGTTCCCGTTTCAAGGGCATCTTATATTGTAATAACAGGCTGGATGTCCGAAAAGCCTTAAGGCACATCGTCCTCATAAATAAACTTAGCAATACTCTGCTTACTTTTTGCCACATCCGTTACAAGCACTGTTCCGACACCGGAAACGATTTGGGACTGATAATTATTATCACCCGGAATACGATTTTGGCTCAAGGGATAATTCAGATAGGTGAGCGAGTTTTTCGCTATATCAACGACTTCGTTTTTGCTCATGTCAGTCGTGACAAGAGGAAGTGTTTCGGACAAAATATTATAAATTGAAGTGACATTTGAAGTCTTAAACTTATCCGCAATGCCGGAAAAGACCTTGCGCTGGCGCTCGGTGCGTCCAAAATCGTCGCCGATCACGCGAATTCGGGAATAATAATGAGCCTGCTTTCCGCTCAGCAGGAAGGTTCCAGCCGTCAGATTACGCCGGGAATCCCCGGAGTACTGGTTGATCAGTTTTGCCTCCTCCGCTGTAATCGTCATGGTAACTCCGCCAAACTTGTCAACAATCTGATCAAAAGCGGAATTTCCGATCATGACATAGCGGTCAATATCGGTACCGAAGTTTGCTTCGATGGTTTTCACTGCAAGCGCCGCACCCTCCGCGCCGCCGCCCGCTAAAGGGTACGCGGCGTTGAGCTTGTTGCTGCCGTACCCCGGAATAGTAACATACAGATCGCGCATGAATGAGGTAATCTTTAGCTTTTTGTGACGTGTGTCGACCGAAACGAGCATCATGCTGTCGCTGCGCCCGATGTCGCCCTTCTGGTAGTCGTCAACGCCGAGCAGAAGGATGTTTTGAATGGCATCATCATGATAAAGCCCGTTCACCATACCCGGCTGACCGGCATTGTTGGAAACTGCCCCTCCCTGCGACTGCGAAGTATGCGAGGTGGTACCGAGGGGCTTTAAAATCTTCGGCACAAGCGTTACCCCCAACACCAGCACTGCTATTGCCGCAAGGCACGCGGCAGTTTTTGACAGCGTCATTAGAATCGGTTTATGCCTGCTTACGGATAGCTCGCCGTCCATTACTTTCGCCTTTAACCCCGCGTCGGCATGAATCTGATTCACTGCATTTATTAAATTTTCCGGTTTCATTGTGCAAGCTCCTTTCTCAGCTCCAGTTTCAGCTGTTCTCTGCCACGGTAAAGCGCCACTTTCACGGTTGTGTCCTTCATCCCCAAAATATCGGCTATTTCTTTAATTTTATAACCTTCAATATAATGAAGATATAAAATTGTTTTATATTTTGGTGACAGCGTCATCAGTTGCTCCAGCACCTGCGATTGTTCCGGCGTTTGGGCATATGCTTCAATTTCATCGAGGCATACCGTCTTCTTGAAAAATCTGTAACGACGTTTGTCCCTGCTGCCGTTGGTTGCAACCTTAATGAACCACGCTTTTT
>DAMDEB010000136.1:7642-9694 GCA_032090075.1 Caproiciproducens sp.
CCATGCACAGCTTAAACAGCATGTTTCCATATAAATCGTATTTTTCAGAAAGATTGTCGCCCGTACGCTGCGACAGTTGGCTCATGGAATCATCTCCTTCACTACCAACACGTTTGAAAACGGGAAAAGGTTACAAAAATCATAAAATTTTATATTACTAACACCAAAAACAGCCGCAGAAATTCTTCCGCGGCTGTTTTAATAATCATTATGAATGATATTTAATATGCTTTTCCCCAGTAGACCATGGATTTTGCAGGCTTACCGCAGCAGACGCAGGTATCCGAAATGTGCTCCTGCTCAAACGGCATACAGCGTGAGGACACTCCCGCGACTTCCTTGAGTTTTTCCTCACAGGCCTCGTCGCCGCACCACATGGCCTTAATGAAGCCCGGCTTGTTGTCGGCAATGTCTTTGAGCTCGTCCATGCTTGTTGCGGAATAGGTCATGCTCTCACGGCGGGACGAACCGCTTCCAACTGCTCTGTGATTGCGGCTTCAAGGTTGTCAAGATCAACAAAGGTCTTTTCCCTGTCGTTACGGCGCACCAAAACGCACTGATTCTTCTCCATATCCTTCGGGCCGATTTCAAGACGAAGCGGAACGCCCTTCATTTCATACTGGGCGAACTTCCAGCCCGGCGACTGCTCGGACTCGTCAATTTTGACACGGAAGTTCTTTTTCAATCTCTCGCGCAACTCGTGCGCTTTGTCAAGCACACCCGGCTTGTGCTGAGCGATTGGAAGAATAATCACCTGAATCGGTGCAACGGCCGGCGGCAGAACCAACCCGTTGTTATCACCGTGGGTCATGATGATGCCGCCGATGATGCGGGTGCTCATGCCCCATGAGGTCTGGAACGGATGACAGCTGGAGTTATCCCTGCCCTGGAACGTTACGTCAAACGCCTTTGCAAAGCCGTCGCCAAAATAGTGGCTGGTACCGGACTGCAAAGCCTTGCCGTCGTGCATCATGGCCTCAATGGTGTAAGTGGCCTCCGCACCGGCGAATTTTTCTTTATCGGTCTTGCGTCCCTTAATTACCGGGATGGCAAGGTCGTTTTCACAGAAGTCGGCGTAAACCTTGAGCATCTGCTCGGTTTCCGCTTTGGCTTCCTCTGGGGTTTCATGCATCGTATGGCCTTCCTGCCAGTGGAACTCTACCGAACGCAGGAACGGACGCGTGGTTTTCTCCCAGCGGACTACGGAGCACCACTGATTGTAAAGCTTCGGCAGGTCGCGCCATGACTGGATGACCTTGGCGTAATGGTCACAGAACAGCGTTTCCGAAGTCGGGCGTACGCACATTCTCTCCTGAAGCTTTTCATTCCCGCCCATGGTGACCCATGCCACTTCCGGCGCAAAGCCCTGCACATGGTCTTTTTCCTTATTCAGCAGGCTTTCGGGAATAAACATCGGCATCGAAACATTTTCGTGGCCAAGCTCTTTGAATGTGGTATCGAGAATATGCTGAATATCTCCCATATGGCCCAGCCGTAAGGCTCAATTACCATGCAGCCGCGCACGCTGGTGTAATCCATCAGCTCGGCCTTTTTCACTATATCGGTGTACCATTTGGCAAAGTCCTCCTCCATAGGAGTAATTGCCTCGACCATCTTTTTCTGTTCTGCCATATTAACACCCCTCTAAATGCGAATTCCCTATTTGTCGTCTTCGTCGTCTTTGTCGTCATTTTTTTCCGCCGTAGCCTTATTGAGTATAACAATCACAAGAAAGATTACAAGCATGACAATAAAGATACCGAGCATACCAAAGCCCATCAGCTTCAAAGATTTCCCGATATCATCACCGGAAACATTGCCCATAATACTGGTGAACGCGGCTGTGAGTAAATTCCATCTGAACATTTACATCATCCCCCACTTTCTGGCGAGCGAAAGGATAATGCCTCCCGCTACGACTGAGCCAATCTGACCGGCCACATTCGCGCCGACCGCATGCATCAGAATGTGGTTCTGGTTGTCCTCTTTTAACGCCATTTTTTGAATGACCCTTGCAGACATTGGGAACGCTGAAATTCCGGCGCCGCCGAC
>DAMDEB010000137.1:0-2970 GCA_032090075.1 Caproiciproducens sp.
AGAATGCGATGAAAATTTGATCGATGCCTGTATTTATCAGCGCGAAGAATTGAATTCCCGTTACCGATATCTACTGAAATCGGCAAGACAACAGGGAATAAGCTGCACTCCTTTCAAATGTAAAGAAACGGGGGTATGATTTTTGCCGAGCCTGATTCTTGTGCTTTCTGCGTGCGGAGTGTTTGCGCTGCTGGTGATTATCCAGGTGGTGGTCAAAGCGCCCAAACCGGTACAGCGTGCAGCAGGCGGCGTCATTATGGGGCTTTGCGCACTTGCGGCGGTCAACTTGACCGGATTTTTTACTGGAGTCAGCTTGCCGCTGAGCCCACTTACAATCGGAGTTTCCGGTGCTGCCGGAATTCCGGGCGTAACGATGCTGCTGCTCCTGAATCTGATTCTCAAATAATCACAAATAAAAGGCTCGGGGTTAATATACCCTGAGCCTTTTATTGTTGTACCTAAGTGTAAAGAAGTGCCGGCTTGCTGGCTGTGTGAAATGATCGTCCTACAGCACTTTTCTTACAGAGTACATGGAGTCTAAAACCAGCCAGTTTTGAGAGAAAAAGGTGTTGATCGTCCAGTAGCTGACGCCGCCGAGATTGTATTTATCAACAAGCTTCAGCTTTGCCTCAACACTTCTTGCGTCTTCAAACCATACCACGTGCTGCTTTGTATCGCTGTCATAATAATAGAAGAACGGAGCCTGCGACTTGGTGTCATACTGAATCCACGCACCAACCTTTGCGGCAAGCCGGACTGCTTCGGGATTGGTGAGCGAGCGTGCGACAGAACCCTGTACAAAGGGGAGCGTCCAGTCGTAGCCGTAATTGGGCATTCCCATAAAGATTTTTTTACTGGGAATAACGGAAATGGCGTATTGCAATACCTTCTCAACCTGATCAATGGGGGAAACCGCCCGAGCGGGACCATAAGTGAATCCCCATTCATAAGTCATCAGTATGACGTGATCTACAATCGAACCGTGGGCGGGGTAGTCGTGCGCCTCGTATAGCAGCCCTCTCTGACCTTCGCTTAATTTCGGTGCAAGAGCCGTGGTGACGATGTAACCCAGTGGATGCAGCTTCTCAGTCACCTTTCTTAAAAAATTGTTGTAGCTTTCGCGGTCATACGGAAAAATGTATTCAAAATCAATATCCAATCCGTAATACCCTTTCGGAAGAGTTTTGATGATGTTGGCGAGCAAAGTGTTTTGCGCCTGCTCATTCGTTAAAATCGTGTGCGCAATTTCACTATTAAACCCTCCGCCCTCCTTCATGTTTGTGACAACCATCATAGGCGCAACACTTTTCTGCCGGGACGCCTGAATGACGGGATCATCAAGGATGGGAGTCAGGCTTCCATCAGGTTTCACCTGATAGCTGAAAATGCTGATATAAGTCAGATGGGGCAGAGTGCGTGTGAGGGTATCCCTGTTAATGTCGGTAAAAGCATATCCGTTTACTTCCATTGTTCCCAACTTAGGGGTGAAAAAAGGAATTATGATTACCTGACCGGCTTGAATTTTTGAAGGGTCCGTTATTTCCGGATTGGCTTGGAGAATAGCAGGAACTGTGACCCCGTAATTTTGCGCGATAGAATAAAGCGACTGCCCGGGGGCGACAGTATACTGGACGCTATCCGTCATCACGACGAGTGCCTGCCCAATCATCAGCCGTTGATCTTCTTCCAAACTGTTATCGCTTATTATTTTTTGCATGGGAACACCGTATTTTCTCGATATTAAATAGATGCTATCCCCTTGTTGCACTGTATAGATTACCACTTATCACACCTTCTTGTAGAATGGCCATATGCTTGATGGCCTTTTGAACAAACTTTATTCTACAGTATATGTGAATCAACACCGACAAACTACTGATATTTCCAATTAAAAGTAATCCGCGATGAAATTAGGCTTTTTATAAAACACTTTGGCAATCGTCTCGACATCGGAATTTATTTTTACGGACTCAAGAGCCAGTACTTCTTCCGGAAGGTATGCCCCGATGATGCATCTGCTAAAATCCGCAATACTCAGTTCCACATCGGGCTGTTTCTCCGTCACAGACACACGCTCCGCATGACCTTGCGCAAAAGCAACCTCAAAGCAGGCGTTATTTTGCTCAATCATATTGTCACCTATTTTCATTACAATCGTTCCGCTGCCGCGATATCGTGCCATTTCCAGCACCTTCTGCACATTCACTACGCGGGCCATCCCATTAAGGTACATTTCACGGCTGCATGGATACAGCACCAATTCCGGAATGTAAGGTATGATATTGATATTTACAGGCAAAGAAAACGTGATACGCTCATAATAAGCTTCAAACATAAGAGCGTGGTTCAGCAGTCCTTTAAAGCCCTCCATATCGCTGAAAAAGAAGCGATCACATTTCATCTCAGAAGAATGCTCTGATTCAACTTTGTTAAAAGACATGACGCCCTTAGGTTCACCGGACTCATTTTTATAAACATAAATATAATGACCGTCTTTGGCGGGATCGACGTTAACTGCCCAACTGTAATCATACTCCTCACGCACAACCATTAAATTATATCCCTGTTTGAAATCGTCATAAACTTTTTTGATATCTTCCAAATAATTTCCGTGTTCAACCAAGTATGCTTCGCCGCCAATATCAAAATGCCTGAATGCTTTGATACTGACAAAATAGAGATTCACTTCACTGCAAAGCTCATATCCAAATTTTCGGTAGTATGCGGTAGAAAAGGGGTACAGATATGAAAAAGCAAACCCATTAAGGTACATATCTTTTAGTGAAGTCTGAAAGCACGCTTTGATAACGCCTTTTCTGCGATGCTGTGGCAGGCAGGAAACTCCGCCGATCCCCGTCATCTTGCATACATTTCCATCAAATTGAATCTCATAAGGAATCGAGCTGAAAACACCCATCATGTTTTCATTTTCGTCAAAGGCGGCCCATTTTTCTTTAGAAAAGTGTTCCA
>DAMDEB010000137.1:2980-4603 GCA_032090075.1 Caproiciproducens sp.
GATCCGGAGCTTTTGGGGATTCCCCGGAAAGATTTTTGTCAAATGTTAAAGTGTCTTTGAGCTCAAAAGCAATATAAAACAGTTCTTCGGCACGCTTAAGTTCGTTTTCATGAATTTTTCTTACGTACAATTTAGTTTCCTCCTATTAATATGAGTTGCCCTGCAATAAAGAAATCTTTCGTTTGGAAGGCTTTTTCTGCCCTCAGAGCAATTTCTACTCCTTCTTTAAGAGAATTGCCGCGCAGTAGATAAAGCCCGCCGGTTAACTCCGTTCATGACACTGTTAATATCAGTTTTATCAATCTATAAGGTAATTAAATCCATTATATCACCCGGCACACAATGCTTCAATGGTGAATCAAATTTCGCTTCTATAGCATAACAAGCCCGGTGTCTGTAAGCCTGTAAATCTTGTCGCAGACCTCGCTTATATACTTCCTGTCATGAGAAATGCTGATAATGGCACCGTTGTAGGATTTTAACACATCTCGAATCACCGGATTGGATATCGGTGAAAAATTCCTTGTCGGTTCGTCCAGAACAAGCACATTGCACCCATCAAGAATCATTTTTAAAAACAGTAGCTTTGCTTTTTGCCCGCCTGACATTTCAGAAATGCTGTGCTTCATTTCATCTGCTGTATATTTCACGCTGCCAAGAAAAGTCCTGATTTTCGTGATTTCATCTTTATGACCGGTTACAGACAGAAACGCAACCGGCGTTACAGTTAAATCAAGCAAATCCTCATAGTCTTGGGGCATATAGGCTGCTTTTAAATCCTTGCGTGCCAACAGATTTTCAGCGATTACTTTCAGCAGCGTGGTTTTTCCGATTCCATTTTTCCCAATCATACATATTTTTTCAGAGCCTGTCACGTTCAGCTTTATATTTTCTGACAACATTCGATTCCCAACACATAACTTGTCAAGCTCTAAATTTAGAACAGTCTTTCCATTGGGAACATTAACATTTTGGCCGAATTTTAACATAATGGCTTCCTCAACATCGGGAACCTGTGCCATACTTTCATGTTCTTTCTCAAAACGCTTACCCATGGATTTTACAGCCTTCATTTTCTTTTTCAGCAGACGTCCGCCGTGCGGGTCGCCGCGGGATATCGTATTTTGCTGATGTTCCACTTTAGCCTGAATTTGGCGAAATTTCTCTTGCTGCTTTTCATATTCGCTTTGTTCTTTTCTTGCAACCTGCTCTTGATGAGAAAGCAGGGATAAACGTTCTTCTACATACTGCCGATACGGCATTTTTTCAACTGTATATCGTGACAAGGTTTTACGTCTGACCTGCTCGATGTGAATAATCACATTGGCAGTTCGCTCAATTAACGTTTCATCATGAGAAATGAACAGTATCGGAAGTCCACACGAATTGATAAACTTTTCAAGCCATTCAAGGGTGTCAATATCAATATCATTTGAAGGCTCGTCAAGCAAAAGGACATCTGGCTGTGCCATCAAAATTCCTGCAAATTGCAGTTTTACTTTTTCACCGCCCGAAAGAGTCCCAACAATTTGGTCAGAGTAAAACGTTTCGGGGTTTAAACCAAGCTGAAACGCAATATTGGACAGTTTCTTCGGAGTCAAATCATAGAAGCTGGGAACTTTC
>DAMDEB010000137.1:4613-9569 GCA_032090075.1 Caproiciproducens sp.
GAGCAAAATTCAAATACGCTTTGGGATTTTTGCTCCACTGACAATTCCTGCGCCAAGTAGCCGAATTTAATATCATTTTTAATAATTTCACCGGTGAATTCAACATAATCTTTTACAAGATCCTCGTCGTAAATGAGCTTTAACAATGTAGACTTTCCATTTCCCTCCTCTCCAATGATGACCGCCTTATCGCCGTCATTAAGAGTGAATGAAAAGTCTTTTAGAATTGTTCTAAGATCTTTTAAGTGGGTGACTGTCAGATTTTTTATCTGTAACATATCAAACATCTCCAAAAATAATAGTCTGCTTTCAGATAAACCGAAAGCAGACTATACACAGAAAAGAGATACCCAGATAAACATCAAGGCATCATCAGCGTATCATCTAAATTTCGGCAACAGAACAGAACCTGTTCATCAGGCTCTTAGAAAGCAATTCTGTTGTTACTCGAAAAATAGATTATTTACGCATCTTTTCACCCATTTCATTTAATTAACTATATTGTAACATGTGGTTTTGCTTTTGTCGATAGAATTTTGAAGCAAAACAGATTAGTTATCAGACCATATGTAATGAATTAATTTTTTAGGCTTCTAACATACTGGCCTATTTTTTTATCCTGTGAAGAAATATGATTAATCAACCAATTAATCACCATCTGATTTGCATTAATAATCACAGAAATATTTCCGCCGGATTCTTCATATTCCTTCTTTAGTTTTGCCAATTCAGCAATAAAATTAGTATGAAGTTTCTTTTGAGTATCGTATTCGGGGTAATGAATACTCAGCATATATTTTTCTTCATCACGAAAATGCATTTTTGTGTATTCATCCAAAAAGTTCAGCATCTGAGCGATAAAATCCTTTGCTTTGCCGTTTTTTCCGGCCTCAAATAACTGGTTTGCTTTATCAAACCAAATTTTATGCTGTTGATCAATAAGATCTACACCAACAGATAAATCCTCTGTCCATCCCATTACCATATTAATTAACCGCCTTCCTACATATTGTGTTATAAATTTACCATTTATTATATATTTTTCTCTCCCGTTATACAATAGTGATCTCATGATTTTCTGATTTTAGTCTTTGAAAATACCTGGTATCGTCACACAAATAGAATCTTAAAAAATAATTGGTAAAAATTTTAAAATTAATTAACAGAATATTTATTTGACGATTTTAATAAATCTTGGTATAATATGAACAATTTGTAAATGACTAATGCGAAATAAAAGGAAATATGAAAAGAAGAGGATAAAAATGGGATTTTGTATGAAATGCGGCGGACCAACGAAAGATGATCAGACCATATGCGAGAATTGCAGTTCGGCGCAGCAGCAATCTGAAAGTGAAGTAACACCGGCAGAGGAAATCAAGCTTGTACCAATACAGGAGTTAAATGAACCCCAAACTCCGCCGGAACCAGCGGAAACAGAGCTATCCCCTGAGGGAAAACCGGGGAATACCAAAAGAGTTAAAATTATCGCGATTGTCGCTTCCGCTTTGGTCGTACTGACGGGTGCCTTTTTTGTGGGCAAAGCCTTTTTGGCCCGCGATATTATGCAGCTTGTAATCGGCAAAAGCAGATATGCCCAAAATTTAGAAAATGCATCGGCACAAATGCTCACCAAACAATTGGTGGCGTCAATTGATAAATCCGTTTCTTTAACGAAGGCCGCTAATCAAGATAAGGCTATGGAAATGGAATTAAGCAACAAGATTTCAATCGAAGATGGTTATTATACTGAAATGAATCTCGGAAGCGAGGAAACAGCCGCAATAAAACAGGCTGTGGGTTATCTGAATTCACTTTCCTTCAAAGATATTGCTCACACAAAAGCGGGAAATATGCAGTCTCTTATTGCCTTGTCGGACAAGGCTGGAACAGTGCTAAACATGAGCACCGTTATGTCCGCAGACGGAAAAGCCTACATACAGATGCCGGATATTTCCAAAAAATACTTTTCCGTAAAGAGTGGGGCTTCCACTCAATCCATACTGAATTTAGTCAGCAACCTGAAGTATGATCCGGATAAACTGAACGCAAGTCTGAAAAAAATTGCTTCCGCTTATTCGGATGCAATCGGCAAGGCTTCAGTTGTTACGGAAGATGACCAGGCACTTACAGTTGACGGTGTGGTCGTCCAAGGGCAAAAGCTTACCGTTTCCCTCAATGCCGAGCAGACAGCGGCGATGGTGAAGTCAGTTGCTGAAACGGCGAAAAATGATGAATACCTATATACGGTGATTTCGGAAAATTATTCTGCTATCGTTTCTAAGTTTAATGAGCTTTACAGCGCGGGCACTGAACCGGACAAATTAACCAAGGAAAATTACAATCAGTTTTTTGATAATCTCATTTCTAATTCCACTGCTGACCCGGTAGCCTTTTCTGTCAGCAGCTACATAGCGCGCGACGGAGCTTTGCAGGCACGCAGCTACACAATTACCGACAGTGCCGGTGTTAGTCAAGTAAACTTACTGTTTCCCAAGAACAATCTTGTAGTTAGTGTGACATCGCCTAATAAGAGCACGCTGACCTGCTCGCGGACAACAACGGGAGAGGGTGCGGGAAATATACAAATTAAATTTAAAAACCTTGAACAGCCTAAAAATGTTGGTATTACAATAGACTACTCCGGTTTTAAAATCGGCAAATTTTTGGGTTCGGATGAACTTTTGGGGAAATTCAAAATTTCTTTGTATGACCCGGACGATACGCTTGGAAAATCACTCAACTCAGGGGCCGGGGTGTTCAAAAAATTAGGAAGTTCTACACTGACCCTTCAAAATACTATGGACGGCACTGATAAACTGACTACTACCATGGATTTATCGCTGCCGGGCTTGGCGTCATTCAGCATGAACGGCAAAACAACCGGAAAAACAGGTGGCGAAGCTATTGCAATTCCTTCTGACGCAGGACAAATCATTGACATGAGCAGCCAAAATGCAGAGAAGGAGCAGAAGCAGTACATCGCGGACTCCCTCAAATATGTGTCTGGCTTAATGGACAGCCACAGCGATTTTGCAGCTGTTCTGCAAAATTTTGGAGTGACAAAGGAAATGCTTTCCGCGTACCTCCAATTCTACGCATCTTAAACAAAGACGCAAAGCTATCATAAAAAGGCGCTTGATTTATCGCAGATGCGGTAAATTTCAAGCGCCTTTTTGCAAAGAAATAGAAATAAAGATTTGTTTACGGTTTTATTTTCTCTTTTGCATATTTGCAAAACTCTTTCATGCAGCATATGTCGCATTTAGGGTTCCTTGCAACGCACACCGCACGGCCGTGCAAAACAAGCCTGTGGCAAAATGCGTTTGATTCATCCATCGGAAGCACTGCGCGCAGTTGGTTTTCCACCTTGAGCGGGTCCTTGCCCTCGCTGATGCCCAGCAGTCCACAAATGCGGATACAGTGTGTGTCGGTAACCACGGCAGGCTTATGGTAGATATCGCCGACCACAAGGTTGGCCGTCTTTCTGCCGACTCCCGGCAGACGTGTCAGCTCTTCAATGCTGTCCGGTACGACCCCGTCGAACTCCTCTTTCAGCATTTTGCACGCGGCAAAAATATCGCGCGCTTTTGTCTTGTACAATCCACAGGAGTGAACCAATTCTTCAATCTCTTCTACGGAACCCTCTGTAAATGCGTCTAAAGTGGGGAAGCGTGCAAACAGTGCCGGTGTGACAAGGTTCACCCTTGCATCGGTGCATTGTGCCGAAAGACGCGTCGCAATTAAAAGCTGAAGCGGGTCCGTATAAGTAAGCGAACAAATAGCGTCCGGGTATTCTTTTTTAAGCGCTTCCACCGCCAGCGCGGCACGCTGCTTTTTTGTCATCTGTATTCCTCCAGTACTATATTTATCTTGAAAAAGCAAATAAATTTCTTGGTTATTTTAATATTATATCAAATCAGCGCAAAGTACAAGTTGACAACAATGCAGATATAAAATATGATGTGAACAGAATAGGCATAAAAGGAGAAGGATGAGGAAATATGAGCAGATCGCAATTGAAGTTACTGGCGATAATTACCATGCTGATTGACCATATCGGCGCAATTTTTTTTTCGCACGTCGCCCCCTTTCGCATGGTCGGTCGGCTGGCGTTTCCGTTGTTCTGCTTTTTTATTTCTGAAGGACTAATCTATACATCTAATCTTAAAAAGTACTTGAAACGTCTTTTTCTTTTTGCGCTTATTTCCGAAGTGCCGTATGACCTTGCGTTTCACGGAACGGTTTTTTTCCCTGGGAATCAGAATGTGTTTTTCACTCTGTTTTTGGGCCTTGCGGCTATCTCGTTTTTGCATACCTATTTTGATGCAAGACCGGTTTCAGCCTTGCTGTTCGCGGGCGCATGTGTTTTGCTCGCCGGGGCGCTGCACACGGATTACGGCTGGTTTGGCGTTCTTGTGATTATCATATTCTATTGTGCAAGGCAATACCGCACAAGGGGAGTCATTACGTTTGCCTTTCTCAATACCGGCTTTGGCCTGATGACGGGAACACTTCAGCTGTACGCAGCGGCGGCCGCTATACCGATTGTTTTATATAACGGTAATAAAGGCAAATTGAATTGGAAGTATTTTTTCTATGCCTTTTATCCGGTACATTTACTGCTGCTGTATTTTGTGCATACGGTTGCCTTTTAACACATTACAGTGTATAATTAACCATAAATGGATTAGGGAAAGGGAATGAAGAAAATGTACAGTGATATGATGGATACCATAGGCTTTGTCTCCCAAACAGACTCTGAAGTCGGCGCGGCTATGAATGAGGAATTGAAGCGCCAACAGCGGAACCTTGAGCTAATTGCTTCTGAAAATTTGGTCTCTCCCGCGGTTTTAGCTGCGATGGGCACGGTTCTCACCAACAAATACGCCGAGGGCTACCCTGCAAAAAGATACTACGGCGGCTGCCAGTATGTTGATGTAGTGGAAAATTTAG
>DAMDEB010000138.1:0-9548 GCA_032090075.1 Caproiciproducens sp.
CATCTTTTTTTGCGATTAAACCCATCACACCAAAGATCTTTTTTGCATCTGCTGTTTTACTGCCTTTTTTAATCGTAACTGAAGAAGCAAACTTGTTTGCCTCTTTTACCAGTAAGCCAGCCGGTCTTGCATGAATCCCCTCCGGGTCTGTAATAACGTAACTGAAATCTTTCATATTCAAATATCCTTTCCTTATTTATAAATTATTGTCGTGTTTAATTGGCTTTTTTAATATGGCAAGCAACAGCATTCCAACGATGGAGCCTGCCAATAGTGCAACTACATATAAAAGCGGATTGCCGACTAATGGAAAAACAAATATGCCGCCGTGGGGCGCTCTCAGTGTACAGTTAAACAACATTGAAAGTCCGCCTGCCAGGCCGGAACCGATTGCACACGCAGGAATTACCCTCAGCGGGTCGGCTGCGGCAAACGGAATCGCGCCCTCAGTAATAAATGATAAGCCCATTACATAGTTTGCCACGCCGGACTGACGTTCCTGGTAAGTGAATCTGTTCTTAAAGAAGGTGGTGCAAAGCGCGATGGCAAGCGGGGGCACCATGCCGCCAACCATGACTGCTGCCATGATATTGAAATTGCCCGTTGCGATGGATGCGGTACCGAACACATAGGCAGCTTTGTTGATTGGGCCTCCGAAGTCAATGGACATCATTGCACCCAGCAAAATACCCAACAGTACCTTACTTGTGCTTCCCATACTGTTCAAGCTTGCGGTAAGCCACTGATTGAATGCGGAAACAGGCGGGTCAACAATAAATACCATCGCGAGTCCGACTAATAAAATGCCGAAGAAAGGGTACAAAAGGACGGGTTTTATGCCTTCCAGAGTTTTAGGCAGTCTATCGAAAACTTTTCTTAGGCCGACAACGAGGTAGCCCCCGATAAAGCCCGCTAAAAGAGCGCCTAAAAAGCCTGCGCCGCCTGCGCTTGCCAATGCGCCGCCGACAAAGCCAACGGCCAACGCGGGACGATCACCGATGCTCATTGCGATAAAGCCTGCGAGAATCGGCAGCATAAAGCCAAATGCTGCGGAACCAACTTTATTTAAAAACGCGGCCAGAGGAGTATTGGTACCGAATTTAGTAGGATCGATGGCATAGTTATCGAATAAAAACGACAGGGCGATTAAAATACCGCCGCCAATTACAAACGGCAGCATATGTGATACGCCGTTCATAAGATGCTTGTAAATTTGGCGGCCGACACTTTCGTTTTCTCCGTCATCGGAACTATTTTCAATGTTTCCGCTCTGGTAAATCGGAACATTGCCGCCAATTGCCTGCTCAATTAAATCCTGTGCTTTACTGATTCCGTTGGACACTCTGGTTTGGATGACCTTTTTTCCGTTAAAACGATCCATCTCCACCTGTCTGTCTGCTGCGACAATAATGCACTCCGCATTGGCAATATCCGCCTTCGTAAGAGCATTTTTTACGCCGCCGGAACCATCCGTTTCGACCTTAATCGTTATTCCCATTTCTTTTGCTTTGTTTTCAAGACTTTCAGCTGCCATGTAGGTGTGAGCAATTCCGGTGGGGCAGGCGGTGACGGCAAGCAAACGATATCCGTCTTTACTCTCTTCTTTTTCTGTGCTTTCCACTTTTTCCGTCTCGGCTTTATCAATCAAGCTTAAAAAAGCTTTTTTGCTTTCAGCATGAATCAGCTTCTGACGAAATTCGTCATCCATTAAAAGAACGGACAACCTCCCAAGTACTTCCAAATGAATGTTTTCCTTGGTTTCAGGAGCCGCAATCATAAACAGCAAATTGGCCGGAGAGCCATCCAAGGAATCATAGTCGACGCCGTCCTTAACAACCAAAACACTTAACCCAGCGCGTGTAACAACATTTGTTTTTGCATGGGGGATTGCCACTCCCTCACCAATTCCTGTTGTTCCTTCTTCCTCCCTTGCCAAAACACATTTTTTGTACTCCGCTTTGTCCTTTAAATTTCCGGTGCTGCTCATCAGTTCAACGAGCTGATCGATTGCTTCCGCTTTTGACTGTGGCTTTGCGTCAAGATTGATACCCTTTTCACTCAACAAGTCAGTTATACGCATACAAAACCCTCCTCTTTATATAAGTCGCAACAATGCTTCAACCTCATCTTTTGTTGCCAGCTCTTCAGAAAATGCACTGGCACTGCCTGTGGCTACACCTGTTTTAAACGCTTTTTGAATATCCTGATTCGGAAGATAACCCGCTAAAAAACCTGCAACCATGGAGTCACCCGCTCCGACTGAATTTCGCACAACTCCTTTTGGCGCCGGACTTCTAAAAACCGTTCCATTGTCTGTAATTAAAATCGCACCGTCTCCCGCCATCGAAATCAATACGTTTTGTGCACCCTTTTCCTGAAGCTTTTTTGCATAAAAAATAATTTCTTCCTCGTTCTTTAGCTGCACACCAAAAATTTCACCCAACTCGTGGTTATTGGGTTTGATTAAAAACGGATGGTATTTTAAAACATTGACCAAAAGTTTACCGGTTGCGTCTACGACCGCCTTTATGTTTTTATCTTGAATTCGGCTCAAAATGTTTTCATAAATATCCGCCGGTAAGGTATTGGGGATGCTTCCCGCCAAAACTAAAATATCGTTATCGGCCAATTGAGCTATTTGGTCAAACATTTTTTGTAAATCCGATTCACAAATTTTAGGTCCCTGCCCGTTTATCTCACTTTCCTCTTTGGCTTTCAGTTTGACATTAATTCTTGACAGGCCGTTTTGCATCTGAATAAAGTCGGTTTTACAGCCGAATGCTTTGATGCCCCTTTCAATTTGAGTTCCTGTAAATCCCGCAATAAAGCCCAAAGCTACACTGTCTATTCCTAAATTCTTTAAAACGATTGAAACATTGATTCCTTTCCCGCCGGAAAGTATCTTTTCGGATTCGGTTCGATTTACTGTGCCAAGCTGAAAAGAAGAAACTTTCACAATGTAATCAAGTGATGGATTAAAGGTTACCGTGTAAATCATATTCAATCTCCATTATATTTGTATAATTTTTATACTGTAAATCTTTCAATTTGGTTGAAATAATAGCTGCCGCGTCTAATTTTGCAAAGGTGATCGGGCAGACGCTGTTGAACTTGGAGGAATCCGCTAAAACAAATCGGGCACTGCATTTTGACAAAGCCTCTGCTTTAACAAGCGCTTCGCTCACATCGGGTGTGCTGTAGCCAATTTTAATGCTTACTCCGTTTGTTCCAAAAAAACCTTTCGTGAAGTTGTATTTTTTCAAACTTTCAATCGCTTCGTTCCCCACGACTGAATCGGTAGCCATTTTCAGTTCCCCACCTAAAATAAAGACTTTACACCCTTTTTGCGCAAGTTTTTTGGCGTGCATCGTACCATTGGTCACATAGACAGCATTTTGCTCCGCAATATAATCTATCATAATTTCTGTAGTTGTTCCCGCGTCTATATAAACAAAATCATTGTCCTGAATTAAAGATGCCGCGTATTTACCAATCAAGTGCTTCTCCGTTGGATTTCGATTTTGCCGTTCAGATACAGCATCGTCCTTTGTATTGTAGCAAACATCCATTGTGGTGGCCCCGCCATGGACTTTATTTAATTTGCCGATATTGTGCAATACGGTCAAATCTCTTCTGATGGTAGATTCAGAGCTGTTAAACGCTTCTGTCAATTCAGCCACGGTGACGGCTTTTTTTTCTTCGACCATTTTTAAAATGGCAGCATATCTTTCTTCTGTCAGCATTTCGTTCACTCCCCTTGTATGTCTATATAATACACTCACTTTCGCTTAAAGTCAATCAAAATCAGTCAAATAAATTCAACAAAAAATAAATTATCATAAATATTTGTACAAAATTTAATAAAATATACTTAATGTAAATAAAATTAATTCTTATATGCAATACTGAGTGACTGAATATGATTGAAACTCAAATCTTTCGGTAATTCATAAAGGGAAAAGCGGTGGCTGCTATCGGGTGATCGCTCTATTACTATGCAGCAGCAATTGAAGCGATGGGAAAACAGCAATTCCTATACAATATAAATAATTTTTGACGGATCAAATTGTTTCTCAATCTCATCTTTTAAAAACGACTCTGCATCAGCTCTGATAGATGTTCTGTAACAATATTTCCCCATCCCTCTGCCAGTCATGAGCTTTTGATCATAAAGTTCCGTTGCATTTGGAAACGCCTCATTGTTAATCGCCCGGTGAACATAGCTGTATGTCATAAAAATAACTTCAATCAAAAGTTCCTTTTTTGTTTTTTCAGTAAGTTCATTCGCTAAAGTCGTAATCAGTTCTGCGTACAGTTCTTTCCAGTTGTCTATTAGCACAATCGGTGCAATCAGCAGGCCGACTCTGTAGCCTGCCTCGCACATCTTATTCAGAGCGTTTATTCGGTTTCGAAGCGAAGATGTCCCCAATTCGATTTTATTGATAATTTCCTGTGGATTCACGCTCATTCTAAATATTGTTCTGCCCCGGTGGTCAAGGTTAAGCAGCGGATTTACCATATCAAATTTTGTGGGAAACGTGATAAATCCTTTTTCGTTTTTACCGGAATTTTCGATTGTCCATTCCAAGTTGGAAGTTATGGTGTTTTCCAAAACCAAATCGCTGTTGCTTCCTATTTCGAAGGTTAAATCCCGATCCGATTTGTTTGCGGTTTTCATCAACTTATCAAGCATCTGTTCTCTGTTTACAAATAATCTTAAATAAGAACACTTGTTGTAGTGGCAGACTAAATAGCAGTACAAACACATTGCACTGCATCCGGAAGAGGTGTAGGGGACGAGAAAGTCCGAGGATTTGTAATTTGGTACATATCGATGAGTCTTTCTGACTCCGATAATCAGATGACGTTTCATCTGTGCAAACTCCGAATTTGAACTATTTCGAAGTTCAGGAATATTATTGTGACTTTCAATTGGAATCCACGGGAGATCTTTATATTGGTTTCGTAATATCTTACCTAATTCATAGTTAAGAGCCGAAGGTTCATAAAAAATTTTATCGGGCTGCAAAAAAACCAACTCCTTCTCATTTAGTATGCATCAAGAGCTAAGATTTTATTTTCAAAGCAAAATGCCAAAATCAGAGTAGCAAATGCAATACATTTTAAAACGTCTTTTCGTCATTTTGACATATTGTTTATTCTTATACAACAATAAACAAATTAGCTTTGATTATCAGGAGGAAAATTCATAATATTGATGAATGATTCTCACAATTTATACAAACAAATCCTGTAGATTTTAGGAAAGTTGAATTGACAATAGATAAAATTTGAAGTAAAATTAATAGGTTCAAGCAATCATAAAAATTGTCAGAAATCCGATGCTTTCTGCACAATTTGGTTGCATTTGAAATGCTTTAATTTTTTATTTTATGGAAAAAGTCATATTCTTCCCCGCGCGGAACAATATGGCCGAATTGTTATTTTTCGCGTGGAGAAATGGTGGTTGGCATGGGGGTTATTGCATTCCTCATTATTTTGCCTTTTGTTGCAGCTTTCTTTTTAGCATTTATGAAACAACAGGGGAAAATGCGTGATTATTTTATCTATACATGTTGTGCGGTCATTGTTGCTGCGGTTCTGTACTTTGCGGTGACAAACCTGATCAACGGCGAAAGCCGGTCGTATCTTTTGGAAACGCGCGGGTTGGATACGGCAATTTTGATTGGGGAATTCGGGTTGATGGGGCTTGTTGTTTATTACGGGTTCCATTATAAAAAATACTACGTTGCTTTCCTTTCTATTGCACAAACCGGGCTAATCGCTTGGCTTGAGCTTTTCGGGAAAAAGATTCCTGAGGCCAATCATATTTTATCGGATAAGCTTACAATTATGATGTGCCTGATCATCGGAGTAGTGGGCTGCCTGATTTGTGTTTATGCGGTTGGGTACATGAAGGAATACCGCGCGCACCATCCAGAGTACAGGGATAGAAGCGCATTCTTTTTTGCGATGCTGTTTGTCTTTTTGGGCGCTATGTTCGGTTTGGTATTTTCCAACAACCTCACTTGGATTTATTTTTTCTGGGAAATTACCAGCATCTGTTCTTTTCTGCTTATTGGTTACAATCAAACACAGGAGGCGATTACGAACTCAATTCGAGCCCTGTGGATGAACCTTTTGGGTGGGCTTGGTTTTGCGGTTGCAATCGTTTACGGCACATTAGTATTAAATGTTGCTGATTTGCATGGTCTTGTCACATTGGGTGCGGGCAATGAAATTGCCATAATTCCGGTTATCCTTCTTGCCTTTGCAGGAATAACCAAAAGTGCCCAGTTCCCGTTTTCGGGCTGGCTTTTGGGTGCGATGGTCGCGCCTACCCCAACCTCTGCTCTTTTGCATTCCGCTACCATGGTTAAGGCGGGCGTATACCTTTTAATCCGCCTTTCACCGACGTTTGCCGGGAATTTGGCGGGCACTATGGTTACGACTATCGGAGGCTTTACCTTTTTCGCAGCGTCACTGCTTGCTATCTCACAGAGTGATGGTAAAAAAGTGCTGGCCTATTCTACAATTTCTAATTTGGGATTAATCACCGCCTGCGCAGGTGTCGGTATGCACGAAGCTGTATGGGCCGGTGTGTTCCTGATGATGTTCCACGCAGTCTCAAAATCGCTCATGTTTCTATCTGTTGGTGCGGTGGAAAACAGTACCGGCAGTCGCAATATTGAGGATATGCATGGATTAATCGTAAAACTCCCGGGACTCGCGTTTGTTATGATTGTCGGTATTGCGGGCATGTTTTTAGCACCGTTCGGGATGCTGATTTCAAAGTGGGCGGCACTGAAAGCTTTCGTGGATTCCAACAGCCTATTACTGGTGGTCTTCCTTATTTTTGGCAGTGCCACCACACTTTTCTACTGGACAAAGTGGCTTGGAAAATTGGTCGCGGTTTTGCATCATTCCGCACGCCTGCCGAATACGGTGGGAAAAAGCGAATGGTTTTCCCTGATTTCACAGGCAGTTTTAATGATTTCTCTTTGCCTTACATTCCCATTGGTATCTACATATATCGTAGAACCCTTCCTGAGTGATATGTTTCATCAAACGCTGCCGGCCATTATCAGCAGCGGTAATGTAAATATCATGATTATGATGCTTTGTGCCATTGTCATTTTACCCATTGCAGTACGTTTCCTGACTTTTGGCAAAAAGAATAAAATAGTAATGTCTTATATGGGCGGAGCGAACGCAGGGGATGATCGAAACTTTATTGATTCCCTTGGTAACAGCAAACCGATGTATCTTGCCAATTGGTACATGGAAGACTATTTCGGCGAGAAGATAATTTTAAAACCCGCTATTATGCTTGCTGCGGCGGGATTGATTGTTATGATGGTTATTGCGATTGGGGGTGCGGTGTAATGTGGTCAATTATTTCCGTAGCGCTGTATTTGATTTTGGGGCCTGTCGTGGGCGGCTTGCTTGCGGGCTTTGACCGTAAGATCAGCGCACGCTTACAAGGACGGCAGGGGCCGCCTTTATTGCAGCCGTTTTACGACTTGTTCAAGCTGTTTTCCAAGCAATCTGTTGTGGTCAACAATGTACAGGACTTTTTAGTATGCGGCTTTTTGGTATTCATCGTTTTTACAGGCGGCCTGTTCTTTTCCGGCGGTGATTTACTGCTGGTGTTTTTTGCGCTTACACTGGCGGGGATTTTCTTTATGATGTCCGCCTGTTCCGCAAATTCCCCCTACAGCGCAATGGGTGCACAAAGGGAGCTTATGCAAATGATGGCTTATGAACCGATGGTGCTTTTAACCGCGATTGGTTTTTACAAATCCACAGGCAGTTTTGCGGTTAGTGATATCATTCACAGCAGCGTATCTAACATTGCGTATCTGCCCGGAATTTTTATCGGATTTCTCTTCATCCTTGCAATTAAATTCCGCAAATCGCCGTTCGATTTAAGCACCTCGCATCATGCACATCAGGAGATGGTGAAGGGCTTGACTACGGAGCTTTCCGGTAACATTCTGGCTTTAGTGGAGCTTTCTCACTGGTACGAAAATGCATTTTTGCTCGGCGTTGTGGGCTTATTTATCATCAATTCCAATTGGTGGAGCTTTTTAATTGCCGTGCCTGTGTGCATCATTGCTTATTTTATGGAAATATTGGTGGACAACACTTTCCCGAGGGTAAAGTGGGAGGTCATGCTGAAATCGACGTGGCTGGTAACTCTGGTTGCAGGCGTAATTAACCTGATGATCTTAAGCTTTATTAAATAGATACGGAGCAGAGCAATCTGCTTTAAGGGTGGACACAGGTTCGTCCTATCGGAAAGGCATGGTTTTATTTATGTTAAATGTATCAAAATCCCCATGGCTTTTACATTATGACGGTTCGAGCTGCAATGGCTGTGATATCGAGGTGTTAGCCTGCTTAACACCGATTTATGATGTGGAACGCTTTGGCGTTATTAATACCGGAAACCCCAAGCATGCAGATATTTTTTTAATCACCGGCGGAATTAATAAGCAGAACGAGCCGGTGGTACGGCAGATTTATGAGCAGATGCCAAACCCAAAAGTAGTTGTGGCAGTGGGAATATGTGCCTGCAACGGCGGTATCTTCAAAGAATGCTACAATATTCTGGGTGGCGTGGATACCGTGCTGCCGGTTGATATTTATGTACCGGGCTGCGCGGCACGGCCGGAAGCAATTATAGACGGCGTTGTAAAAGCAGTAGCTCTGCTGGATGAAAAACGCAGAGTCAGAAAAGAGGAGGCGCGGCAATGATAGACGGTCAGATAATGGATATCGGTCCCGGAAGCTTAGTGCCGGAGGTGCTCAAAATCCAGCACGACGGTTACCGTTTGGTTCAGATTTGCGCCACAAGAACCCCCGGTGGTTATGAACTCACCTATTCTTTTTCAAAGGAGTATGAGTTCGTCTGCCTGCGTATTAATTTAAAAGAAGACGCGGAAATCATGACGATCAGCAATATTTATTCTTGCGCATTTTTATACGAAAATGAAATTCACGATCTTTTTGGTGTACAGATTAAACTGATTACCATTGATTATAAAGGCAATTTATATCGTATAGAAAAGAAAACGCCTTTTAAATAAAGGGAGGAATACCAATGTCTACACGCAGTATTGTACCATTTGGACCACAGCACCCGGTGCTGCCTGAGCCAATTCATATTGACCTTGTATTGGAGGATGAAAAGGTCGTAGAAGCGATTCCCTCCATTGGGTTTGTTCACAGAGGCCTTGAGAAACTGGTTGAGAAAAAAGATTTTAATGAATATGTGTATGTTGCCGAGCGCATCTGCGGAATTTGCAGTTTTATGCACGGCATGGGTTATTGCGAGGCTGTGGAGCACATCATGAACATTGAAGTGCCGCCGCGCGCCCAATATTTGCGTACCATCTGGAGCGAGATGTCCCGTATTCACAGCCACCTTTTGTGGCTTGGTTTGCTGGCGGACGCTTTTGGCTTTGAGAGTCTGTTTATGCAGTCGTGGCGTATGCGCGAGAAAATTTTGGATATGTTTGAATATTCGACAGGCGGGCGCGTTA
>DAMDEB010000139.1:0-2344 GCA_032090075.1 Caproiciproducens sp.
CATAGTCTGTATCCATCGGTAGAGATTTGCGACGGCGAGCTGTGGGGAGTCATGACCGCCGGATTGACAGAAACTCTTTCAGGAGAGGAAACAGCCGAGCTTTTGGATTATGTGGTCGGACAAAACGCAGACGGCTATGGAGAAGGATTCGAGCAGCGCCCCATCAAAACTTCGGACGGCGAAATTTACGTCAGCTTCTGGAACAGCGACAACTACTTCGTTAAGCCGGAGCCGGAGTTGAAAAACAGTTCTCCAGGACTCGGATACGGAGGGATGTAAGCTGAGCAAGATATTTTCCGTCATCGGTCTGGAAACCAACACCGGCATACGCGACGTTGGACTCATGTGTGGGGTTCCCGAAGTGGAGGACATACAAAACTCCCAGCTATATAAAGAACTGGTTGAGGACTGTGGTGGCTCCGACTATATCGCGGTCATCGTGAAGTCCTACCTCTGGGGCGAGGGCGAACCACAGGACGCAACAGCCGAGGATCTCGAATGGATCAAAAACCATCCGGAATTCATAAACAGCCCAGAGGTCACATGCACACAAACTTCCCGTTATGCCATCCTCTATCCCGATCAGGGGATGCAATTTCATATGTAGTGCTTTTGGTTTTTTGAAACTGAAGGCGCATTTTTTATTTCAGAAGGAGTTGATCAGATGCTGTAACCCATAACAAAATAAAATTGCAAAAGGCGTTGTCTTTCAAAAAAGGCAGCGCCTTTTTTGCTTTTCCAAGGAAGGAGCTGAATCATGAATCATGACATATATCCAGCTCTGCCTTGCGATCTCTGCACAGGCACTCAATCAGCGGTGCGCAAGCCGTCAGAAAACCCAAAGTACCAATGAAAAATATACCTTCCGCACCTGGCTCTTGCGTCTTGGTTTGATCGGCGAAGAATACAAAACCGCCCGGCTCCACTTGCTGGAGCATCTGGACGGATGCATCGCATGGAAAGATCCGGCGCAGGCTCTGCAGCAAAAGGAGCGATTAAGGCAGAAAAAAGAAAAAGAGCTGGCCGAGGCCGCACAAGCGCCATCGATACAGCAGGAGCAAACAATTGAAAATGAACAGGAACAGGTCGGGGAGCAGGAAGAAAGCCCCGGCTTTTCTATGACTATGCAGTAAGGAGGAATGATCAAAAATGAAATCCGAAACCCTATACATCGCTTATGGCAGCAATCTGAATCTGCCGCAGATGGGGTTTCGCTGCCCGACCGCCAAGGTGATCGGAGCCAGCGAAATCAAGGATTATGAGCTGCTGTTCCGCGGCGGAAACCGTGGATCGGTGGCAACCGTAGAACCGCTGGCAGGTTCCAGCGTCCCTGTTCTTCTGTGGAAGCTGAAGGATCGGGATCTGCGGGCTCTTGACCGGTATGAGGGATATCCCTCTTTCTACCGCAAGGAGATCCTCAATGTGGAGCTGAAAAGCAAGCCGGTTTCCGCCATGGTCTACATCATGAACGACGGCCATCCCCTCGGCTCTCCCTCGGACTATTACCTGAATACCATTCTGGAGGGCTATGAATCCGCAGGCTTTGATACGGAGATTCTGGAGCAGGCCGTAGAAAAATCCATCCGTCTGGCGCAGGAGCAGCAGGAACAGGAACCGGAGCAGGGTAACCTGTTCGACCTGAAATGGTGGTGATGATCAATGGCAGATCCCGCTACCATCGCTCTGGCAGTCAAAGCCGCTATCGCCGCCGCCACCGACAAACGAACATGGCAAACCCTCGCAGTGATTATCGCCACGATCCTGACCCCTTTTATTCTCATCATCGTGATGATCACAAGCCTCCTGTCCGGCACCGCCAACCACAATAACATGGCTGTTCAATTGAGCTTTCACGGCGGCATCATCTCCGGCCAAGTGCCGGCAGACTATGCGGAATATATCCGCGACATGCGGGACAGCTTCACCGAGCTGGATACCGCTATTGCGGAAATCACACCGATGATTGAGGACGGAAGCCTTGACTCCACACAGGTCAAGGCCATTTTTTATTCTCTGTATTTCGGCGCCGATTCCCTCCGGGGGATGGACTACCGGGCGTTCACGGACTATTTCGTGCGGTACGAGGAACGCACCCGCACCGTGACAGATGAGGACGGCAATGAAACTGAGGAAACCTATACCGCGGCTGTTCCGCTTGACTCTCTGCCGGAAATCTACGCAAACCTTGAAAATTCCCTCGGCCGGGAGATTACCTATGAGAATCAGGCAAACGCTTCGGAAATTTACTACCGGGCACTGTATGGAACCGGAGCGCCCGGAGAGGGTGACAGCTTTGACCTGTGGTCGGACTGGACACCGGATCAGCTGGCGGATCTGACTTACA
>DAMDEB010000139.1:2354-3982 GCA_032090075.1 Caproiciproducens sp.
TACAATCTGCCGGTGGGCGAAACAGGTTCTGAGGCTGTTCAGCTTGCCCTGTCCCGTCTGGGAGATCCGTATTCCCAGGAGCTTCGCGGTTCCGGCGATTACACCGATTGCAGCTATCTGGTGCAGTCGGTCTACCGTCAGCTGGGAGTCAAGCTCCCCGGTACCGCTGCCGAGCAGGGCAAGTATTGTGTGAACAACGGCCTCACGATCTCCAAATCCGATCTCGCTCCGGGGGATCTGGTGTTCTGGAGTTACGAACCCAATGGGTGCTATTTAAACATCACCCATGTGGGGATTTACGCCGGGGACGGCATGGTGGTGGACGCCTCCTCCTCCAAGGGCCAGGTGGTGTACCGCAGCCTGTTTGATGCGGATAAACAGGTTCTGTACGCAAGACCCTATGCCGAGTCGACAGAAAAAACATCCGCAGTCGGGATGATCTCGCCGCTGGGAAGCGGCTGGCGCTCCATGGTCACCTCAGAATTCGGAGGGAGAACCGACCCCATCACAGGAGAATTGGCCGGACATACCGGCATTGATCTCGGCACCCCCAAGGGCACGGCAATCCGGGCGGCCAGGGACGGCACAGTGGAATCCGTGAGCTATGGCAGCACCGGTTACGGCTATCACCTGACCATTGATCACGGCGGCGGGCTGGTCACGCTGTACGGTCACTGCTCCCAAATCCTTGTGAGTGAGGGACAAAAAGTGAAGGCCGGGGACATCATCGCGAAGGTGGGCTCCACCGGAAAGAGCACCGGAAACCATCTGCATTTTGAGGTGAGAGTGAACGGCACAGCGAAAAATCCAAGAAATTATCTGCCTTAAAGGGCAGTCAGAAAGGAGAGCAATATGCTGAATTTACAGGCAGTCTTTGAAAGAAAGACCAATGAATTCCCCGTAAGGGACTGTGTGATTGAAAAAATTGTGGAATTGCCGGAAGAAGAGTACCGGCAGTTCAAAAACAATCTGCTCCGGGATACCGGCTTTATTGCAGAGAGTGCGGACTTCATGCTGATGGATGGAAACGGCCTGAATCATTGTTTACTGGTGTTGGAAAAGAATAATTCCGAGGGTGTTCTTATTCAGAGTGAAGGATATGACTATGCCAGGTATGCCAGCCTCCTGCCGGGAGCGAGAGATTTTGTCACGGCTCGGCTGGGCAAGCTGGCAGACCAGATCATCAGGGATGGTACACAGAATACCTCAAACGGCACATGGGCTGTTTATTTCGATGAGCTCAAAGAACAGTATAATCTATCCCTTGACTCTGCCAACGGCATCGGCACCATGCTCCTCGGCATCCTCGAATCAAGGCCGGAGATGGCAGCGGTGGAATCGATGGAGGATGGCTATGACATGACCTTCTATCTGGATTACTGTCCGAATCTCGATGAAAAGGAAAAGCTCGCCTCCGGAATTCCCGACGATGTGTTTCGCTTAAAAGATCTGATCCGGGTTCCCATTGAGGATTTCCACCTTGTTCATCATGAGGTGGATATGGAGCCTGCAACCATTGTGGAGCTGGCTTCTGTTACCTTAACAGACGAGGGTAAGCAGGCATGGGCAGATGTTCTGAATGCACAGGTGCTGCGTGTTTTTAACGGCATCTATGGTATTCAGGCCGA
>DAMDEB010000139.1:3992-5374 GCA_032090075.1 Caproiciproducens sp.
AGATCCGCAGCGCCTTGCTGATTTTTCTCTGATGTTGGCTGGGCATTGTTCAACTGAGGATTATGACCGCTGGATCAGAGATGCGCCGGATTCGCCCGGCATGGAAATGAAATTATAAGGAGGAAAACACGATGAGCACAACCGAATTGAAAATTCCTTTCCCCTCGGAGCGGCTGGATGCCCTCCGCTTTTTCATGGAAAAAAAGGAACAGACCGTGGAACAGGAGCTGAAGGATTACCTCAACAAGACCTATGAGCGTGTCGTTCCCGTCAATGTCCGTGAATATGTGGAAAGCCGCATGGAGCAAGATGCTCCGCAGGAACAAGCAGCAGAATCCCGGCAGGCTCCTGCTCAAGGAGAACGTCAGCCCCGTCCTTCCCGCCGCCAGCGGGAGCAGTCCGCGGCCGACGCGCCTCCCGCTCCGGAGGTGCAGACCGAAACGGAAGGCCCTGCCGAGGAAGAAACCCAGGGCATGACCATGAGTATGTGACCCCAACTATTTTATGAAAAGGAGAGATTTTTCTATGAAGAAAACAGCCATTCAGATCAGCTATGATGCGGAAAAACTCGGCGCCATCCGCCAGTACATGGGTAAAAAAGATACGGAGCTCCAGACCGAGCTGGAGGATTTCATGCAGAAGCTCTACGAAAAGCATGTTCCCGCTCCCGTCCGGGAGTACATTGAAAGCCGGGATTCGGACGAGCCGGAGGTGCCTAGACGCCCATCCCGGCCTGCCACTTCCTCTGCACAGAGAAACAATCCTGCTGGCGGGAATGAATAATCCCCTGCGCGGGAGCGTGTTTGCCGCCCGTGTGCCCCTGTGTCGGCTTTTGGCGGCAGGGGTGGCACCGTAACACCTGCGGATGGGCAATGCGCCGTGTCGGGACTTTGTGAAGGAACTTGGGAAAAGGATAAAAGCCACCTCCGAAACAAAGCCTCAGAAAAAGCCGCTTTGAGGGAGTGAACCATGGGGTCGAAAACGATGCGGGTTAAAGGAGCGGGGTCGCAGAGCGCCCCCACTCCGGCTCACACCGCCCCGCAATGCGGGGCGGGGAACGTTTTGCACCGGGGTCAGATTATGCACCTTGGGGTCGGCTTCGGGGTCAAGGCGCAGAAAAATGCACGGAAAGCACCGTAAATCAAGGACTTAGGGAGAGCTGCGGCAGGGGTTGCAGCCCTTTTTAACAGAAAGGAAGGTAATTCGATGGCTACAGAAAACGAGAATAAAAAGAAATTTCCCTTATGGATGTATCCCGAAACCCGGAAGCTGGTGGCGGACTGGTACAAGCGGGACAATTGCCAGAGCCAGAGCGAATTCATTGAAAAAGCAATCAAGTTTTACTGCGGCTATATCTCAGCGGAGGAAGGTGTGCGCTTTCT
>DAMDEB010000139.1:5384-9502 GCA_032090075.1 Caproiciproducens sp.
AGCCTGGAAAACCGCATGTCCCGTCTCATTTTCAAGCTGGCGGTGGAGATGTCGATGATGATGAATATTCTCTCATCCACCGCGGACGTGGATGAAAACACCCTGCGTCGTCTTCGCGGCAAGTGCGTGGTCGATGTGAAAAAGTCTGTAGGCTCCGTCACCTTCGAGGATGTGGCGAAATTCCAGAAGGGTGAGTAACCATGCCGCGGATTATCTTTAAATGCCGGTATATCAAAAACGCCGCAGAACATTTGGAGAATCTGGTGACTTACATTGCGACACGGGAGGGAGTGGAAAAAATCCCTCCGGGCAACCGAACACTGCCCGCTACAAAAAAGCAGAAGCAGCTCATGGCAGACCTCCTCTCGCAATTTCCCGATACGGCAGATTTGTTTGAATACGAGGATTACCTGAAACAGCCGACAGTGGAAAACGCTTCGGAATTCATTACCGCCGCATTGGATCAGAACCTGGAGCAGCTGGCCCATCAGGAGGTTTATGTCAATTACATTGCCACCCGTCCCCGGGCGGAGAAGCTGGGAGCGCACGGACTGTTTTCAGATGAGGATGCTCCGCTGGTGCTGTCAAAGGTCGCAGAGGAAGTCGGCGGTCATACCGGAAATGTGTGGACGCCGATTATTTCTCTGCAGCGGGAGGACGCCGCACGGCTGGGTTATGATAACGCCGCTGCGTGGATGGTACTGCTGCGCAAACAGCGGAATGTGTTTGCAGAGCAAATGAAGATTGCTCCGGAAAACCTGCGCTGGTATGCGGCCTTTCACAACGAAGGACATCATCCCCATTGCCACATGATTGTTTACTCGGTAAATCCCCGTGAGGGGTATGTTACTAAGCCTGCCATTGATAAAATGCGGAGCAGTCTGGCAAGGGAAATCTTTCAGCAGGATCTCATTCAGATTTATTCCGACCAGACCGTTCAAAGGAATGCGCTTACCGACCAGAGTCGTGACGCACTGCGGGATATCCTGGCACAGATGCAGTCGGGAGCCTGTAATAATACCGTCGTGGAGGATCTGCTGTCTAGGCTTGCAGAGCGCCTGAAGCACACCGCAGGTAGAAAACAATACGGCTATCTCAAAGCACCGCTGAAGGATCTCGTCAATCAGGTGGTGGATGAACTGGCAAAGGATACGCGGGTAGCAGAAGCCTACGCCAAGTGGCAGGAGCTTCGCAATGAAGTGCTTCGAACCTACAAGGATAAGCTCCCCGATCCGCTGCCCCTCTCCCAGCAGAAAGAGTTTAAGAACCTCAAAAATATGGTGATCGCGGAAGCCATGAACATCGGAAGCCATCATTTTACTTTTGAGGACGATGAGAGTGCAGACCAATTATTAAATGAAGAAACGGAATCCGCAGACGAAGAATCCGATTCCGTGATGCCGGAGGAAAGTCAACCGCCAGTCATAGAGGAACCGTTGGAAGATGGCGAGGATGTGCCGGCTTTTGTTTCGGAGCATTCATCCCGCCCGGAATCCAATGAGAATGCTTCCGGCAAGCCCCATATCGAATGGAGTGACCGCTATAAGGAGGCCCGCATGTTTCTCTATGGCAGCGATGACATGGAGCCGGACTTTGAGCAGGCCCTCCGCTTATTTTTGGAGGAAGCGGGAGAAAACAACGCCCTTGCCATGCATGACCTCGGCAGGATGTATGCAGACGGCCTCGGTGTGGAGATGGATGCCGATACCGCGTTCGGCTGGTATCACAAGGCCCTTGACGCATTTCAGGATATCGAATCGGAGAAAAAGCACCGCTATGTAGAATACCGCATCGGTAAAATGTATGCGGCGGGGCTTGGCACACCGCAGGACTACGAGGAAGCGGCCGGCTGGTTTGAACTGGCGGCATCCCAAAATCACAAATATGCTCAATACTCCCTAGCCGGATTGTATTACCGGGGACAGAGTGTGGAACAGGACTTTGAAACCGCCTTCGATTTGTACCGCAGGTCTGCCAGACAGCGTGTTCCTTACGCCTCCTACGAGCTAGCGAAAATGTACCGGGACGGTGTCGGTACTGCAAAGAATGCGGAAGATGCGGAACTGCACTTTGAGGAAGCCTTCTTCGGCTTTCAAAGTTTGGAAGAACAGAGTCACGATGATAAACTCCAGTACCGCCTGGGACACATGCTCTACACCGGGACAGGGACGGAAAAAGATGTGGAAGCAGCCATCGGGTATTTTGAAAAGGCTGCCCGCCTCGGCAATGTCCATGCGCAGTACATGCTCGGTAAGATCTATCTGGATTCGGAAAGCGGTCATGAGAATATAGACCAAGCCATTCTGTGGCTGACGAAAGCTGCAGAAAACGGCAATGACCTGGCGCAATACGCCCTTGGCAAGCTCTACCGGGACGGCAACCATGTGGAGAAAGACCTACAGAAAGCTATTTCTTTGTTTACTCTCTCGGCGGAGCAGAATAACTCCTATGCGGCTTATGCTCTCGGCAAGCTGTACCTGCTGGACGAGGCTATCCTAAAAGACGTGGAGTCCGCCGTGAAATGGCTGACGGTTTCCGCGGACCTCGGTAATCAGTTCGCACAATATACGCTGGCAAAGCTGTATCTTGCCGGCGAGGATGTTCCGAAAAATATTCCCAAGGCGGTGGAACTGTTCACGAAAGCGGCATTGCAGAACAATTCATTCGCTCAGTATCAGCTTGGGAAGCTCTATCTGCTGGGTGAGGATGTTCCCAAAGATGTGGAAGCGGCTATTAAATGGCTGACCGCTTCTGCGGAGCAGGGCAATCAATATGCTCAGTATCGGCTTGGCAAGCTCTACCTGTCGGGCGAGGATGTCCCCAAGAATATCGATGCCGCCGTCAAATGGCTGACTGCATCTGCGGAACAGGGTAATCAGTATGCGCAGTATGCCCTTGGAAAGCTCTACCTAATGGGGCATGAGGTTCCAAGGGACCGGGAGGCCGCTGTGCGGTGGCTTACTCTATCCGCAGAACAGGGAAACATCTATGCACAGTTTTTCATCGACCATCTGGACTCCTTCCGTGATCCGTCCATTTTCTTGGCGGCCACGCGGCTTCTGCATCACATGAGCCGGATTTTTCAGGAGGAACAGAGAAAACTCTCCGGAGGCCCCGGCATGCAGATGGACAGCAAGCTGCGCCGCAGGCTCCGTCAGAAAAAGATCGCCCAGGGACACGCCCAGGACGATCATGAAATCAAACAAATCTATTAAAGCAAGGAGGGTTCCCATGCAGAAACAATATCCAAAACAGCTGCAGAAAAAAGAATCGCTTTCCGCAAAACTCAATCATCTGTCGTACAGGCCATCCGCTCATCAGCGGGTGGCTTTTTTTCGACGCTGCGGGAAACGCAGAAGCGCAAGCGGCTGTTAACAGCCGCTGACAAAGGAGGTGCTATGGTATGGCGTATATTTATTTTACCGACGAACAAAAACAACGGGCCAACTCGGTCGACCTTGTGGATTTTCTACAGCGGCAGGGTGAGCAGCTCACCCGCTCCGGTCATGAATGGCGGTGGAAACAGTATGACAGTGTGACCGTTCGCGGAAGCCAATGGTTCCGGCATTCCAGAAAGGAAGGCGGTCACGCCATCGATTTTGTACAGCAGTTCTATGACCTGAGCTTCCCCGAAGCGGTACAGTTTCTCCTCGGCGGTGAGTCTGGTGTGGAGTGGAATCAGACGGCCAAGAGCGCGCCGCCTCCCCGCAAAGCCTTCGCGCTGCCGGAAGCTAATCCTGACATGCGCCGTGTGTTCGCATATTTAATCAAGCAGCGGTTTATTGACCGTGAGGTGCTGTCTCATTTCGCGCATGAAAAGCTGATCTACGAGGACAAGGAATATCACAACACGGTATTCGTAGGGCTGGATGAAAACGGTGTTCCCCAGCACGCTCACAAGCGCGGCACCTATACCCAGGGAGATCCCTATAAAGGGAATGTGGAAGGCAGCAATCCAAAATACAGCTTCCACTGGATCGGAAAAAACGACACCCTCTATGTATTTGAAGCGCCGGTGGATATGCTGTCTTTCATTACGCTGCACCCCGATGATTGGAAACTGCACAGCTATGTCACGCTGGACGGTGTATCGGAACACGCAATGCTCCATCAGCTGG
>DAMDEB010000140.1:0-6017 GCA_032090075.1 Caproiciproducens sp.
ACACTGGAAAATTCAGCACGAGCTATATGAATAAAATTTTGGAGCGTTGGAACAAGGAGGGCATTGCCACCCTTGAACAGGCGCAAAAGGATAAAGAGAGCCGGGTAGCTACACGCAAAAGTGACAAACCGCAAAAATCCACTTATGATATTGATGAATATGAACATTCAAATGTTTTTGATAATTTTGACAGGAAGTGATTGCAATGGGGTACAGCAGAGGGGTATACGATGCCGCCGACAGGATATTGACCAAGCGCCGCAAAGACGCTGAAAACGAGGCGGCCGCACGAAAAACAGCATTTTACCAAAGCTGCCCGGACGCGGAAAAAATCGAGTCCCTGCTCTCAACAACTGCCATTGCCGCAGCAAGGGCAATTTTAGGCGGGAACAACGCAAAAGAACAGCTTACAAAATTAAAAAAGAACAACCAGGCTCTGCAAAACAAATTGAATGAACTACTGCAATCCGCCGGTCACAGCACAGATTACCTTGAACCGCATTATTCCTGCAAATTTTGCGGGGATACCGGCTACATTGATGGCAAGATGTGCGACTGTATGAAAAAGTTGCTGCGCACGGAGGCTTATAACAGCTTAAATGCGCTGACCCCGCTTTCCCTTTGTACCTTCGACAGCTTTTCTCTTAATTACTACCCTGATCATGCCGAGGACTCCAGTAAAAAATCCCCCCGGAGCATGATGGAAGGCGTATTTTACAATTGCAGGAATTATGCGGAAGGCTTTTCCCCATCCTCCCCCAGCTTAATCATGCAGGGTGGTACCGGTCTTGGAAAGACCCATATTTCCCTGTCAATTGCCAACACGGTAATTCAAAAAGGTTTCGGTGTGGTCTACTGCTCCGTCAACAATATCATTACAAAATTGGAGCGGGAACACTTTGGACGAGGCGAGGACGGCAACACCGACCGACTATTACTGGACTGCGATCTGCTGATTCTGGATGATTTGGGTACGGAGTTTAAAACCGCGTTTTCTTCCGCGGAGATTTACAACATTGTCAATACCCGGCTAATGACGCAAAAGCCAACCATCATCAGCACAAATCTTTCTATGCAGGAACTGCAGGAACGCTACACAGAGCGTTTCGCTTCGAGAATCATGGGTGACTATGTGCGCGTTCTATTTTTTGGCAGGGACAACAGGCTGCAAAAGCTATTGAGAAATCAATAAAATAATGGGGCTGCGATAAAAAATTCGCAGCCCCATTATTTTATTTAAATTTTTACGGTTTTATCGATTTTAGAGCTATCTGCGGCCTTTGGCAGCGGAATTGTCATTTGCGTCATATACCATTTCAAATGCGGTATAATCATCGAAACGTACAGATTCAGTTTATTGTCTTTCACAAAAACCGTGCTGCGATAAAAGGAAATATTCTTCCACAGCGCCATATCTTTACTCGGATAAAGTGCCTGTGCATTGCCGAAATGAATCCCATCCTTTGATGTTAGCAGGAACAAATGGAAGGTGTAGTTCGATTTTTGCTCAGCCGTCTGCAGCAGATAGTAGTCAGAACCATTCTTGATCATATCCTGATGATATGGCACAAGACCCTTTGGCAGAGGCACCACACAGGTAACGGGAGCCGACCATTGGCGCGCATCCGTACTTTCGGAATAAGAAAGATTGCCGCCGTAGGTAGCATACCACGTTTTGTAAAGATTGCCTTCATAATTCACACAAAGGCTCAGATGACCGTCCTTGCTTTGCAGCAGCTTCTGTGCTCCTGTCCAGTGAATGCCGTCCTTTGTAACTTTACGGTAATAAACATTAACGGAATTATCGGGACGCCGTCTGTTTTTCTTATTGGGTAATGCCGGATTATAACGATACCAAAGTTCCATGGTGTCGCCGTGCATCACAAGCTGCGGGTCGGAATAATGGCCGCCGGCTTTCACATCTGCCGGAATGCCGGAAACAGGATTTTTCAGCCCCGTGGGGGGCGCCCAGGTATTTCCGTCATTGGAAACAACAATCGACGGATTTTCATACATATCATGTTCATAAGGGTATGGGGTCATTGACATCCAATATTTATAACCGTTCCATGCTTTGGGAAAATAAAGCACTTTTGGATGAGTAAGCTGATAGGAACCATCATAGGTCGGAATCGGAATAAGATGATATTTATCCTTTAATTTGGTAAAAGAAGCAGGAAGTTTCGTTTTGCCCGGCAGCATTACCTGCCCAAGACCTGCAGCCAACGGATGAACGGAAATCGGATTTTTTGAAGTCACCCTTTGTTTACTTGGCACCGGTAACTTTATTGCCGGATTCGGTGTAGGAATTGATACTGTGACAACCGCCGCACACACAGCTATAATAACAAGTGAACCCACTATTTTACGGAAACGATATTTCAAAGCAAACACGCCCTTATCTATCAAAATCGACTCATAAAAACTTAATCTTTATCGATTATTATATCCTGAAGGCGTGCAAAAATAATGAATGAATTGTGAAATAAAAATTCCAGTATTGTAACAGTTGTCACACAACGGTCACATTCTATTCACTTTTCTCCCCAAGGGCATCAAGGCTTTGAGCCTTTAAATATGCATTGATAAATCCATCAATATCACCGTCCATTACGGCGTTAATATTGCCTGTTTCATAGCCGGTGCGATGGTCTTTGACCAGTGTGTATGGCATGAAAACATAGGAACGGATTTGAGAACCCCAGCCGATTTCCTTCTGTACACCCTTAATATCCTCAATACGCTCAAGGTTTTCACGCTCTTTAATTTCCACCAACTTAGATTTTAACATACGCATGGCAACGTCGCGGTTTTGATATTGACTGCGTTCAACCTGGCAGGAAACAACAATTCCGGTGGGAATATGAGTCAACCGGACTGCGGAAGAGGTCTTATTGACCTTCTGCCCGCCTGCGCCGCTTGCACGGTAAACATCCATTTTAATGTCGTCCGGGCTAATTTCGACTTCAGCATCCTCGTCAATTTCCGGCATAACCTCGAGTGAAGCAAAGGAGGTGTGACGTCTGCCCGAAGCATCAAACGGGGAAACGCGAACAAGACGATGCACGCCAACCTCGCTTTTTAAGAAGCCATAGGCGTTCTCGCCCTCAATCAATATACTTGCACTTTTCAGGCCGGCTTCCTCGCCGTCAAGGTAATCCAGCGTTTTTACATTATAACCGTGGCGCTCGCCCCAGCGGCAATACATGCGATAAAGCATTTCCGCCCAATCCTGTGCTTCGGTTCCGCCTGCACCCGCGTGAAATGTTAAAATTGCATTTTTGCTGTCATATTCACCGGAAAGCAGCGTTGAAAGGCGCTGTTCTTCAAGCTGTGTTTGGAATTTTTGCGCTTCCGCCTGTGCCTCCGGCAAAAGCGAAAGATCCTCTTCCTCATCAGCAAGTTCAATCAGCGCAAGTGTATCACCATATGCATTTTTTAATCGTTCATAGGAGGCAGCCTTATTTTTCAGCATGCTTGAGCGCTGCAAAATAGCTTGGGAATTGCTCATATCGTCCCAAAAACCGGGTTGGGAAGCCTTTTCATCGAGCTTCGCAATTTCCTCCCGCATACTCTCGAGCCCAAGTGCCTCAGCCAGATCTTTTAAGCTTGGCTCAAGCTCCTGTAACGCAAGCCTTAATTCTTCAAATTGCAGCATAATATCATCCTTTAATAATTATCATAAAATTGTTATTAGTTAAATAATTATAGATGATTTGGCGGGTATTGTAAAGGATAATTTGTCTGTAAAGTCGCAGTGCAGGGGGTTTTTGTGCGAATTACGGAGTTTTAAATTATGAATGGGATGAAAACTTATTAATAAAACATTGAAGTTTTTTGAGAAATTATATACAATAGTATATTATACAAGTTATACATCTTTTATAGGAGGATAAACTATGACTGACTATACCGGTTTAAAATGCCCGGTTTGTGAAAAGCCTTTTGCTTCGGGCGATGATATTGTGGTTTGCCCCGAATGCGGCGCTCCATATCACCGTGAGTGCTACGCAAAGGTAGGCCGCTGTGTTTTTTCAGATAAACACGGTACACCCGACGCCTGGTCTCCGCCCAAACCGGAGGCAACAGGCGAGGAAGCCACTGAAAATAAATCGCAGCGCTGCCCCCGCTGCGGCAGCCCGAATTCCCAAAACGCGATGTTCTGTGAGCATTGTGGGCAGCCGCTTACAATAAACCAGCAGGATTTTCCCGGATTTCCGCAAAACGGAAGTATTCCACCAAACGGCAGCCTCCCTCAAAATGGCGGCTTTCCCCAAAACGGCCCTAACTTCCCTCAGGGGCAGCCGGTTCCTTTCATTTTTGACCCCTTGGGGGGCGTAAATCCGAATGAACCGATTGACGACGTTCCCGCCGGTGACATTGCGAAGCTGATACAAAACAATACGCAGTATTACTTGCCCGCTTTTGTTAATTTAAAGAAATTCGGTACAAATCGTTTCAATTTCAGCGCATTCCTGTTTTCAGGAGGGTGGCTTCTTTACCGCAAGCAATACAAAATCGGTTCAATTATTGCTGCGATCATCACCACATTGTATTTGATTTCGACTTACGTTTCCGTTAGCTTTTCAGAACCGCTTCTGGCATCGCTTCTGAAACAGGTTGGTGCATCGCCGGACACCTTATCCCCCACCTATACACAGATGATACAAGTATCGGAGCTGCTGATTCAACAGCCGGCTTTGCAGATTTTTTTATTCTTTGTTCCAACGATGATTTTAGTCATTGAATTTGTAATTATGTTGATTGTCGGATTTAACGGAAATAAATGGTACTTAACGCATTGCGTCAATAAAGTCAATCAAATTCATCAAACCGCTCCCGAATCAGTCAGTGCAGCGATTCAGCTTCAGGAGCAGGGTGGCGTAAACGCCCCTCTTGCAATCTGTCTTTTAGTTTGCTATATGATCGTGACATACATGCCTCGTTTTTAAATGGAAATACTTCAATTATATTATGCTTTGGCTATTATTTTAAAAATTATTAGGAGTTGTTAAAATGAAAGTTACGAAAGCTGTCATTCCGGCCGCTGGATTGGGAACCCGGGTGTTGCCCGCCACAAAATCCATGCCAAAGGAAATGCTGCCAATCGTTGACAAACCGGCTATTCAGTATATTGTTGAGGAAGCGGTTAATTCCGGCATCACAGATATACTGATTATCACCAACCGCGGAAAAGGCTTGATTGAAGATCACTTTGACCGTGTACCCGAACTGGAAGCAAAGCTTATTAGCGGCGGGCCGGGAAAAGAAGAAATTTTGAAAGAAATCATTGATATTTCACACAAAGCAAACATTTATTTTGTGCGTCAAAAGGAAACCCGGGGCTTGGGTCATGCGGTGAACTGCGCACGTTCCTTTATTGGGAACGAGCCGTTTGCTGTTCTTTACGGCGATGATGTCATCATCGGTGAAGACCCGGCCTGCGGTCAGCTCATTCGGGCTTATAATGAGTTTGGAAAAGGCGTATTGGGCGTGAAAAAAGTAACCGCTGAAGCAATCACCAAATACAGCTCATTAAAGGTCGAAAGCATCCATGATAACTATTTCGAATGTACCGATATGATTGAAAAACCAACTCCGGATAAAATCATGTCCCTTTATTCCATTCTTGGCCGCTGTGTTTTAACACCGGAAATTTTTGATATTCTCGATCAAACAGAACCTGGAGCGGGCGGAGAAATTCAATTGACCGACGCAATGCGCACGATGGCGCGAGCCGCCGGAATGATTGCGGTCGATTTCACGGGCAAACGCTACGACATGGGCAATAAGTTTGGGATTATGCAGGCACAGGTTGAAATTGCGCTCAAGCACCCTGAAATCGGCGAAGAATTCACGGCATACTTAAAGGAGCTTTGCCGAACACTGTAAATTAGTCTTGACTAAATATGGTCAGGCTGATATAATTACTCTGTTAAGCCGTAATTTTCGGCTTACTATCCTTGCTCCGAATTTATTTCGGGGCCTAAAGTCCAAAAGGAGGTGCAAATAATGTC
>DAMDEB010000140.1:6117-9473 GCA_032090075.1 Caproiciproducens sp.
GTTCACCGCAGAACTCGACCGTATCTACAAAATTACCGATGGTGTCCTTCGTTCTCTCATCATTAAGAAAGAAGCTAAGAAGGAAGCGTGATTTGAATGCTCAATGTTGCTATTTTAATGGGCAGACTTGTTGCCGACCCTGAGCTCAGACATACACCAAACGATGTATCCGTGACAAGCTTTACCATTGCGGTTGACCGTTCCTATGTAAAATCAGGAGCAGACCGTCAGGCGGACTTTATCGATATTGTTGCTTGGCGCAGTACAGCTGATTTTGTATGCCGGTATTTCCATAAAGGCCAGCTGGTTGCTGTACAGGGTTCAATTCAGACACGCAGCTATACTGACAAGGATGGAAACAAGCGCAAAGCTTTTGAAATTGTCGCCGATAACGTCCATTTTGCTGAATCAAAGCGCGACGGTGTCGGAGCACAAGGCAGCTTTCATTCAAAGACAGATACCACAAATGACCAGCCTGTTCCCGCTTATGCAAACGGCGACACGGGCGATTTTGAGGAAATGCCTTCGGACGACGATTTGCCGTTCTAATATTTCCCCATTTATCTAATTATTGATGAGAAAAGGAGGCTTTTTGCCATGGCCGATAGAAATGACAGAAACGATAGAAACGACAGACAAGACCGGGATCGCCGTCCGGGTGGACGCAAGACCCGCAAAAAGGTTTGTGGTTTTTGTGTTGACAGAGTTGACACAATCGATTATAAGGATGTTGCAAAGCTTCGCCGTTTTATCTCTGAGAGAGCTAAGATTCTTCCTCGCAGAGTGACCGGCACCTGTGCACGCCACCAGCGCGAGCTGACCATTTCGATTAAACGCGCGCGTCATCTTGCACTGCTCCCATTCAGCAGCGATTGATTTTTCGCTGCCAGCAACTTAACTTTTAGAGCGAGCGCTGTTGCGCCCGCTCTTTTTTTAATCTTTATATTAAGAAACGCCCCTGCACACGGCAAGGGCGTTCAATCATGATCAGCGGAAAAAATTTCTTTTCCGCTGATCATTTTATTTGTGAATACTAAGCAATGGTTGGCGTACTCTGATCTTCAGCCGGAATTTTAATGTCTTCTATTTGTCCGTTAAAAATCTGCATTTTCCCTTGTAATTTGGAACCGTTGTTCACTGTTATGGTTGCAGCAGTCAAATCACCGATTACAATTGCATTGCTCTGGCAGACTACGCTGCTCTTTGCGTGAATGTTTCCTTGCAGTTTACCGTTAATGGTAAGGTTCTTAGTCTTGAGATCGCCGATAATAACGGAGTCACTGTCAATATTCATATCCTCTGTCGCAGTTATATTTCCACGCACCATGCAGGAGGAAAGGCTGATGTTCGCACCCTGTACGTCACCTACCTGTTTTCCGCTGATCTGTACATTGCCGGTTGTAGTAATGCTGCCGGTCACTGTACCATATATTTCAAAATTACCGTCTGACTTTAAATCACCTGCTATAACCGTGCCCTTTGAAATGACTGTGGTCTGTTTTGGTGCGCTATAATCGTTTGCGGTCAGTTCAAACGGTTTTTGCGACTGAAAGTCTGGTTTAATCGGTTGTAGGTCCGGTCGTCCCGGCTCAGAGATTTTCGGAATATTTAATACAGGCTGAACCGGCTCATCGGCCTTTACCTCTATTTTAAAATTTTCAACATCATCTGCAGCACTGGATTTTACTGCGTTAGATTTTCCAAATTGCATATCGGGCACACCCTCCGCTTCGTCATAATTCGGGCCATCCCAAATCCTTTTTAAAACGTTCAAAAAACTACCGTTCTCATTTCTGCTAACTGCTTCCATTATTTTCTGCCTCCAAAATATATCATAATCATAAAGACAGTTTATAATCTTTATATCTTATATCATAATCTATTATTCAATATAATTCCAGCATTTTTTTAAATTTTGTGTAACATTTTGTAATTTCTTGCTGAATTTCATTGAAATCTGTCTGAAATAAATCAATATTTAATCTGATTTATAATATTAAGCAAGGTTATTTTGCAATTATCATACCAGGTTATTGCATTTTGAGTTAATTTAGATTAATAATGCATATTTTAATTTTATAAAATTCATTAAATTGTAATCAAATTATTTTTAATTATTATGCATATATGATATAGTTTGACGCTAATTAGGTGTATTTACCTTATATATATTGAAAAGTTAAATTTTATCATTATTAGAATTAAATGAAAATGGTGGATTTTAAAATTGATAATTCATTTCATCTTGTATTTTGCACTTTAGCATGATATAATCTTAAACAGTTTATGAACGGCGTTTCCGCGATATTCTTAATCTGCCCCTGCGGATCGCAGTCGAAATTCAAACATTATTGAGGAGGAATCTTAGAATGAAGAAAATTGCAGCATTGTTGTTGGCATTTATCATGACGGCGTCACTATTTTCAGGGTGCAAAAAGGTGGACACTTCATCAACTACTGCAGCGACCGACAGCAACACCATAAAAATCGGTGTGTTTGAACCGCTGACAGGCGCAAATGCGGCAGGCGGCGAGGCAGAGGTCGAAGGAATTAAAATAGCCAATAAACTCTATCCTGAGGTTCTGGGCAAAAAAGTTGAAATTGTTGTTGCGGACAACAAATCCGACAAAGCGCAGGCTACGACAGCTGTTGCACGTCTAATCGAAAAAGATAAGGTTTCTGCTATCATCGGTTCCTGGGGTTCAGGTTATTCCATGGCAGCGGGCGAGCTTGTGAAAAAGAACAAAGTCCCGGCGGTCGGTGCCTCATGCACCAATCCGTTGGTTACAAAAGGAAATGACTACTATTTTAGAGTTTGCTACCTTGATCCGTTCCAGGGCACAATCATGGCAAACTATGCGTTTAAGAGCGGTGCCAAAAAGGCAGCGATTGTTCAGGAAGTTTCCAACGACTACGCGGTCGGCCTTGCTACATATTTTAAAGAGGCTTTCATAAAGCTGACCGGCGACCCAAATTCCGTGGTTACTACTGTTAACTACAATACCAATGACCAGGAATTCGGTGCGCAGCTTTCGACTGTAAAAGCAGCTAATCCGGATGTCGTTTTTGCACCGGGCAATTTCACCGAGTCCGCGCTTGTAATGAAACAGGCACGTCAGCTTGGCATTACAGCTCCTTTCCTCGGTGGTGACACATGGGATATTGATGAATTCACCTCTGTCGGCGGCAAGGATGTAGAAGGCGCGACTATTTCCACCTTCTTCGATGACGCGGCACCTGTAACGGCAGAAGGCAAAAAATTTGTTAAGGCTTACAAGGAAGCATACCCCAACAAGAATATGGCAGCTGTTACTGCGTTGGGCTATGATGCATACCTTGTTATCATCAAGGCGATT
>DAMDEB010000141.1:0-1485 GCA_032090075.1 Caproiciproducens sp.
TTTTTGGAAAAACGTTTTCCGAGGTGTGCCCCCGGTTTCAAGAAGCAAAGTACAAAAAAATTATTGAAACAGTCATCGAAACAGGTGAGGGAAGGTTTCTCTCTGGAGCCTTACATGGTTCTTTCTTTCATCATTTTTCTTCTGATTCATACATTGTACCGACAATTCAAAATTTGCAGATTGAGCAGATTGTTTTTGAAGACCACTGCCTGATATTGATTCAAGTGAATGATATTACCAGTCAGTATCATGCGGTACATCAGATGAAAAGCTTTATAAAAAGCCTTGAGGTTGAGAATGAGGAAATACGGCAGGCAGAATTGGAAGCCCGAAAGTTAGCAGAACATGATGCACTGACAGGTTTGCCGAACCGCACAAATTTCATGAATCATCTGACAAAAATGATTAGAACCCAGCATAACAGTTTCAGTGGTGCCGCCGTTATTTTTTTAGATATCGATAATTTTAAAATTGTAAATGATTCTTATGGCCATTCGGTTGGGGATGCTTTACTCCAAATAGCGGCCGAACGATTAAAGGCTTCCATTCGAAAGTCAGATGTGGTGGCACGGCTTTCCGGTGATGAGTTTGCCCTATTAATTTATAATGTTAATTCTCGTAATAGCATCATCTCCGTTGCAAATAAAATAATGGCTCAATTCAGTACTCCGTTCATTATTGGCAAGCTACAGCTTTCCGTCGCCTGCAGTTTTGGAATCAGTATATATCCTTTCGACGGAGCCGATGCCGTCACCCTTCTTCACCAAGCAGACACCGCGCTCTATCGTGTTAAAAATGACAAGAAAGCGGATTATCAATTCTATTGCCCCTATGAGCATGATGATGATTTAAAGCTGAACAAGATGGTACCTGCGGACACCATAACGATAAAGTGATATACAGGAAGCCAAAACCATTGATAAGTCTGACGTTCAATCAATGGTTTTGGCTTTTTCTTTTTAAAGCTGATTTTCGCAATCTTCGTAGCAAAAACATCGTATCAATGACTTAATGCTGTTTAGTTTAATATTTTCATGACATTTTGAACTTCTTCCTTCGTCTGGTCGGTGTTCAAGTAGTCCCAAGAGTAAAACATGAATCCATCACATGATGTTTTGCGTCCTAATTCGACCTGCTTTGCCAAGATATTGCTTGATTTTTTCCAAGTACCGCTGTCGGCGTCGGAACCGCTTTTATAAACGGCAAGCCCGAAATACAGCTTCACATTGGTGTTGGTAACCAGCTTGCGCCAGCTTTGTGCGGCGGTGTCGAATGGTAAAACCGGATTATCGAAGTTGACATAAAGCTGAGGACAGATGTAATCTACATATCCCTGTGCACTGCACCATGAGCCGACATCCGCTCCCATATTCAAGTCATTCTGTACATTTCCCTGCGGTGCAATACCAAACGATATCTTTGGCTTTACTGATTTTATTTCACTGTAAACAAGCGACACAAGCGCATTCACATTACCGCGCCGCC
>DAMDEB010000141.1:1495-6801 GCA_032090075.1 Caproiciproducens sp.
AGGGGCGTTCCATTTTTTGCTGCGGCCGCACTGTAACTATCATACGCGATTTTGTCAAATGCAGCGTCCTGTGTCGGGTAAAAGTAATCGTCAAACTGAATACCATCCACATCATAATTCTGAGCAATCTCTTTTGCGCCGTCGGCAATAAGCTTACGTACCTGAGGAATTGCGGGATTAAAGTATTTTCCGTTTCCGCTGTCCACAACCCACCCGGGTTTTGTGGTATCGTGCCTCCATGTATTGTAGAGATTCCCCTCTGCCAGAATAGACGGCGTACCCGCTACCTGAATACGCAATGGATTGACCCACGCGTGAATCTTCATACCTGCTTTATGTGTGGCAGTTACCATGTAAGCCAACGGGTCATAGCCCGGATTGACACCTTGTGTTCCCCCTACGATATGACTCCATGGAAAATATGCCGACTTGTAAAGCGCGTCTCCAAACGGACGTACGTGCACAATCAGCGTATTCATTCCACATTTTTTGGCGCCGGAAACAATTGTGTCAAACTTTTTTTGGAATGCTTTCTCGCTTTTATCGCTTTCATTGCTCATATCGAGGCTCATAAACGGCACCCAGACCGCCCGCATTTCATCGCCGGAAACGGTGTTAGCTGCAACGGCGGAGGCCACTGTTGGTAACGATGAAGCGGCTGCACTTACTACAGGAGCATTGGATAAAATTTTATTAGATGCGGTTAGATTTGTCTGGGAAACCACACTGCTCACAGCATTTTTAGGTTGATGACCAAAGTTAATGGACATCGTAATCGCAATGGCAACAGCCAGCAACAAGGCGCATGCTAAAATGCTGTGTCTGCTAAAAAGTTTGATTACCATCAATATCATTCCTTTCCGAATCGGATACTTCCACCCGTGTATTTAGTGCTTCTTTTTTATTTTTTATTGGGATTGAATTTTATTTGACAGAAACATTTTTATAGTGTAGGATACATCTAAAAGAAACAATCGGGGGTGAATTGATGTTTTTGATTTTTGGAATAACGAATGGCGCAAATGACCTTGGCGTACGCAAATGTGAATTTTTTTCGTGCTGTGCAAGCCGTGAAGTGATGGCTGCGGTTACTTGTACCTTTCAGCAGTTCACACTGTTTTTTATTCCGCTGTTCCGCTTTGGCAAACGGTACTTTGTTTCCTGCCCGAACTGCGGCACGGTTTATGAGATCAGAAAAGACGAGGGTAAGCGTTTGGAGCGGGATTATGCAGCCGAAATTAACCCGGACGCGTTGTTTATTGTACAAGGCGCAAACAAAAAAATCTGCCCAGGCTGCAAATGTTCAGTTGCCCCTAACTGCCGATACTGCCCAAACTGCGGTGCAAGTCTGTTATAAAGAAAGGAGTAAGACATGCCTACTTATATATATTGGATTGGTTACTTAATTATTATTAATTTTATTGCCGTTCTCACAACAGTGATTGACAAGCACAATGCGAAGAAGCACCTTTGGCGCGTTCCGGAAAATGTGCTGCTCCTGATTTCAGCCCTTGGCGGCTCCCCATTTATGCTGCTGACCATGTACGCGATACACCATAAAACACAGCATAAAAAGTTTATGCTCGGGATTCCGGTCATTATCACACTGCAAGCTCTTACGGTCTATTACATATTTTTTAAATAGCACAAAGGGCGGCGCCGGTTTTTAATCGGCGTCGCCCTTGTTTACGAGACTTTTTCCCGTTGATAAAAATTCATTTGAATAAATTATCGGGTACAATATATAGTCGGCTGATTTTAGTTTTTCCACTTTCAGTCGTTACAGTAAGCTGTCCGCTTTGAGATTTGGAAATCTCTTCCTTGGATTTCGTGTGTTTCAGTACCAAATTGATTTGAAAATCAAAGGAAGTATTCTTGTTTTCCTCTTTTGTTTTGCTCAACTGCACATCTTTCACTGAAATCAGAACGCCCTCTTTTTCAGCCAAGCCGACATACCTTGCCGCCAACCTATCTGCCACAAAACCATCAAACGCTTCTGATGTAAAGTATGCTTCATATGTATTTTCAAGCGTTGTCAGGTATTTGCTTTTATCGTCGAGATGCGTTAAAGAATAATCTGAAACCGTAAAAAGTTTCGTCAGTGCATCTTCCGGTACTCTTACCAATTCGCTTTTTTGCCCGCAAGCAGTAAGAGTACATATTAATACTGAAGCAATAAAAATCACAGAGTGCCATTTTCTTTTTATCATAACTCCTCCTTGATTTTATTAATTAAAGATCTCCATACCGAAATCGATAGCCGGAAATGCTATTGCTACTTGTATAATTCGTCTGGTTTCTTGAAGTAACAATGTCAGTTCCGGTAAGGTTGATTGGTTCATTATAGCCCCAAACAGCATATCTTCCAATTGAAGTGGGATAATCAGGAAAAATATCGTGCTCTGTAATCATGACCATATTACAAGCCTTACATTGCCAGCAAGCCCCCGAAGAAATATATTTTTCTAAGGAACCATCTGATAATCTAATGTATGCATCGCCATAACTGCGCGAAACCATATCGTGATACGGCTTACCGTTACATACTTCGTACACAAAAGGAGTAATACTGTCGGAGTTTGTAGTCTTTTCAGTAATTCCCAATCCAATTATCGGGCGATTTGTATGTTCTGCTGCAAACGCAGGTACAGAAATTGCCAAAGCCATTGCTAAAACCAAGATCAAGCTAACTATTTTTCTTAGATTCTTTTTCATAATATTAAATTCTCCTTCATTTTAATTCCTTGTTTATATTCGTACAGGAGTTGCCGGTAATTTAAAAGAGAAATTTTTCACCCAGTTACAAACCCATTGGACTCACCCCCTTCCTCAAGATTTATATTTCAATGCATGCACATGAAATTCAAATTTTTTCTTCTACTTATATAACTGATTTCGGTTGCGTTTTGTTACAGGTTTTTCTATTATTTTTTTAAATTAGCACATTGTATAAATTTAACAATAATTTATTGTATCATATATACAATATAATTGTTGTTTTTGCTTCTAATATCTATAACGTTTTTGAATGGCTTTTTGTGATAAAAATATTATTGTTTTGTAGAAAACAACTAATAATTCTAAATAAATATTATTTAATCGCATTTATAGCTTATGCTCAGTTTAAATGTTTGTCAATACTAATAACAATTCTGTGATTATATCAAATTACTTATATTATTATACAAATCATATGCTCAAAAAAAGCGGCATCAGTTTTACACCGATGCCGCTTGCTTTATGTTCATTTATGGATTACTTTGCTACAATGTTGACCAGCTTGCCGGGAACATAGATTTCCTTTAAAATGGTTTTGCCGGTAAGCTCGGCGGCGATTTTCTCGTCGGCCTTGGCGGCGGCAATTGCTGCTTCCTTAGTAATGTCTGCGGAGACGCTCAAATGAGCGCGCACCTTGCCATTCACCTGAGCAACAATTTCGACTGTGTCCTCGACACATTTTGCTTCGTCGTACTCCGGCCATTTCTGCTCACAAGCCATGCCATTGCCGTATTTCATTACTTCCCACATTTCTTCCGTCACATGAGGCGCAAAGGAATTGATGAGGATGGTGAACACCTTAAGCTCATCAAGCGTGATGGAGCCAACTTCATAAATGTCGTTCATCAAAGCCATGAGGGTTGCGATGGCTGTGTTGAATTTAAGGGATTCAATGTCATCCCCAACCTTTTTAATGGTTTTATGAAAGGCGGTTTCAAGTTCTTTGCGAATTCCTTTTTCATTGCTGAGCATGAACTGTAAATTCCAGTAGCGTTCAACAAAACGGCGGCAGCCCTTGATGCTGGCGGAGCTCCATGGAGCGGCTTTTTCAAAGTCGCCGATGAACATTTCGTAAAGGCGCATTGTGTCAGCGCCGTACTCACCGACAATTTCATCCGGATTAACCACGTTGCCGCGGGACTTGCTCATTTTTTCCCCGTTTTCACCTAAAATCATACCGTGGCTTGTACGCTTGGCGTATGGTTCGGGCGTAGGTACCGCGCCGATATCGAACAGGAATTTATGCCAAAAACGGCTGTAAAGCAGGTGAAGCGTGGTGTGTTCCATACCTCCATTGTACCAATCGACAGGTAGCCAGTACTTCATTGCATCTTCCCCGGCAAGCGCATCGTGGTTATGGGGATCAATGTAACGCAGGAAATACCACGAGGAACCGGCCCACTGCGGCATGGTGTCGGTTTCACGCCTTGCTTTGCCACCGCAGTGCGGACAGGTGGTTTCAACCCAGTCGGTCATATGGGCAAGCGGTGATTCTCCCGTATCAGTAGGCTCGTAGGATTTTACATTTGGAAGGCGAAGCGGAAGTTCGCTTTCGGGCAGCGGCACATAGCCGCACTTTTCACAGTAAACAATCGGAATCGGTTCGCCCCAATAGCGCTGGCGTGAAAACACCCAGTCGCGTAATTTAAAATTAACTTTGGAATGGCCGATGCCTTTCTCCGTTAAAAATTCAGTTATCTTTTTCTTGGCTTCTTCAACGGTCAGACCGTCGAGAATGCCGGAATTAACCATAACACCGGTTTCACAGTCGGTAAAGGCTTCCTTTTGCACATCTCCGCCCTGAACGACTTCAATAATCGGCAGATTGAATTTCTTTGCAAATTCCCAGTCGCGGGTATCGTGAGCAGGAACAGCCATGATTGCGCCTGTACCGTAGGATACGAGGACGTAATCGGAGATAAAAATCGGGATTTCTTTTCCGGTCACCGGGTTAATTGCCGCAACGCCGTCAAGAAGAACGCCGGTTTTATCCTTGGCAACTTCAGTGCGCTCAAAGTCGGACTTTCTGGCGGCCTCGCTTTGATAAGCGCGGACTTCATCAATATTATGAAGTTTGTCCGCCCACTTTTCCAACATCGGATGCTCCGGCGAAACAACCATGTAGGTTGCGCCGTAAAGGGTGTCCGGTCGGGTGGTGTAGACGGTCAGCTTATCCCCGGTTGTGGAGATAAAATCGACCTCAGCACCTGTGGAACGGCCAATCCAGTTTTTCTGCTGTGCCTTGACGCGGTCAGGGTAATCTACAAGATCAAGGTCATCGATCAGACGCTGTGCATATTCGGTGATTTTCAGCATCCATTGTGATTTTACCTTGTGCACAACCTCGCTGCCACAGCGTTCGCAAACTCCATTGACAACTTCTTCGTTGGCAAGCACGCATTTGCAGGATGTGCACCAGTTAACGGCCATCTCTTTTTTATAGGCCAAATCATGCTTGAATAATTGCAGAAAAATCCACTGTGTCCATTTGTAGTACTCTGGGTCGGTGGTGTTGATCTCTCGTGACC
>DAMDEB010000141.1:6811-9384 GCA_032090075.1 Caproiciproducens sp.
TCTCGGTAGGCAGACCAAATGCGTCCCACCCGATTGGGTAGAGAACATTGTAGCCCTGCAGGCGGCGTTTACGCGCAATAATGTCGATTGCCGTATAGGAGCGCGGATGACCGACATGAAGCCCCTGTCCGGACGGATAGGGGAATTCAATCAAGGCGTAATATTTCGGCTTTTCAGAAGTATTGGAGGCGTGAAAAACGCCGGCTTGCTCCCATTTGTCCTGCCATTTTTTTTCAATTGGTTTATGATCGTATTTCATTTTTTCCTTCGCTCCCGTATTCTTTATGCTTTGATAACGTTGGACAAATCAATGCTCTCCCCATCTTGCCACAAACGGTCAAGATTGTAAAACTCACGCGCATCGGGGGTGAAAACATGAACGATTACGTCACTGTAGTCCAAAATAATCCATGTGTTGGAACGGTAGCCGTCGATGTGCTCCGGACTGATTCCAATTTGCTTCATTTTAAATTCAACCTCATCCGCAAGTGCTTTTACGTGGGTGCTGCTTGTGCCGGTCGCCAAAACAAAATAGTCTGCAATAACTGAAATATCTTTAATGCCGATGACTTTTAAATCCAGCGCTTTTTTGTCGTCCATAGTTTTTACGGTTTCTTTAGCAAGTTCAAGTGATGTCATTCTCAACAACCTTTCGATTTAAAAATAATTATGATTTATATTTTAATACCACCTGATTATAGGCAGCAATGGTATCCGGATGAATCGGCTTATAGCCTTGAACCAAATCCTTGATGGTAAAACTGATGCCTTCAATCATGGCCTGTTCAAGGCTCATATCAGCAGCGTTGCGTAATTCTTCAACACCTGCATAATCGCGGTCAGCTGAAATAAAGTCAGCAATAAACAGCACTTCATCAAGCAAAGTCATGTCGGCACGGCCGGTGGTATGGTAGCGCACGGCGTTGATAATTTCGGGATCGGTAATATGAAGTTCATTTTCAATATACGCCGCTCCGAGCATGGCATGCCACAGCTTTTGTGCGCTGCGTTCCACGTCGGTAAGTACGATGTCAAAATGAGTCATCATTTTTAGTTGTTCTTCATGCGGAATATCTTTCATAATATCGTGAAGAATTCCTGCAATTGCCGCTTTTTCTTCATTGGCACCGTATTTTTTTGCAAGGCGTACGGCCTCTTCGCTGACACATACGGAATGACGATACCGCTTTTCGCTGAGAAATGGTTTTATAATTGCTTTGTAATCGGTGTTATTCATTTTCCTGCTCCAAATACAAATTATTTTCAATAATATAATCCGCAACCACAGGAGGAACAAGCCCGGCTATGTTCTTTCCGTTTTTAACTGCATTGCGAACCATGGTTGAAGAAATTGGAAGATAGTCAATATTTTCTATGATCGTTTTTGCACTGTACCGCTGCAAAATCTTCGCATAGTCCAAGAGCTTCTCAAGTCCACTGTTGCTGCGCGGGGCGGCACAAAGGGTGGCAAGCTCAAAAATCGTCTGCGCCTCATGCCAGTGAGTCAAGGTAAGGAACATATCCTCCCCTGTAATGAAATAAAGCTCCGAATCAGGGTAAGTCTGTTTCAGCTCCCGTAGGGTATCAGAGGTATAACTGAAGTTCTGGCGTTTCATTTCAATATCACTTACTTCAAACAGGTTCTCGGCTGCGGCAAGGCGGCACATTTCAAGCCTGTCCTTTGCCGAAGCAAGATTCTTTACCTGCTTATGCGGCGGAATAAGAGCCGGTATCAATATCATCTTTTCCACACCGAGCAGCAGCGCAAATTGCTTTGCCAAATGAATATGCCCGTTATGAATGGGATTAAAGGTACCGCCGAATATTGCAATTTTCTGCATAATTCCACCTTATATCATATTACTTTTTAGTTGCTTTGGGAAGAGTAATTTTTGGTTCTTTGGTATTTCTACGATAAAGTACGAATTTTGAACCGATAACCTGAACAACTTCCGAGTTAGTTTGTTCTGCAACCGATTCAGCGGCTTCTTTCGCGGAAACAGGCGCTGTTTCGAGCACCTTTGCTTTTATAATTTCACGTGCGGTAAGAGCATCATCGGCTTGTTTGATAATATCGCTGCCAATACCGGATTTTCCGACCATCAGAATTGTATCGATGTCATTTGCAAGTGAGCGCAAAAAGGCACGTTGTTTACTTGTAATCATTGGTTCTGCTCCTTTATCTTTTGTAATTGAGCCGCAAACTCTTTAAGAGCGCGGCCGCGGTGGCTGATTTTATCTTTTTCTTCTGCGGTAAGTTGCGCGAAGGACTTTCCGTTTACAAAGAAAATCGGGTCGTAACCAAAACCATCGCTGCCCTGTGGTTCAAAGCCGATTGTGCCTGCACATTCGCCATGCGCCGTGACGATGTCCCCATTTGGGTACACACAGCAGATTGCACAGACGAATTTTGCACTGCGTTTTTCCTTTGGAACGTCCTTTAAGTTCAACAGCAGCTTTTGGATGCGGTCCATATCGCTTGCGCCCTCGCCAGCGTAACGTGCAGAATACACACCGGGTGCGCCGTTTAATGCGTCGACCATCAGTCCGGAATCATCCGCAACGGCGGGCAT
>DAMDEB010000142.1:0-3053 GCA_032090075.1 Caproiciproducens sp.
TTTTAGCTCTTCAGCGGCTTTTACCTGATAGCCGGGATAAAGGGCCGGCGGTGGTGTTGATACAACTCCACCCGTGCTTACGTCCAGCACATCAATATATGGCTTCACCAATTCGATGATTTTGGCCATTTCCACTGGATGCAGGCCTTCTGGTTCGTAATCCTCGGCGGATACGCGCAGCAAAACAGGTTTATCGTCAGGCCAAACCTCATGTACCGCCTGCAGCGTTTCAATCAGTATACGGCAGCGGCTTTCAGTTGAGCCGCCATAACTGTCTATGCGGTGATTGGTGAGCGGTGAAAGGAACTCGCTGATCAGATAACCATGGGCTCCATGGAGTTCGATGGCGTCAAATCCGATTTCAGCTGCCCTTGCAGCCGAGCTCCGAAATGCAAGGATAGTATCACGGATATCTTCTTCCGTCATTTCATGAGGCATGGGGGAATCCTCTTCGAATGGAATGGAGCTGGGTGCGAAAATTGTTTTTTCCCGCGCTGTGCATTTACGGCCCGCGTGATTGAGCTGAATCGCCATTTTAGCCCCCTGTTTCTGACAGGCAGTGACGATTGGTGCAAGCGCTTTTGCCTGCTCATCATTCCAAAGGCCCAGGCAATGGTCGGAAATGCGGCCCCATGGAAGGACGCCGGTGGCTTCCATAACAATCAGTCCCACTCCTCCAACGGCACGGGAAGTATAGTGAGTAAAGTGAAAATCATTTGGCATACCATCTGTTTTGGAACTGTACATACACATGGGAGGCATAACGATCCGGTTGCGCAGAGTCATGTTTTTTACTGTAAGTGTTTTGAACAAATACATAAGACATTCTCCTTTCTATCATAGCTTTTGCCAAACGGCCAGCTTCGTATCGTTTAATTATATCACGGACATGTATGCGTTTAAACCAGGCTGTGTGAAAACAAAGCCTGCATTTTTCAGTTTACCACTGGAACCTTATTTCTTCGCAAAAATCGGAGATATATCTCCATCTTGACGTACATATGCATAAAATTGGGGGATGATGCACCATCATTTCATAATTTTTTGCATTTTCACACAGCCTCAAACATAATGTGCAGCTCAAAAGAAAGGGGAGACGACACATTGTGCTCACATGTACGGAACTCACATTATAATTTTCTTGCCTTTATGCAAAAAGAAATCGGAAGCATCTTGGCTTTTTGGGTTTTGTCGCTAACATCTCCAACTGCTTCCATCGTTTCTTTGTCAGTCTGCTCTACCATTTGTTCAACAACAAATCCTGCCCGTGCTAAAGCATTGATATATGTTGATATTTTTCGATTGCATAATATTATTTCACTTCCATCAACCGGCATGCTAAAGTATGATTCATCAAAATAGCTTTTGTTAAAAATCAAGGTATCCTTTTCTATAACATCTTTGCGTTGGTTGCATGACCAAGCCACGCAGTAATTCAATGTATGATGCCAACTGAATATAAATATGCCGCCTTTTTTTAGATAAGATGCTATCTTTTTAAATGTACCTTGCAAATCTGTTGTCCATCCGATTCCGTATATGGAATAAACGAAGTCAAAATAATTTGTCGGGATATCCAGTTCTGCTTCCATAGGTGAACAAATAAATTTTGCTGTATATCCGTGATCTTTTAAATAAACATTGGCATTTTGTATTTGCTTGTGGGAAATATCCACACCCCACAATTCAGAGGCATTTCTATCAGCGTGGTATTTTAAGGAGTGACCACTTCCACAACAGATTTCCAACAATTTTTTACCTGAAACATCGCCAAACAAATGTAGATCATCTTCTGTCACAAATTTCACTCCATATGTTGGAAGTGCCGTAGTTCCAAACCATAAATCTGCATTTAAGTCCCAATATGTTTTATTGGTTTTTAGTATTTCATCCCTGTCCATAAGATGTGCACTTCCTAATAATTTGATCATAGATTAAGTTCGCAACGAATATTATAAACATTAAGCAGAGTTTAATAAGTAAATACATGGAAAGTTCATGCTATCTAAAGAATTCTGCGCTCCAATCCTACTATTGATTTTTCAGTTCTTCGCGGATTCTTCGGTACTGTATAATCGGTCCGTCGCCGGGAAGGAGCTTTTCCTGTGATTTGTACGCAGATGCTTTCGGTTTTGCGTGATTACTACACGCTTATCCTGACGCTCAATAATTCGGTTACCAAATTTTCCAAAGAAAGAAATGAGTCCATCCAGTGGTTTGAGTCCGGTAGCCATGCTATAAAATCTGATGTACAGGATCGTGTTCTCGTCGTCCACGGGTGCAAAGTAAATAATGACTTTTATTTTATTGCTGATGTGATTCATCCAAATGTTTGGAAAGAGGAATTTTAAATATGTGGGCTTTATGACACATTCGGCAGCTGTTTTGGGATTTTGTCCTACATCTGCTTCATTGTTAGCGCTTGTGACAAGACCGCCGGGCACAAACTCAATCCTCGGGCCGTTGACAAGGGTTTTGTTTCCTCTTCCAATGGTATTATGATGCACAAACGGCAGATGGACAACATCCAGTTGATTTTCGATGCAACGGGAATAGTGGGAATTCCAATGATCTTCAATTTCACTATAAGCGTAGGAAGCGTCCACGTCCTCATAAAAAAACGGCAGTTCGTCTGTGACTCTTTCCGGCTGTCCGTACCAGAAGAATATAATGTCATTATTTTCCCGGACCGGATAGTGCTTGACATTATAGCGGCTGATATCTAAAGTAGATGATTTGCCGTTTGCCGGAATGAAAGCACAACGGCCTGTCTGGTCAAACTCCAGTCCGTGGAAAGGACACTGGATACAGTCTCCCTTAACCTTGCCCTTGCTGAGCGCTGCACCTCGGTGTGTGCATTGATCGACAACACAGCCGATCTCACCTTTATTGTTTCGGAACAGCGCAAGCTCCAGATTCAATCTTTTTACGCCGACTATCTGATTTGTTTTAACAGCCTTGGAAGGCAATATGGCGTACCATTGATTCGGTATCATTGAGAATACCCCTTTCGTGAACCGTATGCGGCCATTGGAATGTAGTTCTTTATTCAA
>DAMDEB010000142.1:3063-7641 GCA_032090075.1 Caproiciproducens sp.
AAGTAACTTCCTAAACATTATGCGAAGCCCAAACTATTGCAACAGCCTCTGCTAATATTGCTAATATATGAAATTAACCTAAGTTCTTACTTTATAATGTTTTCTTCCATTATATGATTAATTTCTTTCAAGTTCAACCAGATTATTTGCATTTATATCATTATTCAACTCCTTTAATTGTGTATCAGATTCTATGTCTGGTACCCCTTTTTAGATGTAGTTGTGTTCAGGATGCTCTGTAGCCGTCTGCCTGAGATTGGTGAAGACCTATCTTTACTTTTGGCGCGTAATCGTTGTCCAGGCAGAGCACTAACTGCCTAATGTTTGGATGATACAAAAAAACCGGGCTAATGCTCAATTGCTAACCTACCTTTGTATAACAATTTCTTTTCTGGACCATCGGTCACATTTTCTTCTTGTTGCAGTAATCATGGCAGATATTATATAGTTTTAACCCTTGCATTTTTATGAATTATTGTGTTTTCATATTGCACATCGATTATCTAACGAAATTAAAAAAGCACCCCACTTTTGAGGTGCCAGTTGACTGATTATTTTGTTTTTCGCTTGCTTAGTATTAGAATCCTATTGTGGATACTTTAATCCATATCCCACCGGAAACATTACATTATCCGTCCTGATATCTTTAACTTTTGAGTAGTACGGCATCGGTAAGGTCCCTGTAAAACTGCTCTTTCCTGTAAGCACATTCGCTACGCCGTTGCCTTCACTTCCAGGCAGGTAGCACATAACAATACCGTCCCACTGCCTCATATAATCGCTGATGATTACATTTCTTCCTGATATAATACAAGCTATTGTCGGATGCCCCAAGCTTTTGGCGAGGCTGATTGCTTTGGAATTTCCATCGAGACCAAGCTCTTTGGTAATACTGATATCTGCGCTGTCACCTTTCCATTCGGCATATGTCTTTTCTCCCAGACACAATAATGTCATATCGGCATCCGCTGCTTTCTTCGGGTCAGTGATAATCGTCAGATTATATTCATTCGCAAGCTCATTCAGTCCGTCCAGTATCGTTTTTCCTTCCGGTATCCACTTACGACCGTTGTTATCTGCATCCGAACTGCCGAGCCAGGTGATCGTCCAGCCGCCGCACTGCACTCCGACATCATTTGCAGCGGGCCCTGTCACGAATATCTTCGTTCCTTTCTTAATCGGCAGTATCGAATTATCATTCTTTAATAATACAAGACTTTCTTCTACCAATGTTCTTGCCAAATTCCGGTATTCCTGTGAACCTACACTGCTTTGCTTAGATGTTACCTTCTCCATCATCGGGTCATCCAGAATTCCCATCTCTTTCTTTACCGTGAGGATTCGTCTGACTGCATCATTCACACGGTCTATAGAGATTTTGCCTTCATTTACCGCTTCAACGATATATTTCCGGCATTCCTCATATTTGGAATCCTCCATCAGCATATCAATACCGGCGTTAATTGCAGTAACCGTTTGCGCTTTCAGATTGTCACCCGGTATATTATGAATGGAGTCCCAATCGCTTACAATAAAGCCCTTAAATCCCATATCATTTTTTAACATTGATATATATTTCTCATTCGCATGCATCTTCGTTCCGTTTAAACTGCTGTGGCTGATCATGATGGTCTTAACACCGGCATCAATTTCGGCCTGATAAACCTTTAATAATTCCTGAATTTGTGCATCGGACAGTTGAGCATCCCCACGGTCAATCAACCTGTTTTCTCCATCCAGTGTTTCACCTGTTCCATACAAAACATTGCCATCCGCAAAAAAGTGTTTTACACAAGGAAGGATGCCGCCATCGATCAAACCCTTCGCAAACGATGTACCGAGCTCCGTAACGATACCAGTTTCCGAAGAATAGCTTTCATAGGTGCGCCCCCATCTTGGATCCTGTGCTGCAGATAAGCATGGGGAAAAGCTCCACAGCATGCCCGTTAACTTTGCTTCATTCGCTACCGCCAACCCCATCTGATAAGTTAAATGCTTATCGTTCGCGGCACCGATTCCTATATTATGTGGAAATATAACCGTATCTTCACAGGTATTAACCCCGTGAACCGCATCATTTCCATAGATGTAAGGAATACCTGCCGTTGAACTCATGGCAGCTTTCTGATATTTAAGAATCAATTCCTTCCATTCCGACGCATTCAAGGAACTCTCCCCATATGTAGAAAGAATACTGCCATAGCAGTTTTTCTTCATGCTATCTTCCGATACGTTGTATACTGCCCCCTGCACCATCTGAGCAGCTTTTTGGCCCAGAGTTAATCTGGCAAGAACACCCTCCACCGAGGTGCTGCTTTCCTTACTATCTGATGCAGCAGCCGTATTCTTATTTGCTTTATCCGTGTTATCAGACTGTCTTCCGCTGCAGCCTGATAGAACCAGAACAAATGCCAAAAGTATCCCTGCTAGTCTTCGTTTCATCACTAAACACTCCCTTATTAATGATATATCTCAGAAAACCTGCCCTTTTGCAAACCATGAAAACAACAGAAATCTTGACGAAAATTGTAATTTTTGCTTCGGTTTAGCCACTATTCGTCATCATTATTATTGTTATTAAAGATATATTTTGTTTCCGATATCCTTCTCTCCGCTTATTTAAACATTCAAGCAGTCTCCATGATTTTTCATAATCCGGTTATTACATAGTCCACAATAGCTCTTGCGCTTTCAGTGGATCGTTTTTAATTTCAATAAGCTTTAAAGCCAAAATTCTTTAACGTCAGGCCAGTACGTGGATAAAGCATTTTATCCTGAATCGTTTTCAAAAGGCTATCCATTTTGCCGGTCATTAGAGTAGCGAATTCTTCTTGGCTGCACACTGTCTCGCTTTTGTTATTAAAGTAAGTTAATTTCAGCGGAGTAGAAGAACAAACAGCGAAACTTTTCATTTCTGATCTTCCCTCTATGCCATTATTAGTATAATCCAAACTGCATTCATGCGTATCCTCAAACGATATTAGGAAATGCTCGTCGCCTTTTTCAAATTCAAGATAGATGATGTCTAAGGAGTATGGATTACCAGTAATGCTATACGTAAGGCCGTTTTCTTTATAGTCAATAAAAGAATACCTTCCAGCACCATTGAGGGTACCGTTTTTGTCGAGCCATGCGGAAAGGGAATGGATCGGATTATCCGGATCAGGTCGTCCACAAATCACACAAAGATATTTGCCGTATTGGTGCCTTGGGGTTACGTAGGAATCACGATAACTCTTTCCGCACTTTTTACAGGTATGAAGCGTATATCCTTGCTTTGTACAAGTAGGTGAAACAATCTTTTTCACATAATTATGAGAGCATTCTGTTAATTTCATAGGCTTTTTTGGTGCAACATTAGTGGTGCTTGAATCATTTGATTTCGGAGAATCTGATGAGGTCAGCTCCTTTCTTATGGGTTTATCGACTGTTGTGGTTGTCCTTGTTTCAGCAGTGGAAGTTGAAATCGAAGTTGAAGAAGTTATAAGCGAAGTTGAAGTAGTCCTTACGACAGATGCTTCAGCAACAGAACTGTTACTCGACATATACGGCATTGTGCAGGCAGTAAATAAACAAAGAAGTGGCAACGCAACCAACAAAATTATTCTCTTTTTCATAATATCATCCCTGTAAGTTTTATAATATTTCCCCTATTTAGCATTAAGCAAAATGGAAGGCTCAATCGTTATCCACAATTTCCTAGCTTGTTCATAAAAGATTACGTCCTTAATGAAGGTGATAAACAGAATGGGAAACTTCGTTCTCACTCTCCTAACACACATTGCTGGTCTTATACGAAGTTGGTAAAGCCAGATGTACCTTGAATTATTAAACCAATGCGAACTTAAGAAGATCTATAACACGAGGGATTATATTATATAAATAACAGTTTATTCCTTTTGCTCATAAAGCACAAGATCTATGATTCATATTTCTCTCAATTAGCCATGAATTAAGTTAATTATTATAATAATTTTAAATATAATTATAATAATAATTAAAAATATTTATTGACTAATTGTTAGAATAGATATATACTATATTTATAATAAAGAAAAAGGTTAGGAAGAATTCAGATGAATATTTTAACAGAATCAATCGTTTCAAACTCTGACATAATAAAGAATTACAAATCTTGCAGAGAAAAGGCAGAAAATCTAGGCAAGATAATTATTATGAAAAACAATCAGCCGGACGCAGTGTTATTCTCTATTTCTGAATATGAAAGGCTTTCCGTGTTTATAGAGCATCTGGAAGGTCTTGAGAAGCAAGATGTTACAAAGGTTGCTGAGTCTTTATTATTAAATGTGGGAAATTCCAAACGAAATTTTATCAGTGATCTTGTTGATCCTATAAAATAATTCGCGATAATCGGTCGGTTTGCATTTGAATTTATGGTTGGAGAATGGTAAGGGTGAATATTCATATTTAACATAATCGCCCTTTAATGATATTTACAGGATAATGGGATGACGAAAAATATCCAATTGGAAATGTTGCTGCAGACGATAAGCGCTTATCAGTCCTGCAACCACCCCCTGTCACTTTGAACACGAGAAACTATATTCTCGTAAATTA
>DAMDEB010000142.1:7651-9289 GCA_032090075.1 Caproiciproducens sp.
CCCAACGACAAGGAGGGTTCACTCATGTTTTTAGAAAACTTATTGGACTTAATACGTCACGAAAAAAGAAAGCAAGTAAGAGTAGAAACCGCGCAGGAGTTTGCGATTGGAATGGGCATTGTAGCAACTGCCGGTGCGGCGCTTGGAATTATATATGTTTCAAAATCTGAAAAGGGAGTACTCGAAAATATGAAAAAGAAAATATCAAACATTTCGGAATCTATCAAGGAGACTGTTCAAAATGGATCGAAGACGGTTCAGAATACGGCGGAGCATGCTGCACAGAAAGTATGCGATGCTGTCGATAATGCGGATAACAAATCGGAAGTTGTAAATAAGAATATGAAACGCGGAATCCATGAAGTCTCACAAGATATTCACAAAACTGCCGAGGCTATTTCCAAAGGACTCAACAAGTTATAAAATACAGGCAGAACTGAATAATAAAAGCTGGTATTGCCTGCGGTTCAAGTGTATTTCGTCCGGCAAATTAACCCCGCCGGACAATTATAAAATAGAGGAAATGATGAAACATGTTATGGATCATTGCAGTGGTTCTTGTGGTCTTATGGGCTCTTGGTATGATTGCTTCGTTTACAATGGGTGGACTTATACATATTCTTCTCGTAATTGCTGTCATCGTAGTTTTAATAAGAATAATTACAGGGAAGAAAGTACTTTAGCCAATGAAGGTTAAATAATGTAAGTAAAGCAGAGGAGATTAAATGGAAAAACATAATTCAAATAAAAAAATATCATCAAACCTAAAAGCCAGAAAGATCATTTATTATATATTTGGTGTTCTAGAGGTTCTGTTTGCATTTCGGCTAATTTTTAAGATACTTGGCGCAAATCCGCAGAGCGGTTTTGTCGCTTTTATATATTCCATTACTAAACTGTTTTTAGTTCCATTTACTGGCATCTTCAGAATGGCTGTATCAAACGGGATAGAAACGCAATCAGTTTTAGAACCAACTCTTATTATCGCTATGATTGTTTATGCCGCGCTATGCTGGGGTATTGTGCAATTGATTAGGATTAGCGGTAATCGCGAGGAATCTGAAGCCTTGTAACGATGGTTCAAGTAACTTGAATCTATTTTCATAGACACAATCCTAAAAATTATATTATAAAGAATTGTTAAATAAATCAAGCTAGCATCGTTTTTTGAACGATGCTAGCTTTTTCTATGAAACAACTTTTGGTAAAAAGGTTCGCTGGCTACTTTTACTTCTATTTTTACGCGCCTTTTTCAGCGCACCAGTTCAGCGAGTGACCTCTGCCACAACCAATATCAAATACCTTTTTACCGCGTAAATTCGGAAAAAGTTTTAATTCGTTTTCCGTCGGGATAAGGTCACCATATGCCGGTAACGCTGTCGTACCAAACCAGCTATTGGCCATTGCATCCCAACTTTGCTTATTTGAAATCAGTATATCGTTGACCATATTATCATCCTTCACTTAATATAAATAATGCGTTCAAGTTCGGTCAGTTGGTTATAAACATTAAGCAAAGTTCAAAATGTCCGCTTGGCCACGCCTTATGCTCATAACTTTTATTTATTCCTTTTTCTTTTGACTGACTATAATCGCAACGATAGCACATAAAATGGCTACACATACTGTGATCCATAA
>DAMDEB010000143.1:0-5293 GCA_032090075.1 Caproiciproducens sp.
AGCCAAGCAGCACTGCATCGAAACCGGCATCCCCTGTATCAAGTTCTCCGGAATCAACCGTTTCGAGTGAGCCAGTGTCCAGTGCTCCTGATTCGTCATCTTCCGGCCATTACACTGCACCACAGATTAGTGGGGTGACACTGGATAAGACTCAGCTGACCTTGAACAAAGGGGACATATCGGCTGTGTTAACACCAACCATTTCTCCCTCCAATGCATCGGGAGACAAGAACATCAAATGGTCAACAAGCAATGCTAATATAGCCACCGTAGATAACATTGGGCATATCACAGCCGTTGGCAGCGGTACGGCAACAATTACGGCCACAACCTCGAATGCGAAAAGGGCAGTCTGTACAGTTACCGTTTTAGTCCCTGCATCCACAATTAAAATCAATTCCGAATCCTTTAGTATATCACAGAGAACTCTCATTTTAATTCAGAGGTGCAATTCCTCTGCCGTACAGAATCATTGCCGGAAAGGAGCAATCTCACAGCGGTTTGTCAAACCGCAGGCAGTACGCGAGCTAATACTCCACTGTGCGCTATTCATCTGTAAATGGATGGGGTACAAAGTGTGGTGAAGCCGTAACCTGAAAACCTAAACCGAAAGGCATGGATAATAATGGTGCGGGCTTCCGAAACCTATGGCTATCCGTAAGGGCAAGCTATGCAGCATCGTAAGAGTTGAAGGCATCCGAAAGGATGAGCATTGGAGAAAGTATGTGTGGCTGGTTTTTCTGCACAGACCCGATGGAATGCAATATCCATCTGGAATCGGACGGTAACTATGATTCAAAGTCCGGTTAAATTCCCCCGGTGTAAGGTAGCGGCCTAAGGGTTTCACAAAAGGATAAAAATGAGGGAACGTTTGAGAGCCTGTAATTGGAGCGTTGCAGCGCAATGAAAATTATAGGAAGTCAGCCGTCCCATAGTAGTCTGCGGTTGGGAAAGCCAACTACACGGAGTTGAAATGCTCCACGGCGAAGGGGACGAGTCAGATTGATTTACAAATTTCACAACCGAAGATCAAATAACTCCCTGAAAGATGGGTGGCGAACCGCGAGGTGACAGCCTTGTGCATTTAAACGTCAGATTTTCAACGGAGCGCGAATTAAAAGAGCTCCTTGATTTCCTGTACAGCAAATCTGAGCAAGGAATCTCTTTCACGGGACTGTTAGAGGCAATGAGTCACGAAATGACAATTGTCACAGCTGTTCACAACATTAAATCCAACAAAGGCAGTAAAACTGCCGGCGTGGATGAAGTGAAGATGGACAGATATTTGCAAATGCCAAAGCAAGAATTGATTGCACTGATACAGAAAAGCTTCCAAAATTACCACCCCAAACCTGCGCGGCGTGTCTATATCCCTAAAAGTAATGGCAAGACAAGGCCGCTTGGTATTCCGTCCGCAATAGACCGTATCGTTCAGGAGTGTATGCGAATCGTGTTGGAACCCATTTGCGAAGCGCGATTCTATCCGCACAGCTACGGCTTTCGTCCTTATCGGGCGCAAAAGCACGCAATCCGGGATATTGTCAACGTTATCAACGCTGGATGTCGTTCACCCGACCAACCTGTATGGGCAGTCGAGGGTGACATTAAAGGCTGTTTCGACAACATCAATCACCGGTTATTGCTGCAAAAGCTTTGGCGAATCGGTATCCATGATAAGAGAGTATTGAGCATCATTAGCGCAATGCTCAAAGCAGGATATATTGAAAGCGGAATTTACTATGCAACAACGATGGGAAGTCCACAAGGTAGCATTTTATCGCCACTTCTGTCCAATGTGTATCTGAATGATTTTGACTGGTATGTGGGCAGAGAGTATATGGAACCCCACCAGCAATGTAAGCACAAATGCAACGATACAAGACGGTTAAAATGGGCAGGAATCACGCCCAAGTATAATTATCGTTTTGCGGACGATTGGGTAGTTCTCACATCCACAGAAATGGAAGCAAATCGCCTCAAATGTGAATTGACGAAGTATTTTCGACACAAAATGAAGCTGGAGCTGTCGCAGGAAAAGACCTATGTTACAGACTTGCGGAAAAATGGTATTCACTTTCTCGGTTTTGTGGTTAAGGCAGAGAAGAAACGCAAAACACCAGACCCGACCACATGGACAGATATTCTGGTGGGTAAGCCCTTCCCAGACATGGAGCGGCTGACAAAGAAAGTCCGCAACCTCTCTGACGAGGTACGGAGGATACAGCTATTTTCTCAGCCAAACACACAGGCGGCACAAATACAGTATGTTAACTCCATTATTATAGGGCTGGCACAATATCTTCAGCCGTCTATTTGTTCTGCCGCATACCATGCCATAGACCGCAGGGTGAATAACACGGCATTGGCTGTCTGGAAGAATCTATTTCCAAACAAGTACAACCAGATGCAAGTTCCACTCGAAACACTGTGTAATCTTCCGCACCGGCACGAGGGCTATAAAAGCAAGACTTTCGCAATCGAAATTGAGGGCAAATGGTTTGGCATCACCTTTGCGTTTATCACGCACAGCAGATATGAAACCTTACCGTTAAATCAACGAATGACGCCGTATACCGAAGAGGGACGCCGGATTTACGTTGGCTATCGCTCTAAACACAAGCCCTTACCCTGTGCCCGGCCATCTATTAACACCCCGGAGGATATAGAGTTGGCGATGTACGCCAGCGGCAAGCAGTGGAAACACAACTTCGAATACTTCATGAATCGGGAATATGCGTACAACCGCGACAATGGTAAGTGCAAATGCTGTGGGCGCTATTTTTCCGAAGCCGTCCCAAAACACTGTCATCATGTGGATAACAAATTACCTGTGGAGCAAATCAATAAGGTGCCGAATCTTGCATGGCTATGCGTCCCCTGTCACCGTATGGTGCATAACAGTCCCATTCTACCGGGTACAGACCCGAAAACAGTCAGGAAAATCGAAAAATACAGGCAAAAATTAAAGTGAAATTTGTAAGCAAACTGCATTTGTGAAGATGCAGTGATGTTGAAATCGTAAGAAAGTAAATCAATTTGATGGAACGCCGTGTGCGCTGAAAGGTGCATGCACGGCGTGAAGTGGGGGAAAATCAGGAGGAAACGAGTATGCGGCCACAGGCCGCACACTACGTCCAAACGATTACCTATCACTATTTTTCATCCCGACAAAAATGTCAAATGTAGCTGGTATTTCCTCCAGCCATGCCTTGAAATCCACGGACTTGTTGATGAAATGCTCCTACCTCAATGAGCTGAATCACGGTCAACGCGGTATCGTCTTCGCGACCGGCACTCCGGTAACAAACAGCATGGCGGAATTGTATGTCATGATGAAGTACCTGGAGGAAGATAAGCTGGCCAAGATGGGATTCCAGCATTTCGATGCCTGGGCTGCTATGTTCGGTAAAAAGGTTTCTTCTCTGGAACTGACGCCGGACGGAACACAGTACCGATACAAGACCAGGTTTGCTGAGTTTGTGAATTTGCCTGAACTTATGAACCTCTATTCCCTTGTTGCTGATATTCGGACTGTCGATCAACTGAATCTACCCATCCCAAAGATGAAATATGGTAAATCGCAGATCATCGTTGCAAAGCCAAGCCCCGATCAGGAAAATTTAGTACAGGATATTATCGAATGCTTCCGTCGCATCCACAACGGTGAAGTCAATCCGTGGGAAGATAACGCGCTGAAAGAAACACACCGAGGCCGGTGCGGCGCTCTGGACATGCGCATCCTTGATTCGACTTATGTGGATTTTGAGGGCAGCAAAGTAAACAAAACTGTAGAGATTATTTTAAAAGAGTGGCAGGACAGTACCCCGAAACTTGGAACACAAATGGTATTCTGCGATCAATCAACGCCTAAATATGACGGATCTTTCAATGTCTACGATGACATCAAGGGGAAACTGATAAAACGTGGTATACCGGAAGAACAAATTAAGTTTATTCACGATGCAAAAACAGAAAAACAAAAAGAGCAGCTTTTTGCTGATATGCGTTCCGGAAAAGTACGTGTTTTAATTGGTTCTACTGCAAAAATGGGAGCTGGCACAAATGCGCAGCGAAAAATTGTAGCTGTCATTCATATGGGTTGCCCGTGGCGCCCTGGTGATTTGGAACAGCAAAATGGGAGGGCGTTTCGTCAAGGAAACGAGAATGATGAAGTCACGGAATATCGACTGGTCACAGAGGGCACATTCGACGCCTATTCATGGCAGATTCTTGAACAAAAGCAGCGCTTTATCAGCCAGATTTCCTCCGGTCGCTGCGTGGAACGCCATGCACAGGATGTTGATGAAACCGTACTGGATTACGCGACAGTAAAAATGCTTTCTACAAATGACCCGAGGATAAAAGAACGCGAAGAACTTCGTGTTCGTGTCGCAGAGCTGAACGCGCTGAAAATCCAGTTTAACTCTGAGAAGTACAGAATGGAGGATGATCTTTTAAAGTTCCAGCCGCAGCGAATTGCTCGTAATGAGCAGGCAATCAATAATCTAATTGACGACATAGCCACGCGTAGCGCCAATACAAAGAAGGAATTTGAAATTGAGCTGTTTGGCATGGTTTACGATAAGAGGGAAATAGCTGGCCAGGTAATTCTGCAAAAGTCCAATGCTTACCGGAAAGATGGAGAATACATTCCTATCGGCCATTACCGCGGTTTCCGTATGGAATTAACCTACAGTTCTTTTTCAAAGATACATACCATTTTTCTTTGCGGCACAGCTCGTCACTTATGTGCCATGGGCGATGATCCGGTAGGCTGCACAATGAGGATGGACAACACTCTAAAAGATTTTGATTCCAAGCGCTTATTCTGCCAGCAAGAAGTCGATGATGCAAAACAGAAAACATCTGATCTGGAAGCCCAACTGAAAACACCATGGGAATATGAACAGGAGCTGGAAGAAAAAACACTGCAGCTTAATAAGCTGAACATTGCACTGTCGGCCGAAATAGGAGAAGCCAAGGAACAGATTATATCGGCAGATGTTGAACCAGTTCACGAGATTAATGAGATGGAGGAAGAAGAAAATGAAATGAACTTAGAAATGTAAATAAGCGGAATAATGGGCAGCCGGGGTATTTCGGCTGCTCTTATTTAATAAAAGCTGAAGGGAGAAAAACTTATGTTGAATGTTGCAGTCTTAATGGGCAGGCTTGTAGCCGACCCCGAACTACGACACACGCCAAATGACGTATCCGTTACCACCTTTACCATCGCGGTCGACCGTTCTTATGTGAAACCTGGTGCTGATCGGCAGGCAGACTTTATTGATAT
>DAMDEB010000143.1:5303-9121 GCA_032090075.1 Caproiciproducens sp.
ACAAGGGTCAGCTGGTTGCCGTACAGGGTGTAATCCAAACCCGTTCTTATATGGATAAGGACGGCAATAAGCGTAAAGCGTTCGAAATTGTCGCGGACAATGTCCACTTTGCGGAATCGAAACGAAGCCCATCTGCAGCGCCGGTCGAAGATACGGAGCCTCCCGCTTATGCGAGTGGTGATACCGGCGACTTTGAAAGCTTACCTTCTGACGATGATTTACCATTTTGAGAAAGGAGTAAAACATGAAACTGGTTTACATCTGTTCCCCGCTTAGAGGGAACATCGAAAAAAATATGAAAAAGGCTATCGCCTATTGCGCCTGTGCAGCGAGGCAGGGCGTAATTCCTATCGCTCCACACACCACCTTTACCCTATATCTGCAGGACAATATTGATGCGCAGCGCCAGCAAGGTCTGAATATGGGCCTGGAATTACTGAAACGGTGCGATGAATTGTGGGTGTGCGGAGATACCGTTTCACAGGGTATGAAAGGTGAGATTGCCCAAGCGAAAGAACAGAGCATTGCAACGCGCTATCTGTCTGATCGGGAGATCATAGATATAGAGTTGAAAAATGTTGAAGAAGAGTACGGAAAGATGTTTTTCACGCGCACCGATGGTCAGGTATCATCGGTCATGTTCCCCGATCGGGCAGAAGATGAATTAAGTCAGGAGGAAGTGGGGTTTATCCAGGATTACATAACGGATCATATGGGCTCTTCGCAGGAACAAACCCAAATGCAGGAAGAAGATTTTGATATGGCAATGAGTCAATAAACTCTCTTTTTTCTCTGCTTTAGGCACCATAAAACTAAAAATTCAGGAGGAATACAAAGTGAAACTCACAAGGAAAAAAAGAAATTATTTGGTATGTCTGGTTGTTGCTATGCTTTTTGTTTCGCTCTTTACGGCTACGGCGTATGCATCGACTGCAGGCGGCAACGTTTCAAAGGCGGTTGATAATGCCTTTAACACCTATATGAAACCACAGATCATGGAAATTGTGAACAACGTTATTCTTATAGTCGTCGATGCCATTTTAGCAGTGATATTTATTATTAAGCTCGTTTTGTCGGGTATGAGTTATCATAAAAATGGAGGGCAGTTTGAGTGGCATGTACCAGCCATTTTGCTGGCAGGATTAGTTGTAAGTCTATCTGCCCCGTTATGGATATGGGGCATGATTGGCTGGAAATAAGGTGAAAGAAATTGTTTACTGTTCAAAATGCGCTTGAGCAGCTTCAGGCATGGTTTTATTACACAATACTTGACGCACTGAATCAGTTCAACCAATATATGGGGAATATGGGTGCGGATCTGTTCGATAGCGAAATCATTCAGGGAATTGTCCACTTTTTTCAATTGCTGGGCGATTCCCTTTTTGGGATCGGTTTTGTTCTGGCACTGCTCGAATACGCCATCGATGTGCAGGATGGCAATGGAAACATAAAAGATACCACTTTAAATATTGGCAAAGCTATGTTTGCAGTATTGCTTTTTACAACCATACCAGTGAAGCTATTCCAGCTGTCCGTCGATGTGCAGACCAGCATAGCCAATGTGATACGGGGATCGGCAGCATTAGTCGACCCTGCGTTGTCAACTCCCAAATCAACCGGCTCCCTTGTAACAAATGTGATCAGCTTCATGACAAATTTGATTGCCAACAATCCGATAACAAATGTGAGTGGTGCAGTGGGAAGTTTTATAGCAAATGATGCGGCGGCCACAGTTTCCGGTCAGCAGCACGTCCCTCAGATTACACAACTGCTTTTTCTAATTGTTTTTGCATATGGATTTTTCAAAATACTTTTTGATAACCTAAAGCGCGGCGGTATTTTATTGATTCAGATATCTGTTTGCGCTCTCTACATGTTCAGCATTCCACGCGGATATATGGACGGCTTCATTTCATGGTGTAAGCAGGTCGTTGGCATTTGTTTGTCTACTTTTATGCAAAATATGTTGTTGGTGGCTGGAATGACCCTTTTCAAAGACCATATGTTAATTGGTGCAGGATTGATGCTGGCCGGTGCAGAGGTGCCACGAATATCTCAAGCTTTTGGTTTGGATACATCCACGAAGACCAATTTATCAGGGGCGATTCACGCTACATCATCCATTATAAATTTAGGCAAAACTTTTGTCCATTAGGAGGTACAAATGAAATTTTTATATCCATCCAATATGGAGGCTCCCCCAATCTTCTTGCTTTGGGCCGGAAGAGATGCGTTAATTACCTTTTTATCCGTTCCGGTATCCTTAGTTTCAGCCTTTTGGCTGCACTTCTCTGCTCTTCTTGTTGTCACAGTTGTATATGGCTTCATGACAATACGCTTTGGTGACATTACGATCTTCAGCTACATCACAAAACTAATGAGATATTTTATCTCACAGCAGCAAATCTTCCTATGGAGGAGGGCAAATAATGAAAAGCTTGTATGATCTTTTCAGCAGTAGCAAGAAAAAAGCGATTCAAGACTTAATTGGTATGCTGGTTTTTGAAGGTGACTGCCTTGTTACCAGGAGCGGTGATAAACTGGCGTACATATTGATTACCCCTATAAACCCGAACGTTCTGTCATCTACAGTGATACGAAGCCGTGTCATGAAGTTATCGGACTCCATTAAAACGTTGGGAACGGTGGAATTTATGTGTATCAATTCCTCGCAGTCCTATGACAGCAACAAAGAATATTTGACTACATTAAGGGATCAGGAAACAAATGATACTTTGCGCTCTCTCGACGAGCAGGACATTGAATTCTTTGACGAAATCCGGGTGACAATGGCAACCAGCCGGGAATTCCTGTCTGGTTTGCGCTTTAACCAGACAGATACGCAAGAGCATATCAATGAAGTTGTAAAAAAGGCGGTCATTATCTTGCAAGAGGGAAACCTTACTGTCAAGAGAGCTTCCAGAGCGGACGTAAAACGTCTGCTTGCCATCTATTTTGAACAGAATATTTTTGAACCGGAAATGCAGAATTATGACGGCGAACGATACGCCGGTATATTGGAGATGAACACATGAAAACGCTAATGAATCCATATTTAATTGACGATGAGCTGCCACAGGAACGTCAGCTCACACCGGAAGAGCAGATACAGTCCTGGTACTCTCTTGCGGCAGAAACCGACGGCAATGCCGCGCATGCAGAATTAGGAAAGCTGTACAATCCGAATCAAGAACCCGACTGGTACATTTCAGCAGCTAACCGTGGCGATAAATATGCTTGCTACGCATTAGGGAAGATGTATTACTGGGGCATATTCGTACCGCAAAATTACACACGGGCGGCAACATGGTTTGCAAGGGCGTCCTCTGCGGATATATCCTTTGCGGACTATGAACTGGCGAAGATGTGTGCGGCCGGAATTGGCATCGAGCAGGATCAGACCAATGCAGACAAGCTGTATATCAAATCATTTCGGGAATTTCAGGAACAAGAAAAAAGTGCGCCAAATTCAAATGTTGAGTATAAATTGGCCGCAATGTATGAAAGAGGGCTGGCCGGTGAAACCGATTTGGCGCTTGCCGAATATTGGAGAAACCTTGCAAGTAACAGCAATAAGGAACTGGTGGAAGAAACACCGGTTCCTTTTTCTTTGGAACAAGCAGCTGCCAACAAAGCGGATCAAGAAGAAACTGTTGCGTTTGTTCTTCCCGTCCCGCAGAAGCCAAAGAAAAAAACCGAGGCTAATCCGCAGAAACAAAGGAAAGAAAAAAGCAGCGTGAAGCGAAAAAAGGAACGTGCAGCGCCGGTTGAATTGCACAAGACAGAAGATATCAAAGGCTTTTTTGATATGATTATGC
>DAMDEB010000144.1:0-800 GCA_032090075.1 Caproiciproducens sp.
CCGCCGGCAAGTGCGGTACCCGGAATTTTATTGTAACCGTAGAATCTTGCAATTTCCTCGGCAATGTCGGCCTTGTGTTCTAAATCAGGACGGAAAGTCGGAACTAAAATATCATCACCGTCAAACTCACAGTCGAGCTTTTTCAGTATTTTCTTCATTTCGTCCGTACTTAAGCTGAGGTCGAGAAAACGGTTAATCCAGTCAGTATCAAGATGAATCCTTCTGCGCTCGCTGCTTGAATGATTATCGACAATCATGTCGTCTAAAACATCACCCGCGTCCAATAGCTCAACAAGCTCACAGGCGCGTTCAAGCGCCGGCAGGCAGCCGTTCGGATCCAGTCCCTTTTCATAGCGGGAGGATGCATCGGTTCTCATGCCCTGATCCCTTGCTGTTGTACGAATGGAGGCACCATTAAAGCAAGCGGATTCAAATACAATTGTGCTGGTATCGTCAACAATTCCACTGAATTCGCCACCCATTACACCGGCGATTGCGATTGGCTTGTTGGCATCCGCTATGACCAGATTTTTGTTGGTGAGCTTGTGCTCCACGCCATCAAGTGTGGTAATGGTTTCACCTTCTGCAGCGCGGCGTACACGAATTTTGCCCTCGTCAATGAAACGGAGGTCAAAGGAATGCATCGGTTGACCGTATTCGAGCATGACGTAGTTTGTAATATCAACGATATTGTTGATTGGACGCACGCCCATTGCACGCAGTCTTTCGCGCATCCATCGCGGTGATGGTTTCACACGAACATTTTTCACAATGCGTGCTGAATAAATAGAGCACAAATC
>DAMDEB010000144.1:810-2637 GCA_032090075.1 Caproiciproducens sp.
GTCTTCGACTTTGACATCGAGCATCCCTTTACAGGAACCGTGTCCTGCTTTGACAATAGGTTTATGCAGCTTCAGCGGCTTGTCGAAGGTTGCCGCAGCTTCTCTTGCAAGCCCAATGACGGAGAAGCAGTCCGGGCGGTTGGAAGTGATTTCGTATTCAACTTTTGTGTCGTTAAATCCGAGCGCATCACAAATTGGTTCACCCAGTTTACAATCTTCCTCTAAAACAAAAATTCCGTCTTCAATAGCATAGGGAAAGTCATGCTTTGTGAGGCCGAGTTCACTGATTGAGCACAGCATACCGTTACTCATCACGCCGCGAAGTTTGCCCTTTTTAATTTTTTTGCCGTCTGGAAGGGAGGAGTTGTTCATTGCAACCGGTACCACGTCGCCAACCTTTAAATTCTGCGCACCGGTAACGATCTGAACGGGTTCGTCTGCTCCTACATCAATTTGCGTAATCCACAAATGATCAGAATCTGGGTGATGATCAAGGGAAAGCACCTTGCCTACAATCACATTATCGATTTCACTGCCTTCTACTTCCCAACCTTCAACTTTGGAACCGCTCATTGTCATAGCTTCAGTAAAATCACGCATTGGCATTTCATCAAGTGTTACAAATTCTTTTAACCATCTCATAGAAAGATTCATTGTTTACGCCCCCCTTAAAATTGTTTCAAAAAACGAACGTCATTTTCATAGAAAAGGCGTAAATCGTCAATGTTATATTTTCTCATAACCACGCGCTCAAGCCCCATTCCAAGGGCAAAGCCGCTGTATACCTCCGGGTCAATTCCACAGTTGGAAAGAACCTTAGGATGAACCATACCGCAGCCGAGAATTTCAATCCAGCCCTCACCCTTGCAAAGGCGGCAACCTTTACCGTGACAGTTGAAGCACTGTACATCCACTTCGGCCGAAGGCTCAGTAAACGGAAAATGGTGCGGTCTGAAGCGTACGACAGAATCTTCTCCATACATGCGTTTTACAAAAGTTTCGAGTGTTCCTTTTAAATCTGCAAAGGTAATCCCCTTGTCAACTACTAACCCTTCAATCTGGTGAAACAGGGGGGAGTGGGTGGCGTCAACCGCGTCGGAACGGTAAACTCTGCCCGGTGAAATGATACGAATCGGCGGCTTTTGTTTTTCCATTACACGGACTTGAACAGGGGAAGTCTGTGTGCGCAGCAAAATATTATCGTTGATATAAAAAGTATCCTGCGTGTCTCTTGCAGGGTGGTCCTTTGGAATATTTAAAGCTTCAAAGTTATAATAATCGTACTCGACCTCAGGGCCTTCAACTATGTCAAAACCCATGCCTACGAAAATCTCTTTAATTGCGTCCAGTTCAATGCTCAGCGGATGTTTCGCTCCAAGCTCGTGATGGATTCCCGGCAGCGTGACATCAATTTTTTCAAGCTCCAGCCTTTTTGTGGTTTCTTCCTCTTTTAACTCAGCGGAGCGCTTAATTAAATCCTCCTCAATAAAGGTACGGATTTCATTGGCAAGCTGGCCGATTTTAGGGCGTTCCTCAGCGGAAAGGCCGCCCATTTGCTTTAAAATCGCCGTCAGTTCTCCCTTTTTGCCCAAATATTGAATACGCAAATTCTCCAACACCTGCTGTCCTTTTGCCGCGTTCAACTCACGTATCGCTTTTGCACGGATTGCTTCAAGCTCCTGCTTCATTGTGTTATCATTCCTTTCAGTAATGCAAAACAAAAATTTGCAAATAAAAAACGCCCTCATCCCCTGAAAGGGACGAAGACGTAAACTCCGCGGTACCACCCTAATTTAAAACTCTTGGGGCCTGTAACGGTGCCAGCCG
>DAMDEB010000144.1:2647-8588 GCA_032090075.1 Caproiciproducens sp.
GAATTTTCAGCCGCGCCACTCAAAAGGGAACTTCGCCTTTTACACTTACAAGTATGCTTTCAGCCATGACACACTCTCTCTTAGTAAGCGGAACAAAAGGTTACTTCCTTTATCACTGTGTTAATAATAAATAATATATCACTTCAGAGCATCAAATGCAAGAAAATCATTTGTTTGTGAGCATCTGTCTGTTGAATTTCTGATAATCAGCTCCGGCTTTAACAACAGCTTGCTGATGCTGACACCGCTGATCAGTTCTTCCAGCATCATAAACGCGCTCTTGCCAATTGCCACCCGATCCTGTCTGATTGTGGTCAGTGTTGGAGTCAGGTGTTGTGCGATCGGTAAATCATCAAAACCGATAACGCTTACGTCCTGCGGCACGCGCTTATTTAAGCGGTTCAATTCGGCGATTACACCGGACGCAATCAGGTCGCTTGCACAAACAATGGCGGTCGCCCCGTGTTCCAAAAATGTGGATACATGATATTTGGCACATTCCGGCACATAGTAGCCGTTTCCGATTAAGTCCGGGTTAACTTTCAGTGAATATCGGTTCAGGCTTTGTGTAAAAGCAAGGTAACGTTCATCCGTTACCATGCTGTTTTTTGAACCGTTCAAAAGAGCAATATTTTTATGTCCGTTATCCGCCAAGTATTTTACAGCCAAATCTATTCCGTTGTATCCGTCTGTACCCACGTAGCCGACATGTTTATTGGGGATATAGTTGTCAAGCAGTACGGTTGGCACTGTGGTTTTATCGAGCTGCTTAATATAATCGTCATGCAATGCAAAGCCCAGTAAAAAGGCGCCGCTGTACCCACATTTCAGCATGAAAGAATCAAACTTTTCCTGTGTCTGCATATTCAGATTTGTAGGGATAACGGAAACATCGCAGTGGCGTCTGGCTGCACTCAGCTTAAAGCCGACAATAATTTCGTAACCGAACTGATCAATATTTTCATACTCCATGTTTTCGATTAAAATGCAAACCTTACGATTTCCAAGCTTTTGGATTCTTTTCGAGGCATATCCCATTTCGACAGCCGCGTCAAGCACTCGCTGGCGCATGTCCTCGCTGATGTCGCTCGCACCATTTAATCCCTTTGAAACGGTGCTCACGGCAATTCCAAGTTTGGTTGCAATATCTTTTATTGTAGCCACAGCAATCCCTCATCTCTTTCGGTTTTCAGTATATACTGTTTACCCTATACATTTCAATCCCTTTATTTAATAAGCAGCTAAATATTTCGTACATTATGCTATTGCAGATTTTTTTGCTTACTTTAAAATTTCGTCTTCAATATTATTGACATATTAAAGATAAAATGATACTATTCAAATGGATTTGCGAAATATTACGAAAATAGGTGACGGTATGGCTAAAAAATGGTGGAAAGAATCTGTAATATATCAAATATACCCAAGAAGTTTCATGGATTCAAACGGTGACGGAATCGGCGACATCAACGGTATTATTTCAAAACTCGATTATTTGAAGGACTTAGGCGTTAACGTTGTTTGGCTTTGTCCGGTTTATAAATCACCCAATGACGACAATGGTTACGATATCAGCGACTACCGCGATATTATGGATGAATTTGGCACGCTGATGGATTGGGAACAGCTTTTAGAAGAAATGCATAAACGCGGGTTGAAACTCATTATGGATTTGGTTGTAAACCATTCTTCTGACGAACATAAGTGGTTCATTGAATCCAAAAAGTCCAAAGATAATCCCTACCGTGACTATTATATCTGGCGCGATGGAAAAGAAGGAAATCCTCCGAATAATTGGCAGTCCTGTTTCAGCTTCAGCGCATGGCAGTTCGATGAAACAACGGGGCAGTATTACTTTCACTTGTTTTCAAAAAAGCAGCCTGACCTGAACTGGGCCAATCCCAAGGTGCACGATGAAGTTTTTGCCCTCATGAAATTTTGGCTCGACAAAGGTATTGACGGTTTTCGGATGGATGTCATCAACGCAATCGGTAAGCCGGATTCATTTGATACAGAGTGGTTTACCCCCGATGATCAAAAAACACACCGTTATTTGCAGGAGATGAACCAGAAGGTTCTTTCTCATTATGATATTATGACGGTTGGCGAGACAGGAGGCGTAACACCTGAAACGGCTTCACTGTTTACGGCTGACGACCGCAATGAGTTGAATATGGTGTTCCATTTTGAATTGATGGACGCTGACGGTGGAAAATGGACACGCAACCGGTTTAAACTGATGAGCTTAAAGAAAATTCTGTCCAAATGGCAAACGCAGCTTGACAATAAAGCATGGAACAGTCTTTATCTTAATAATCACGACCAGCCAAGAATGGTATCACGATATGGCGATGATGGGGAATATAGGGTTCAAAGTGCTAAAATGCTTGCAACAATGCTTCACACCATGCATGGAACGCCGTATATCTACCAAGGGGAAGAAATCGGTATGACAAATGTACCGTTTACTTCACTGAATGATTTTAAAGATATTGAAACATTGAACTGGGTTAAAGAAAATTTGGCAAAAGGAAAAACGGCTGAGGAGCTGTTGCCGATTGCAAACCTATGGAGCCGTGACAATGCTCGCACTCCAATGCAGTGGAATGACACAGAAAACGCCGGATTTACCACGGGAACACCATGGATTCAGATAAATCCAAATTATCGGGAAATAAATGTACGCAATGATTTGGAAAAATCCGATTCCATTTTTCACTATTATCAAAAACTCATTCAGCTTCGTCATCAATATGAAGTGATTGTTTACGGCGATTTTCATGAGTATTTCAATGACAGCGAGCAAATATATTGTTATACGAGAACACTTGAGCATCAAAAGCTCATCGTATTTTTGAATTTCACAGCGAATACAGTTGATTTTATATTACCGAAGGAATTGAGTTTGGAAAATGCTGTCGTGCTGATTTCAAACTATGAGGGAAAAAACGACTTAAAGTCTGCCCAAATTAGTTTACAGCCGTATGAAGCGGTTGTCTATTTTGAAGAACAATAATCTACTGCTTTAATTCCTTGTACATAACGATACCAATTTCTAAGATAAGCACTGTTTTGTGATTTTTTCGTAAAGGGTGAGTGACCATGCCAGCTAAATATAAGAAAAATCAACTTTCGCGCGGAGCGGGTGTTTTATTAGCGGTAAGCAGCCTGCCATCGAACTACGGTATCGGGGCGCTTGGAGCTGAAGCGTTTCAATTTATCGATTTTTTAAAGAGTGCCGGCCAAAAATATTGGCAGGTTCTTCCTGTCGGGCCAACAAGCTATGGTGACAGCCCGTATCAATCGTTTTCTGCCTTTGCGGGAAATCCGTACTTCATCGATCTGGATATTTTAATTGATGAAACGCTGATTACTCTGGATGAGGTTCAGTCCTATGATTGGGGAAGCAGTGCAGTCGATGTCGACTATGCGAAAATTTTTGAGTCTCGGTTCAAAATTTTACATACTGCTTTTCACAAAAGTAAACATATGAATACAAAAGCATATCGTGCTTTTTGCAAAGAGAACGCGTATTGGTTAAATGACTACAGCCTTTATATGGCCCTCAAGTTTCAGTTTGAAAACCACTCTTGGCTGCTTTGGCCGGATGAGATTCGCTTTCACCGTACGGAAGCGGTAAGAACATATACAGAACTACTGAAAGGCGAAATAGACTTTTGGAAGTTTTGCCAATTCAAGTTCTTTGAGCAATGGCATAAGGTGAAGAAATACGCAAACGAAAACGGCATTAAGATTATCGGCGATATTCCGATTTATGTCGCGCTTGACAGTGCGGATGTTTGGACGCACAGCACCCTGTTTCAGCTTGATGCAGAGCGCAGACCGATTAAAGTGGCAGGTGTTCCCCCCGATGCTTTTTCAAAGGACGGTCAGCTTTGGGGTAACCCATTATATGATTGGAATACCATGGAACAAAGCGGGTTTGACTGGTGGAAAAAGCGCATGGAATACTCTGTGAAAATTTATGACATTATCAGAATTGATCATTTTATCGGCGTAGTAAGATATTACGCTATTCCCGCGGGCGAGTCTACGGCTGTTAATGGCAGCTGGCAAACGGGTCCGGGAATCAAGCTGACTGACGCGATTGATTCCGCAATTGGGGATGCGCAGATTATTGCCGAAGATTTGGGCGTTGTTGTTCCGGCGGTAAAGAAACTGCTTAAAAGAACCGGATACCCCGGGATGAAGGTAATGCAATTTGCGTTTGACGGTGACCCGACAAATGAGCATTTACCGTGTAATTACACAAGAAATATGGTCGTTTATGGCGGGACGCATGACAACGAAACCTTGGTGGGCCATTTCACTGATATGAAATCAAAGGATGCACAGTATGCCAAAAGATATCTTGATGTAAAAAAGAAAAAAAATATTCCCAATGCTATGATCCGTGCCGGTTATGCAAGTGTAGCCAACACCGTAATTTTTCAGGCACAGGACATCCTGTTTCTGCCCAACAACTGTAGAATGAACTTTCCGTCAACAATTGGCACCAACTGGCGCTGGAGGTTACACAAAGGTCAGCTTAACGCTGGACTTGCAAAGAAGCTTAGCGGATTAGTTGAAGTATATGGCAGATAAATTCTATGTTTTAAAGGAGTAGGCTTAATGAACACATTCAAGAATGATATTCTAACGATCCTGGAAATGGACTACTGTAAAAGTATTCGTGATGCAAGTACCGACGAACTTTACAATGCTGTTTCAAAGGCAGCTATGAAAAAAATTAATGCGAAATGGGAAACACCGGCCGCAACCAAAACTGCGTGCTACTTTTCAGCTGAGTTTTTAATCGGCAGGTTAATCTACAGCAATTTACTGAATCTCGGATTGTTAAATCAGCTATCGGAATTGTTCAACGAAAACAACCTTGATGTCGGTGTTTTTGAGGACATTGAAGACGCGGCGCTTGGGAATGGCGGCCTCGGCCGACTTGCTGCCTGCTTCCTTGACTCCGCCGCAACACAGGGTATTGCATTGAATGGCTATGGAATTCGGTACAAATATGGCCTTTTTAAGCAGTATTTTGAAAACGGATTTCAGAAAGAGACTGCGGATGACTGGCAGCGATTCGGTGATCCATGGTCTTTACGCCGTGAGGATAGTAAAATCAAAGTGAAATTCAAGGATCAGACGGTTTATGCCGTACCGTATGATACTCCGGTTATCGGCTATGGTGCACAAACGATTAATACGCTTCGTTTATGGCAGGCGGAAGCTGTAGATTCATTCAATTTTCAGCTTTTTAACGACCAGAAATTCGAAATGGCAGTTCGGGAAAAAGACGATGCCGAAGCAATTTCAAGCGTCTTGTATCCGAATGATTCTTCTGACAAAGGTAAGAAATTAAGATTAAAACAACAATACTTCTTCACAAGTGCATCACTTCAGGATATCATCAGAACTTATAAAAAAAGATATGGAAATGACTTTTCTCATTTTTCAAATGAATATGCCATTCAGTTGAATGATACACACCCGGTTGTCTCCATCCCTGAATTTATTCGTCTTCTTGTGGAAAATGAGGGCGTTTCTTTCAGCAAAGCGATGAGGATTGCCAACAAGACCTTTGCTTACACCAACCATACGATAATGGCTGAAGCGCTCGAAAAATGGGATGTGAAGCTCTTTAAAAGCGTTATTCCGAATGTGTACAGATATGTAGTTATGATTAACAAGGCTCTGCAAAAGGAGCTTACGACAATGGGAATCACCGGTACCGCACAGGATCAGTATATGATTATTGAAGAAAATACAAGAATACATATGGCACGTTTAGCAATTTTTGCAACGCACTCCACCAATGGTGTTGCACAAATTCACACCGATATTTTAAAGAAGACAGCACTGAAAGAATGGTATGCAATCTATCCCAAACGCTTTAACAATAAAACGAACGGAATCACACAGCGCCGCT
>DAMDEB010000144.1:8598-9104 GCA_032090075.1 Caproiciproducens sp.
CGCTTTCAAACATGGAGCTATCCGGATTTATTTCAGATAAAATAGGAAGCGCATGGATTACTGATTTAGAAAAACTTAAGAATCTTGAAAAATACAGGGATGATCCAACTGTAATAAATCAATTTGCCGATATTAAGCATATTAAAAAACAGCAATTGGCAGATTATATTGAAAAGCATGACGACATAAAACTGAATCCGGATTTTATTTTTGATGTTCAGGTGAAACGCCTGCATGAATACAAACGTCAGCTTCTGAATGCGTTCTCAATTTTGGATATCTACTTTGGTTTAAAGGACGGCAGAATTCAGGACTTTAACCCAACGGCCTTTATTTTTGGGGCAAAAGCTGCTCCTGGTTATTTTAGAGCAAAGGGCATCATCAAGTTCATCAATGAAATTGCACTCAGGATGAACAATGATTCTGAGGTAAACAAATCAATGAAAGTTGTCTTTATTTCCAATTACAACGTGTCTTACGCTGAAAAGATCATGCCGGCTGCGGAT
>DAMDEB010000145.1:0-986 GCA_032090075.1 Caproiciproducens sp.
GCACTTTTGCTGGCAAGGTTTCTTACCTCGTCGGCAACAACGGCAAAGCCTTTCCCTGCTGCGCCTGCTCGAGCAGCTTCAACCGCCGCGTTCAGAGCAAGAATATTGGTTTGAAATGCGATATCTTCAATGGTTTTAATGATTTTGCCGATTTCATTGGAAGACTCGCTTATTTCCGCCATAGCCGAAATAAGTTTATGCATATGTTCATTGCCGCGTTCCACTTCAGAAGAAGAGCTGTTAGCCAGCCGGTTGGCGTCTGATGCATTGGTTGCATTCTGATTCACCTGATTGGATATTTCGGTGATGGATGCGGATAACTGCTCAATTGCACTTGCTTGTTCCGTTGCGCCCTGTGCAAGAGCCTGCGAAGCGCTTGCAACCTGGTCGGAGCCGCTTGCAACCTGATCAGCGGAGACGGCAATGCCGGAAAATGTTTTGATGAGAGTGGATTTTATGTTTTCCAACGATACTTTAATCTTAGAGAATTCTCCGACATAATCGCATTGCAGCTCAAAAACCAAATTCCCCAGCGCAATTTGATCCAGTACTGCCGAAACTTCATCGATGTATTGAATATATTGCTTCAGTCTGTCCACGGTTCTAAAAATCGCCTCGGCAACTTGACCTGTTTCGTCTGTGGAATTGACTTTAACTTCAATGTCCAAATCACCGTCCGCAATTTTCTCCGCCACATTGGTCAACTTTTTCAGCGGGTTAATGATGCTTCTGGACACCAGAATAATCACACCGATTAAGATGAGCAGAGCAAAAATGAAGATTGCTAAAACAGAAGTTTGCAGTGCATTGTAAGTGCTGTTGAATTCTTTTTCCGGCAGCCCGGTTGCGATTGTCCAGCCGGTATCCCCCACGGTGGAAAGGTAGCCGTAATTTGTTTGATCCATGGCTGTGTATGTAATCGCACCCGCTGTTTTGTTCTGAATCGCAGTAATGATATTTTTTGACATATTGGATTCCGACACATT
>DAMDEB010000145.1:996-3122 GCA_032090075.1 Caproiciproducens sp.
ATTTTTTCCTTTTAGTTCTGTGTTCGGATGGTAAATAAGTTGCCCACCGGCAGAAGATAAGATATAAAAACCTGTTTTGCCGAGCTTGTAGTCCTGCACCGTTTTATATAGACGGTCAATTGAAATATCAATCCCTGCGAAGCCAATTAAGTCACTTGTTCCGGTTTTGTAAATGGGAGCGATCATACTCATAACCATACCCCCGGTGATTGCATCCTTATAGGGCTCAATAATCGTGACGTCTTTTTTCGCAACGACCGATTGATACCAAGGTCTTTCCGTAGGATTAAAACTGGAAGGAGCAGATTTACCGTTCAAAATCAGAGTTTTGGTTGCACAATCCACAACCCATACCGAAGAATAATTGTCGGGATCAGTTTTGTAAATGTTATCAACGGTTTGTGAAACGCTACCATAGTTTTGTTTAGCCGCTTTGTCCGCTGCCGACATTTGAAAGTATTGCTGGAATAAATCATTTGTTACCATTTGTTTTGTGACTTCCGTAAACTTTGAAAAATATTCGCTGATTTGGTAGGAAGCCGCCTGTGATTCAGCGGTAACCTGACTGGTGGTTAACTGTGTTACAGATTGTTTTACAGTAGTGAATACAATTAAGGCTGTTATGCAAAATATAACTGCAACTGGAACGCCAATGAACAGTAACATCTTTGATAACAAACTTTTTTTTCGTTTCATTGAAAATACCCCTCTTATATTTAAAATACGGGAGCAGATTTTGCGCAAATTCATTTCCCTGATTAAATTATCGTCACACATTGGCGAAATTGTTAGAAGAATATGAATGGATTTCAATACTTTGTTGATTTGGTGCTTTAACCAAATAATAAAGGAGATGTTACACTTTCAGGTTGTATTAATCTGTAAAAAATGGGCGGCTGATCCATCGTCAGCCGCCCTTCTTAAGTTGCACTTGCGTTGCAAAACTCGTTTCATGCAAAATCCAACGCGCTTCGCGCTATAAAAACGTGATTTCACGTTTTTAATGGATTTTAGTATAAACTTATTTATCCCAGCCAAGTTTTTTAATGAGCTCTCTGGTTTTGCCCGGGCTGTCGGATAACTGATAATTACTTCCGTTCAAATGAATTTCGCCGCTGTAATTGCCAATGAGGGCTTTTAGCTTTCCGTCCTTAAGGTCAATGGGATCCTTATATTGAATGTACATGTAAAAGGAGTCCGAACTGGACTTATGACCGTTTACATTGCCGTCAAGGTAATCCTGCTTCAGCGCCTCAAGCAGCTCCTTCTTTGTGCTTAAGCTTGGAGCCAGGGTAAGGCCCTCCGCAGAATTCTTCGCGTTAATATCAATACTTTTTATCTGTTCAGGCTCAATATAAAACAGGACGCTGCCGGTTTCACAATATTCCTTCAAGCTGGTTATGCTGTTTATCATTTCATTGTCGTTGACCGGCGGAGTGTTGGAATTGGTTTCGGTGTAATAAACGGAATAGGCTCTTTTCATCGTACGGCCGTTTTTGAGTTTATAGGTCATTGTGAAATTAGCCCCATCAATTTTATCAACACAGTAGGGGAAAGTCTTTTCTTTTTTGTCAGCCACATATTTTTTATGGAGTGCTACAATCTTTTCAATATTTGCTTTTTCTTTCAGTGTCGGGGTAATTTTGGCGATTTCACGGTTGTTTTCTCCGTAAATAGAATCATTGCCGTCATACGTTAAGGATGGCGCGTCAATGCTGATGCTTGCCACATCCGCGGCATTGGGCACGCGGGTGTCGTAGCCAAAGGCACCGGTTGCCAAAACGGCGTAGGCTACAATGAATGCCGCCGCAAAGATCCCGTAATAAAGGAAGCTTTTTTTCAGCTGTTTAAAGCCGCGGGAGTAAACCGCTTCGACCACAATATGTGCCGCCAGCGAACCGGCTACAACACCGACAAAGAAGTTGGCGGGTTCCTGCGTGGAGCCTTGGAGAATCAGGCCAATGCCCAAACCGGCAACCGCAGTAACCATGAAGCGTATCACAATTTTTGGCAGGGGAAACGCGAAGCTGCTTTCGGCACATTCGCTCTTGCGCTCTTTGTAAAGCAGAATGGAACCTGTCAGCAGGATAAGCGTGAAAATAATCCACCAGGCAAGGAATCCCCCG
>DAMDEB010000145.1:3132-5656 GCA_032090075.1 Caproiciproducens sp.
GCTGATATAGGAGCTGTTGCCGGAGTAGGGCATAAAGGCAGCCACAAACGGAGCAAGGGCGCTCAAAGCAGGTGAGTCTATTTTGGGGCTGATGCTTAGGCCCGGCAGAAGCGCGGACGCAAACATACTGCCTGACAGCACAAGAAGGGGATATGCTACGTTTACCCCGACAATCGAGATGACCATATCGAAGGTAGTACCGGTGCAGACAGCCATAAATATGGAAAAAGTCAATGTAGCCGTACTCATCAACATGAGCCACAGCAGGTCGCCAATAACAATTTTCCAATTCATGCTTAAATCCACTCCATAGCACGCGCCAATGATGAGATAAATTGCAAAGTTCAGCATCATTGGTACGAAAAGGGTGGATAAACCGGCGCAGTAACGGCCAAGAAGCATGGGAACGCGTCCGACCGGCAGCGCGTGGAACAAATCCACACTGCGTTTCTGATGCATGTAGTTAAAAGGGAAACCGCAATGACTACGACAAAAATCAAAGTGATGGGCGTTACAAGGAACGGAACCAAGGTACTTAACATGCTGATAAAATAGTGATTTAAATCGATTGAAGAGGGACCCAGGTTTTTTCGGCTTGATAGCCAGATCATGAGGATCAACGGCATTGCCATAAATTGAAGAAGCAATAGCAGTGCCATCATACCCCGGTTTTTCTTCAATGACCAAAAATATGTTTCTTTCCATTCTTTGACACTGTTATTTGAGGATGTTGTCAAGATCATAACCGGCCACCTCCATTTCACTGATAAATACTTCTTCGAGTGTAAGCGGCAGGATTTCGACAAAGATAGGATTGAGCGCGTTGAGTCTGTTCAAAATGTCATCCTTTGACCCGCGTATTACGAAATTCACAAGGGATCCGTGCATTTCGGTTTTTACAATATCCAGCGGGGCAAAGGCACTTAGCTCCGGCATGGGTTTATAGACAGCCTGCACCTTGTTGATTCCAAGTTTTAACTCGTCAAGGTCGCGCTCAAAAATAACCCCGCCCTTGTGGAACAATCCGACATGGTCGCAAAAATCCTCAAGCTCGCGCAGGTTGTGCGATGCGATTACCACAGTCATTCCGTGCTCCGCAACCTCGCTCGATACAATGCGCTTTAACAACTGGCGCATAACCGGGTCAAGCCCGTCGAAGATTTCGTCAAGCAAAAGAATACTCGGCTGTGTGGCGAGCGCGCAAATCAGTGCTGCCTGACGCTGCATTCCCTTTGACATATTCATGATTTTGCTCTTTTTGTCAATTGGGAACAGCGTGCAAAGCTCCTCAAATCTTTTTTTGCTCCAATTGGGATAAATGCGCGCAAAAAAGTCCGCCATTTCCTGTAGTGTTGCCTGCGGCAAAAAGTACGGGTAATCCGATATGAAAAATATTTTCGATTTTGTATCTGAGTTTTCAAACGACGCGGCACCATCCACTAAAACTTCGCCGCCGTCCGGTTTGTAAATGCCCGCGAGCGTGCGTAAAAATGTGGATTTACCCGCGCCGTTTGAACCGACCAGCCCAAACACGGAGCCGGAGCCAATCGAAAACGAAATTTCGTCGAGTGCGACTGTGTTGTCAAATCTTTTGGTTAGTTTTTTTGCTTCTATCATCACTTATGCACTCCTTCCACTAAAAATATCATTGACTTGTGTCAGAACTTCAGCCTTGGGAATTCCGCAGTCGGCGGCGGTCTGTAGTGCATCATTCAATTTTTCAGCCGCTATTTCGCGCTGCTGAGAGATTGCTGAAACATCACCGGAAAGAAACGAGCCTTTGCCGGGAACGGAACAGATGATGCCGTCATGCTCAAGCATCTGGTAGGCTTTTTGCACTGTATTGGGGTTAACACCCAGCTCTTGTGCAAGCGAGCGAACACTTGGCAGCGGTTCACCCTGCTCGATTGCTCCCAACGCCGCCATGCGAGTGATGTCCTTATACAGCTGCTCGTAAATCGGGAGTCGACTTTTATAATCCAACGTGAACACAATCTCACCTCCACTGTCCTTACTGTATTATTTAGATTAGTACAGATATAATATACCACGAGAAAATAAGAGTGTCAACAAATATTACAAAAGTGTAAATAAAAGCCGCCCGTTCGGGCGGCTTTCTACAGGAACAGTTTGCATAGGACGAGTTATTGGTCAGGTGAAAGTGCCGTGCTATTTTTGTTCACTATCTTTTTGGGGCGGAATGCCGCCTGTAAAAGAACCCGCCTTGGACGGATTCGATTCATCCGCCTCATATTTTACCGCACACAGTGTCGGAATAAGGCCGATCTGCGTCAGTATTTGATAGAGCAGCAGCAGGACGGAAAAATAAAGTAAAATCCAAATGTTGCCCGCGACCAGCGCAAAATAAATTGCCGCAAGCATCGTCAGCGGATGAATATTGATGGAGGACGAAATAATCTTCGGTTCAATAATCTGGCGGATTGAGGTAATCAGCAGCCAACAGACCACCAGTGCTCCTGCTTTGAAATAGTTTCCGGTGAAAAGGTAGAGGAACGCGAGCGGC
>DAMDEB010000145.1:5666-9084 GCA_032090075.1 Caproiciproducens sp.
AATGTCCGCCACACCCGTAATAATGCTTAGTACAAGTGGATAGGGAACACCTAGCGCGGCAAAAACAATTAAAGTTTCCACGAAAGTGATGAAATAAATCAACAGATAAGAGCAGACGAATTTGCCGCTCATGTTCATTCCGTGGTGAGAAGCAGAGCGAATATTCAGCGCGGTGTTTCGTGAAAAAAACGATAGAATGTGTTTTTTTAGAATCAGCATATCTTTTGAGAAAAAGTATGTCGAAAAAATCATAGCGATAAACATCGTAAAAATGGCAGGCAGCGAAGTCAGGAAGGAAAGCACACTGCTCAGCACGGCTTTTATAATGCCCGCGCCCGACTGTGCAATACCCATGATTTGCTGTTGGTTTTGTTCAATGTATTTTGAATCCAGTTTACTGATGTAATCACCGGCCTTGCTGATTAAGCTGTTAATCGGCGCGGTCAGTGTACTTACGTCGCTTGTTATATTGTTAATCAAGTTGGTTATTTCTGAAATAAGCCAAAAACCCAGCAAAAATAAAAGACCAAACATTACAATAAAAACAATCAGAGTTGCAATTGCGGAAGCGAGACTGGGATTGAAATGCAGGCGTTTTTTCAGCCAACCGATAACCGGTTGCACCATCAATGCAAGTAAAAAACCAGCAATAAACGGAAACGTGTATTTTAAGGTAACGGCGAACAAAAAAAAGAACACGGAAAACACCGCAAAGAAAATCATTAGCGGCTTTAACCGGATAAGCTGTTGCTTGTCAAACAAAATAAGTTCCTCCTTGCCTTTTGCAATCGATCATAGTATTATCATTATAATCACTTATCATAAAAAAAGTAAAGTAAATAAAAAGAGCGCTCCGCAAAACGCGAAGCGCCTCAACTTACCCTTGAATTATTTTTCCCTGCCTAAAAGCCAATCCACGGAAACATTGAGAATGTTGGCCAATGCAGAAAGTTCAAAGTCCGTAACATAACGGATTTGTCCTTCCAACTTTGATAAGCCGGAGGCATTCATATCAACTCCATTGACTTGAAGCTGTGCCAAAAGTTCTTTTTGCTTCATGCCCTGGTTTTTACGTGCCATCTCAACGCGTGCACCAACTAAATTACGAGTACCAAGTGCTTGTTTGCGTAATCTCACTGAATTCATCTCCCCCACATATTTTGTTTTTAGCGCATACATATTCCATCTATAACAGTGCTTCGACCAAATTTCCTGGAAATTTACAAATTATTGGAAATTCACAGATCTAAATTCCGTCGTTATAATATAGTATAATATCTTATTGTTTAAAATGCAATAAAAAATAAAAAAAATTCACAAAAAAAAGCATTTATTTTTAGTTTATTAATTTTTTGTTAAAAAATTTTGCCGAAAAATTCTTTTGTTATTTGTTATTTTGCCATAACCTTGTTATAATATTCCTAAATATTAATTTTTTATTCGAAAAGACATATTTTCATTTATCTGCAAAATTAACCGGGAACGCAAATATTACGATTAAGAGGTGTGCACCGCACCGGTTCACAATTTTGTACCATTCTTTTCGAAAGTTATTCGCACAGTTGAAGTAAGCAAAATTTGATAATTTATTGGAGCTGAACAAAATGAAGAAACAGAGCGGATTAAAAACCAATCTGACCATGCTGACCGATTTTTATGAAATCACCATGGCCAACGGCTACTTCAAAAACGGTTATAAGGATACGATTGTCTATTTCGACATGTTTTTCCGTCATGTACCCAATGACGGCGGTTATGCAATTATGGCTGGTGTTCAGCAGGTTGTAGAATACATTGAAGAACTCGAATTCACACCCGAGGACATTGAATATCTTAGAAGCTGCAAGATTTTCAGTGAGGACTTTATCCAATATCTTGCGGACTTTCAATTCACCTGCGATGTTTGGGCCGTGCCGGAGGGTACTCCAATTTTTCCTGTTGAACCGATTGTAACGGTACGTGGGCCGGTAATTCAGGCACAGTTTATTGAAACAATGATTTTGCTGTGCATCAACCATCAAAGCCTGATTGCGACAAAAGCCAACAGGATTGTCCGTGCAGCGCAGGGCAGGGCGGTTATGGAGTTCGGGTCACGCCGTGCACAAGGCCCGGACGGAGCCGTTTTGGGTGCGAGAGCTGCTTTCATCGGTGGATGCAGCGGTACAGCCTGCACCATCTGCGACCGTGATTACGGTGTTCCGGCACTGGGCACAATGGCGCACAGCTGGGTGCAGCTCTTCGACAGCGAATTGGATGCTTTCCGTGCCTATGCCAAGGAGTACCCGGGTCAGTGCACGTTATTGGTCGATACCTATAATGTTTTGAAATCGGGTATTCCAAATGCGATTCAAGTATTTAATGAGGTGCTTCTTCCGCTCGGTTTCCGTCCTGCGGGAATCCGTATTGACAGCGGAGATATCACCTATCTTTCCCACAAAGCGCGTAAGATGCTTGACGCTGCCGGATTTGAAGACTGTAAAATCTGTGCTTCAAATTCACTCGATGAGTATATAATACGCGATATGTTGATGCAAGGTGCATGTGTGGACAGCTTTGGCGTGGGCGAGCGCCTGATTACTTCGGCGAGTGAACCTGTATTCGGCGGAGTTTATAAGCTGAGCGGCGTGGAGGACAAGCAGGGAAACGTTATTCCAAGAATTAAAATCAGTGAAAATGTGTCGAAAATTACTACACCCTGCTTTAAAAACCTGTGGAGGCTTTTTGACCGTGAAAGCGGCAAAGCGATCGCCGACGTAATCACACTGCATGACGAAGTGATTGACGACACGAAGCAGTATGCGCTTTTTGACCCGGATCACGTGTGGAAGCGTAAAATTGTTAAGAATTTCCGGGCTGTTGAGTTACGCTCAAAGCTGTTTGAGAACGGAAAAAGTCTGGTGCAGCCGCGCGATTTGAATGAAATTAAAGAGTACTGCCTGCAGCAGGTGGACACGCTATGGGATGAGGTTACCCGTTTTGAGAACCCACATCAGTATTATGTGGATTTATCACAGAAGCTTTGGAATGAAAAAAACCGCTTAATTTCTGAGCATAGCTTATGATTTGCAATGGCATGCGTTTGCAATTGATTGCTTATAGGTTGACAGATTCGTAAAAATAAATTAGAATAAACTTTGCGAGCAGGCTGAACAGCTGCGGACACAGCTCGAAAGGGCGTGCCCGAGGAAAGTCCGAGCTCCACAGGGCAGGAATAACGGCTAACGGCCGCCGGGGGCAACCCCAGGGAAAGTGCAACAGAGATATACCGCCGGAAACGGTAAGGATGGAAAGGCGAGGTAAGAGCTCACCAGCGCGCGGGAGACCGCGCGGCTCTGCAAACCCTATTCGGAGCAACACCGCAGAGGGACTTCATGCGTCGGCCCGGCGCGTCCCGAGAAGGTGGCACTGAGCCGTGATG
>DAMDEB010000146.1:0-277 GCA_032090075.1 Caproiciproducens sp.
TGTGGCCGAGATTGCGGCGGACAGCGTAACTTCGGTGGAAAACAACGTGTATACCATACACACCGAACGTATGAAAGCGTTTATCGCAGCGTTTGCTGATAATATTGACGCAGATATTTTCGTCACAAAACTGGATGGCCAGATTGTCATCGCAGCATACAGCAGCGACAACAAAATAAACGATACCAAAAGGGTAAATGCCGACATCATTAAAAAAGCGGTTTCCGGTGTATACAATGAACAGGGAACTCTGGGCGGGATTTACAATCAGCCCTAT
>DAMDEB010000146.1:287-5234 GCA_032090075.1 Caproiciproducens sp.
AACCCCGATTGGCACTGTTTTTACAGCCTATAATGCACGTGCATTCAATGTCTTCCGGGCTGAAATTGTCCGGGTGTTTCTGCTGGCTGCAATTGCCGCTTTTATGGCTGCTTTTTGCGCAGTATGGCTGTTTTCCTACAAACTGGTGCGTCCGCTGCGCAATATGGCAGTGGCGGCCCGTGCTTTCGGTGATGGAAACTTCTCTGTGCGCGTACCGGTTACAAGTGAGGACGAAATCGGTCAGCTCGCAGTGGCTTTCAATAATATGGCCAGCTCCTTATCATCGGGAGAGAACGTGCGGCGAAACTTTATCGCAAATGTTTCACACGAACTGAAAACGCCGATGACCACGATTGCCGGTTTTATCGACGGCATACTCGACGGAACGATTCCGGCAGAAAAACAAAGTCATTATTTAAAGATTGTTTCGCAGGAGGTCAAGCGCCTTTCGCGCCTTGTACGCACGATGCTTGATTTGTCCAGAATCGACAGCGGCGAATTGAAGCTGCGCCCGGGCAGGTTTGACCTTACCAATACGGTGCTGATTGCACTTTTATCATTTGAGCAGGCAATCGAAAACAAAAAGCTTGAAGTTCGCGGTCTTGAAGATGCCGAAAGCTTATTTGTTGACGGTGACCCGGATATGATTCATCAAGTTGTTTATAATTTGATTGAAAATGCAGTTAAGTTTACCAACGAAGGCGGATACCTCGAAATAAAAATCACCGACCAGCCGGATAAGACCAGCGTGACAATCAAAAACAGCGGTGCGGGGATCGCGCCCGACGAACTGCCGCTGATTTTCGACCGCTTCTACAAAACCGATAAGTCCCGCAGTCAGGATAAGAACGGGATGGGACTGGGGCTTTATATTGTAAGGACAATCATTAAGCAGCACGGCGGCGAAATTAACGTCAGCAGTGTGCAAGATGAGTACTGTCAGTTTGAATTTTGGCTGCCAAAGTTAAAAAATGAACCGCCCCAATTAAAAGACGGTATTGTTGAGCAGCTTAAAGAATAAATAGATAACAGAGAGGGCATTTCTTATGAGTGACAACGAATTCAACAATAATAACGGGGAGAAAGACCCGTGGGATATCAACCAGAACACTTCACAGCCGGACGAACAGCCGACCGAGCCCAAGGAGGACGAAAGCGCCGAAGGTCAGGAACAGCAGGAACCCAACAAGGAGCCGTCCGGCGAAAGCACGGGCGACCGCGATGTATCCTCGTCGGAGCCAACCGCGGAACAGCCGGTGCCACCATACGGCCAGCCACAGCAGCAGCAGTATCAGAATCCGCAAAACCCATATTCACCATACGGCCAGTATCAAAATCCATATGGTCAATATAATAATCCATACGGCAATTATAACAATCCGTACGGGGCATATGGTCAAAACCAAAACAATCAGCAGCAACAACAACAAAGCTGGAATTATCAGCAATATGGCGGGCAGTATCAGCAGCAAAATCCGCAGCAGCCAAAGCCGCCAAAGAAAAAGAATACCGGTCTGCATGTGTTTTTGTGGATTTTAGGAATTCTTGTCGCCGGATTTACAATTGGATTCTGCATTTTCGGAGTTTGGACCGCAATTGACCAGAAAGCAAACTTGCCGGGCGTTACTGCTTCGCAGCCGAGTGAGAGCAGCGGTGGGGACAACAGCAGCGTTAGCAGCTCTGCATCCAGCCAGGCACAAATTGAAGGCGCAATTCAGGGCAACGGTACAAATCCGAACGCCGCAGGAATTGAGATTCAGCAGCAGCCAAGCAGCAGTGAGCTGAACGCCAAGCAAGTCTATAAAAAAGTGGTTGAAAGCGTGGTCGGCGTTGAAACGACGGTTTCCGGCACCACAGACGCGCAGGGCGGCGTGATTCAGGGCACCGGCATTGTCGCTACGAGCGACGGATATATTTTAACCAACGCACATGTGGTAAACTATACTCGCGCCAATAAGGTGAAGGTCATTCTTCACAGTAAAAAGGAATACACGGCGACGGTTGTCGGATATGATAAGACCTCCGATATAGCCGTGTTGAAAATTAACGCGACCAATCTGAGCGCCGCAGACTTTGGGAACGCGGATCAGCTTGAAATTGGCGATGCAGTGATTGCCATTGGGAATCCGGGCGGCATGAGCTACTCCAGTTCCTTAACAGGTGGATATGTTTCCGCCTTAAACCGTACGATTGAATCCCACAGTGACAACGGCATGACCTATATTCAGACCGATGCAGCCATTAACCCCGGTAATTCCGGTGGCCCGCTGGTCAACATGTACGGTCAGGTAGTTGGCATTAACTCCAATAAGATCGTCGCAACCGGTTACGAAGGGATGGGTTTTGCAATTCCAATCAGCAAAGCCAAAACGATTATTGACGACCTTGTTTCGCATGGCTATGTGAGCGGGCGCAGCCGTCTGGGCATTAACGCAACAGAGATTACTCAGGCTCAGTCACAAATTACAGGTTACCCGGTTGGCGTGATGATTATGAACATCGGCTCCGACAGTGACCTTAAAAACTCAAACGTAGCCGTAAGGGATATTATTACCAAGGCCGACGGCCAGGCCATTGCCAGCATGGATGACTTGTATGCGGCGCTGAACAAGCATAAGGCGGGCGACACCATGACGCTGACCATTTACAGCTTAAGCAGCGGCACTACAAGGGATGTAAAGACGAAGCTGCTTGAAGATAAAGGCGAAACGCAATCAAAATAAAATACGAGAATAAGAAAGTATCCGAAGCTGTGGCAAACAGTTTCGGATACTTTTATGTGGTCTGATACCGCTCTCCAATTAAAATATACATTTTAATTGGAGAGCGGTATCAGTTTTTAAATTGGCGCGAGCCGGCAGTATGTAGTCTGCCGGCTCACTGTATAGATGGTAAGTTGTAAGTAAGTTAAATAGTAGCTTGTAAGTAAGATTTTGGGGGGCTTACCTTAAGAACCAACTGGGGAATTTGTCCCCATACATATATAACGATTGAAAACGCAATTTGCAACAAGTTTTTAAATATTTTTTTATTTTACCCGCAATAAGCATCGTCGTAGACAGATATGCTTTCCATAATGCTTCCTTTATAGACTTTTGCATTGATTGCGAGACGGTAATTGTAGCCGGAACTAACATAATAAGACTGGTTGAAAGTGAGTTCAGCTCCGGAAGCGCTTAATCCGCTCCATGTTTTAACAGCGGTAAGCGAGCCGCTGCTGCTGATTCGATAGAGTGTGGCAGTGGCTGTGATTTTATTTACGCCGCTTTTTCCGTAAACAATTGCGGTGCAGTCCGCGCGCGAACCTGTGAACACAAGAGCTACACGTGTGTAATCGGTATTGGTCCACATTGGGGTGATTTGAGTATTCACTGCGCCGGTCAACGGAGTCGCGGCATTTGCCGAAAAGGACGAAACGCTGATGGTTGAAAATAGGAGAACAGACAGTAACAGAGCAATAATCTTGTTTTTCATGATACATCCTTCTTTCAATTAATGATTTAGTGCTATACTATATCAACGATTGAAAACGCGTTTTGCAACAAAATTATTGAAATAATTTTATTAATTTTCTGAAATTTTTATATTCTCCGCAATTTTGAGCAATTCATCCTTATCGATGGTCGAAATAAGGGTGAAGCTGTTCGTTTTATTGCGCCAGACAAGGACAGTGTTGTCTTTGGACGTTTTTCCCGCGAACAGGGAAGCTTTGTAACCGTTGATTGTTAATTCGCTGTAAACGGTGTGTTCCGTATCGATAGAAAGGCTTCCTTCCTCTGACACGGGACTTTGGTCGAAAAGAATAGTGGTTTGATCTTTATTCTGATATACGATCTGGGCTGATGTGCCCATTTTTGTAGGGTTACCTTCTGTAAAACCGTCAGGAAGATAGACAGCCTTATAAAGGCCGTCTGTCAGAATGCTCTGCGGCGCCTGACTGGAGGTGTTGTCCTCAAAATGGATTGTCGCATGATCGGACTGCCAATTCAAAATTGAGTTGAAAATAGCGTTTCTTGACGCTTCCACACTGAACAGGCCGGCCAAAGTAACCGGAATGATGACAGCGATGATGACTGCTGCTTTTTTGGAGATTCTTCTTAATTTTTGCAGCCTCATTTTACGGCGGCCGTTCGCGATTATCTTATTGATTTTTTCTTGCAGTCCGGCGGAAAGACTGTATTCTTTTACAAGGTCTTCCTCAGAAGGCATTTTTTCCAATTCCTGTTCAAAGTCATCTTTGACCGCTGATTCAAGAATGGTGTCAAACAGTTTGCCGCGCAGATTGACTTTATCCATTACAGATTTCCTCCTTCTTCAGTTCCTGCATGAGCGCGAGCTTTGCCCGGTGAAGACGCATGCGGGCATTGCTTTCTGAAATCCCAAGGATTTTTGCAATATCAGTGTTGGTATACTCATAAACATATTTTAACCGCAAAATATCTTTGAAAGTACCTGTCAAATTATTCAAGCAGGCTCGAACGCTGTCATAGTCTTCCTCAGTGAGCATATGTTCAAGTGGGATATCTCCAGTGACGTCGGGCACATTTTCTAAATCATCGGAAGCTGACTTCGTGTATTTTTCACTTTTCAAGATATCATAGCAAATATTCTTCACTATGATAACGATTAATCCCTTTGTTTTGTAACAGTTTTCAAATGAAAATTTTTGCAAATTATCAATTATTTTTATAAATGCCTGTGAAACCGCGTCTTCCGCGCGATAATTGTCCTTTAAAATGCTTTGCGCCGTATATAACATTGTGCTTGCATATTTATGATAAATCTCTTCCACCTGATTGCGGTCGGATTCGTTTTGAATTGCCTGTATATAAATCAGCATCTTATTCCCCCGATTTCTTTGTTTTCCTACATTATACTCCTTGAAATACTATCAGGCAATTATTGGAAGTCATATTACCGTTCAAATTTAAGTGGTATATTTGCTTT
>DAMDEB010000146.1:5244-9078 GCA_032090075.1 Caproiciproducens sp.
TTTTGTGATTACAAAAACAAAACTGCCTCAATACGACTTTCAAATCGTATTGAGGCAGCCCTTGTAATGTGTGATTTATCTGTGTGTTCCAAGAAAGAACAGAGCCATAGTTCCCGGGCCGGAGTGGGTACCGATAACCGGACCGACGAAGTTTGTGACAACCGTCTTTACACCAAGACGTTTTTTGACCTGCTCAGCAACAAAATCAGCATCTTTCTGCGAATCACCGTGGCTGATGAACACAACTTGGGAAGCCGGGTCAATCGCGGTTTCTTCCATATGGTCAACCAACGCGGTAAGGGAAGCGCGACGGCCCCTCGCCTTGCCCACATTGATTAAATGCCCCTCGTCATCCACATGCATAACCGGCTTAATGTTTAGCATCGTGCCGATTAAAGCGGTTGCAGCGGAAACTCTGCCGCCGCGCTTTAAGTGGTTCAAATCTTCAACGGTAAACCAGTGGCACAAGTGCAGCTTGTTTTCCTCAAGATAGGCGCGCACCTCGTCGATACTCTTGCCCTTGCGTTTCTGCTGAACGGCAAGATACACAAGAAGACCCTCGCCGAGCGACGCACAAAGCGTATCCACCGCGTAAACCTTGCGCTCCGGATACTTGGGGGCAAGTTCTTCGCACGCTAATTTGGCCGCGTTATAGGTGTTGCTTAATCCGCTTGAAAAAGCAATGCAAAGAACATCGGTGCCGGACTGTAAGATCGGCTCAATTCTTGTGGCAAAATCCTCTATGTTAACCGCTGAGGTGGTGCAGGTCTCGCCATTGCGAATATGGCTGTAGAAATCCTGAAAAGACATCTCACGGCCGTCGAGATAGTTGTGATATTCCTTATCCGACAGGTTAAACGAGAGAGGAAGCACTGTCAGTTCCAGTTCATCAGCCATCTTTGCCGACAAATCGCAGGAGGAATCAGTGACTATGGCAAAGTTACTCATACGCTACTCCTTATAACTACTATAATAAATTTTAATAATTAGCATTATTTTACCATATTATCATTGCTTTTGTAAATAATTTTAAAGAAATAACCACAAAAATGTACTATAAAAAATTAGTTTATATAGTATTGAATACTATATAAATACACAGAAAAGGAACGGATAACCGTTCCTTTTTATAATGCTCAAAATAATCTGTGAAAATACTTATATTTCTTTGCCGAGAAAAACTTTGTAGGACAGAAGGTACGAACCCGCGTAAAGGAGCAATGCAACCGGAAGTGAACTCATGACAAGCAGCCCAATTGTACCTTCACTGGGCATGCCTGCGGTTAGGTGAAAACCCAAATTACCAAGCAGAATAGCAGCGGCGGTCGGCAGCAGAAAAATCATAATCATCCAGATTCGGGCTTTTTGCGTGCCAAGCTTATAGAGCAGAGGAAGAAGAATCGCTGCCATGGTTAGTGCGATAGCCGCAAGAGCGCAGATGCTCAAAGCAGCTTCAAAGTTTAGCTGACGCTTTATTAGGTATAGCAGCAATGTTATTAAAATGCCAATGAAATCAAACAACACAGTCAGCAGGTATTTGCTAAGGACAATCTGCTTTTTTGTAACCGGCAGTGACAGCGCGTAGTAGTCCCACTTTGACATTTCATCATAAGCAAAGGTGTTCAGAATGAACATGGTGGAGATCATGATAATCATCGCGCATAAAAAAGCGAGGTTATTCGACGAAGAAAAAATGACGATGTAGAGCCCGAGAATAACAACCATTTTCAAGGCGGATTTTTTCAGGCAGAGTAAATCTTTTAAAACTAATCCAAGCATTATTTTTCCCCCTTTACATAGAGCAGCATAATTTCATCAATGGTGGCAGCGTCAATTACCATGTTGGGATATTTCCGTTTTGCACCTTCTCTGTCGGTAACAAGCACTTCATAGCCGCACTCGCCTTTTCGCCAGCGGACAAAGCCGCTTTTGTCAAGCCGGGCGAAATCGGCTGCACCGCATTTTAAAATGCCGCAGTTATAAATCAATTCATCTTTGGAGCGGTCAAAAGCAATTTGACCTTCGTGAATAAATACCACGTAGTCGGCCACCTTTTCAAGGTCGCTTGTGATGTGGGAGGAAAACAGTACGGAATGGGTTTCGTCCTGTATAAAGTCAAGAAAAATATCGAGAATCTCGCTTCGTACAATCGGGTCGAGCCCGCTCGTCGCTTCGTCCAGAATCAGCAGGCGCGGTTTGTGCGACAGTGCGCTTGCAATGCCCAGCTTCATCTTCATCCCTTTGGAGTATTCTTTAATGATTTTATTTTTTGGCAGTTTGAACTCGGTTAGGTAGTGATTGAAAAGGTTATTGTCCCAACTTTGGAACACTTTGCTCATAATTTTAGAAATATCACCGGCATTGAACTCGCTATGAAAATAGCTTTCATCAAATACAACGCCGATTTGCTCCTTTATTTTGCGCTCGTCCCTGATGTTGTCCATTCCGAAAATCTTAACGGAACCTGAATCACGCTTAATCTCATTTAAAATCAACTTGATTGTAGTGGTTTTACCCGCGCCGTTTTCGCCGATAAAGCCGACGATGCTGCCGCTCGGCACAGAGAAACTGACATTGCTAAGCTTAAATTCCTTATAGGTTTTGCTAAGGTTCTGAATCTGCATAATATTTTCCATGGCTACCTCCATACGCGTTATGCGCAAATTGTTTTTTATTCGTTATTGTAAAGCAAAGTAAGCAGCTCGCTTAATTCATCGTGTGTAATACCGCCGGATTTTGCAACGTCCACCGCGCTCTGTAAAAAGCTTTCGGCTTTTCTGAGCTGTTCCTCGCGGATAAACTCCATATTTTTGTTCGCGACATAGCTTCCCTTGCCCGTGACTGTTTCGATAAAGCCTTCGCGTTCCAAATCCTCATAAGCGCGCTTGGTGGTGATTACACTGATGTGCAGCTCTTTTGCCAGAAGACGCATGGAGGGCAGAGCGTCGCCGGGGTTGAGCACGCCGGTGATGATGCTGTTCTTGATTTGGGAGGTTATCTGCTCGTAAATCGGCTTGGGGTTTGCATTGCTGATGATGATGTCCAAATTGTCACCTCCAAATTGTGCTGAGGGGCTGACTATTTAAAATATTGTATATATGATGTATATACAATATCACCGATGTTTATACTTGTCAATTAAAAAATTAAATAAATTTCATTACTTTCCCTCTGTTGGGAAAATTTCAGCGGTAAAGAAAGGTGTGATGAAAGGAGGTTTGATTTTTGGAAAGCAATACCGAAATTGGCGAAAAAGCCCGCAGACGTGTCAAAAGAGGGTACGAAAGACTGGCTTACGGCGGAATCGCGGACGCGGTGCGGCTGCTGTTTACCGAGGAACCGGACCTGGCCGCGCTCGACAAGATGGATTTGTACAATATTGCAGAGATTAAACGACCAAAGGGCGGCGGAATGGAAATCAAGTTTTTTGACCGCATCAAGGCGCTGCAAAGTCTGGAGGAGTTGAATACGGCAGGCGGTGATTCGCTGCCGCTGTACCGCACATTACAGGAGTGCGCACTCTCTTTCAAGGAGAACCGCGATGGAGTTTAAAGCATTTTCAAAAAAACAGCTGCAAGCCCTTTCATGGTGGTGCCCCGGCAGCCCGTTCAGCGCACGCGACGCGATTATTTGCGACGGGGCGGTGAGAAGCGGAAAGACGCTTTGCCTTGGAATTTCCTTCGCGGCATGGGCGCTCTGCTGCTTTAATGACCGTTCGTTTGCAATCTGCGGCAAAACGATACGTTCGCTGAAGCGCAACCTGATTACCACTTTATTACCTGCCTTACAGGAGGCCGGATTTCATTGCAGAATGAAAGAGAGCGAAAACTGCAT
>DAMDEB010000147.1:0-1826 GCA_032090075.1 Caproiciproducens sp.
CTGAAACCGGGGATAGCAAATACCGTCCGCATCCTTTACTCAGAAAGATGGTTCGTGGCGGATTGTTAGGTAGAAAAACCGGCAAGGGATTTTATGATTATACCAAATAAATCATTCCGAAGAGTTCGCGGAAATCGAAGCAATAAGGACGAAACAGCCATCATGACACATTTCAAACACAGTCCCCGTTTCTCCCTTGCCTTTTCCGGCCATTCATAAAAGTATTCCTTGGTGATTTTCCGTAATTGATCCATAAGTGTTAAGGATTCGATTCTCTTCTTCTCAAAAACCGCCTTGAAACCTAGATGTAATTCGGGTTTCAAGGCGGTTACTTTATCATAGAAACCGATTTGACCGTGGCAATCAATAGAAAATGCGGACGCCCTTTGACCTTCATTTCATTTCGAGTGCCTGCAATTTTTATGCCTTTTTGAAGTTTAGTATATCTGCACCAGCATTGATTAGCAGAGAAGCGTTTAAGTGAAGGAAGTTTTGGAAAAGGGTAAATATAACATTCTGCCTAAAAGTAGCTGTAATAGAAAAGACCCACGAAGAATTATTTCTTCGTGGGTCTTTTGGTACCGGTGGTCAGACTTGGGTGTTGGCACGCTGAACCCGCGTTCCGCGCATCTCTCCGTTTATTTTATGAGTACATTTTCAAGCTGTTTCTCTCGACCTGAACCGCGGTTCTCGCTGTGGGCCCGCACAATGCAAAAAAGCAGCCCGACCCAACGGGTCGAACTGCTTTTTGGTACCGGTGGTCGGACTCGAACCGACACGATATCGCTACCAATGGATTTTGAGTCGTTGACCCTATTGAGAACCAAAGAGAATCTTGAGGATTCTACAGGAAGATAGAGACGCTGCAAACCCAGTCACAATCTGGGTTTGCAGCTTTTTTATGTGAGAAATTCAGATGATATCCCGCTTCCTGAAAAAATGCGTTTTGCGTTTTATTTTGCACGTTTAAGGGATGTATAGGGGATGCTCCCTAAATCATGGAGTGTAATATGAATCAATCAACATCCCGTCCAAATTTTATGATTTTAACAGCCATCACCTGCCATTGACAAATTTTAATTAGGAGCCGATGACTGTGCAAACAAAAAACAGAAAGTATTATGAAACCCTGTTTCGCTCATATCCCGATTTGGTCACGATTAGCCAATTCCGAAAAATGCTCGGCGGTATTTCCGAAAGTACAGCAAGAAAACTGATACGTTCCGATCGTGTTCAACATTTTATGATTCGTTATACCTATTTTATTCCAAAAACGTACATAGTTGACTATGTTATGAGTACTGATTATGCCAAATATTGCAAAAAGTTGAAAGTGAAAATATGAGGGGGGCTTGGAGAAATGTGCAAAATCATTGTGGTCGCAAATCAAAAAGGGGGCGTTGCAAAAACGAGCACGGTCCGCAATCTTTCCCATTCCCTCACGGAATTGGGAAAGCGCGTCCTTGCCGTGGACTTTGACCCTCAGTTCAACCTCACCACCTGTTTCGGTATTGAAAATCCAAACGAACTTGACCATACCACAGCAACCCTCATGACCAAAATGCTTGATGATGTGGAACTTCCTCCGAAGGGAAAATTTATCCGTTCCATAGGAAAGGTTGACCTGATTCCCTCAAGCATACAGCTGTCGGTAGTTGATGCTAATCTGCGGCTCGAAATGGGAAGCGAACATCTGCTTTCCAACCTGTTGGATTCTTTGCGTGAGGATTATGATTACATCTTGGTAGATACCTGCCCGTCCCTTGGTACGCTGACCATCAGTGCTCTGACATCGGCAGACGAGGTAATGATTCCTGTCAACCCTC
>DAMDEB010000147.1:1908-2615 GCA_032090075.1 Caproiciproducens sp.
AGCTTACCAAAACTATCCTGAAAATCAAGCGCCGTCTAAATCCAAAAATTCAGTTTGGTGGGATCCTGCTTACCATGTGCGATAAGCGTACCAACCTGTATAAGGAGATCAGCAGTCAGGTGGATGCGGCTTACCGCAGCGGTATGAGGATATTTGACAGCCAAATCCCCACCACGGTTAAGGTTGGTGAAGCCAACTGCTGCGGGTTGAGTGTTTTGGAGTACGATAAGAAATGCCCTGCGGGGCAGGCATATATGGAACTGGCGAGGGAGGTGATCGCAGATGCCTAAAATTAACCCCAAGATCAAGTCTATCGATGATCTTCTCCGGTTGGACGCTGAATTTACGGAACAGCATAAAGAGACGAAAACCACGGAACAGGAAGACGGCATCACTATCTTACCTATCGCTAAAATCCGTATGTTCAGAAATCACCCATTCCGACTTTATGACGGGGAACGGCTTGACGATATGGGGGAAAGCATAAGGACCAACGGGGTACTAATCCCTGCTATTGTCCGCAAGATTGAGCCGGACGAAAATGGCTGTGAATATGAAATGCTGTCCGGCCACAACCGCATGAACGCCGCCCATATCGGAGGGTGTGAAGAGCTTCCCTGCATCGTTAAGGAAAATCTTTCGGATGAAGAAGCCTGGATTTACGTGGTGGAAACCAATGTCCTGCAGCGATCCTTTGCGGATATGCT
>DAMDEB010000147.1:2625-3089 GCA_032090075.1 Caproiciproducens sp.
CGATACTCAAAAATGTTCAGTCAGGGCAAACGGAATGACATTATTACAGAGCTTAAGTTACTCGAAAACCCACAGTATATCAATGAAAAATCAACTTATGGCACTCAGTGCCATAAGTTACTAAACAGAGAAAAAGTAGGTGCCGATTATGATCTGAAAGGACGTGCTGTAGCAAATTACGTCAGGGTGGATAAACTGATTTCTGTCTTGAAGCTCGGCTTGGACAATGGAGAGCTTACCCTTGTCGTGGCAGTCGGTCTGTCCTACCTTTCTGAGAATGAACAGCAGATGGTGGAAGCGGTTATTGCGAAAAATGAATTTAGGGTTGATCCGAATAAGACCACTATGCTTCGAGAATATGCAGGTAGGCTAAACAACGAGCTTATCTATCAAATCCTTTCCGGTGAAAAAAACAAAAAGCCTAAAAGTGTTGCCCCACCGCCTGTGAAAATCAAGCACAAGAT
>DAMDEB010000147.1:3099-6553 GCA_032090075.1 Caproiciproducens sp.
TTCCCCACCGATACCAAACCAAGTGAGATAGAGCGTGTCATTGATGAAGCACTGGAAGCATATTTTTCCCACAAATCAGAGGAAGGAGCCGAATAGCATGAATATCAAATTATCGGATTGCCCTGTGGTTCTCCAAAAAACAGTAGAAGAAAAGATTAGCGACTATGAAAAATGGTTTGGCAGTTATGAAATTATTTCAGTCACCTGTTTTAGATCAACCCCGTACAAGGATAAAAGCATCATTTCGACGCAGTATCAGGTGATTGTTTTTACGGCGAATTTCTTCAAGATATTTGAATGTGCGGAGTGTACCGAGGAACATTTCAATATCGGAGTGTCCTCAAACTCCCTGACCATCGGTTCTATTCAGGAAATCATCAATCATGCACCGGAGTGGGCAGGTTTACGAAAGACTGCCTTTGATCCCGATGAAAGAAAAGTGGCCGTCTGACCGCTGATACAAGAAAATCAAGCCATGACTTGGAGGTGATAAGTTGAGAAAGGATGAAAGGCTGCGGACGATCTATGAAACCATTGCTCCGCACATTACCCGAAATGAAAGCAACTGGCGCGATTACCTGTCTTTCGGAGCGCAGTTTTTTAAGCATCCGTTTGATAATATCCTGCTGGTATATGCCCAAAATCCTGACGTTACGATGCTTGCCACCACCAAGCAATGGAATCAGGTTGGCCGATATGTCAATAAAAATGAAAAAGGCTTGGCGGTCTGTGAGTATGAAAATGCAAAGCTGACGCTGAAATATTTTTTTGATATCTCTCAAACCAACGGCAGAGAAATCAACCGAACCAACTGGCGGCTCGCAGAGAATATGAAAGTGGAAATCGTACAGCGTCTTACCGTCTCCCACGGTTTTGAAGTTAAGAATTTTAACGAGTTGCTGTACGCCCTCTCTGCCGAGACGGCTGCGGATCATTATGAAACCTATTTGCAGGATTTGAGCGCCGACATTGACGGCCACTTATTTTCAGAGCTTCCCGAAGGTGGGTTTGAAGCGCAGTTCATAGAACTGCTTACGGACAGTGTGACATACTTTATTGGAAAACGCTGTTATCTTCCAGACGATGAATTGCCTGTGGGGAACGGTATGGCAACGATCAGCCATTTTAACACGCTTCCGCTCGTAGGGCGGCTTGGCAATGCTGTGACTGCAATCTCAAAGAATATCCTTCTTGAAATGGAACGAACCATACGAATCATAAATAAGGAAAGGACGGAAAATCATGAAAAAGCCATTGGTGGAACTGACTTATACCGAGAAAGACGGAGTAATGCTCCCGGACATTCAAATTTCCAACGACAGGGAGAGCGATCAGCCCCTCGGCCGGTACGGCAGGATGGCGATGGAATACCTCAAGGGAAACCATCCGCAGCGGTTTATGACTTTGAAAATGGATGGCACTCTGATGGAGAAAATGCACAGGGTCAACACGGAAGCCTTAGAGAAGATCGAAGCCATCACACAGCAGATGCTGGGGAAGGAGCCAATGCCGGATACCGAGGATACGCTGGAGAGGACACGCCATCTGAACAGTCTGCGGAGATCGGCGGAGGAAATCGTCCTCCACGAGCTGGTACTGAAACCGAGGTAAGTTCCTCGCCTGTCGAAAATATGGAGAAAGAGTCATCGAAAGATGGCTCTTTTTTTGTGCCGTATATGCCTGATATACAGTCACGCTGGCAGGATCGGATGTCTGATACCCTGATTCCGCGTCCCTTTGAGGAAGGCGTTTCGGCCAACGATAAGGCTGTAGCTGAAAATCAGCCAGAACAATCGGAGCTTACGGATGAAGAAATACGCCGTTATTACGAGCGTATCCTGACAAGCACAGATATGTACCCGCCTGAAATGTATCGAGCGATTTGGGGATTGTTTGCGCAGGGCGGTCTCACTCTGGAACAAAAAGCGGAATCACTGAGCGTGATTTACAGTGCCTACGGCGATATGGAATATCAGGACGATGTGTTGTATCGTACACAGCTTCATGGAACAGATGGAATGTCCTTTTACTTTGACAATGGTTATACCTATATGCCCTGGTTCACGATAGCCAATATCATAGAAGCGATGATGAAGGATGGCGATTACCCGGAGTTTCCCGAACAGGAGCCGGATCTCATCGGGGATTTCAATATTCCCGATGAGGTTCAGGAAATGGACGTTCCGGATTATCAGAAGGCTTCAGTGCATGAAGCAGAAAACACTTTAGCCGCGAAAGCACAGGCGCTTGAGGATATGGAGCTTGGCGCAGTGCTGGAAACAGTCTCCGTCTTTCAACAAGCTGACGCAATGGAGGATGAGGAGGGAAAGCTGTTTGACAGTCCTAACGCTGACGATGTATTTCTTGAATATTTCCCGCTCTTTGTCAGCCGTGTGCTGTTTGATGAAGCCTATCTCGATGCCCGTAAGGGTTTTGCAGACGGTCAGAAAGCAAGGATTGAGTGTGTTGCTGCCGTTGACAGAATTCTTAACTCCCTGCCGGTGAGTGAAAATGCTCATTTTCATCAGGTTTATACCGCTGATTCAGGTTTCCGGGAACGCCTTTTGGATTATGTGTTTGAGAAAACCTACACGATTTTTGTAAAATTAGATGCAAAGATTGAGCGGATGGGACAGCCGAAAGCCGAACGAAAAAATACCATCGTTCACCGTAACTACGGAATCTTTGCCCGGCTGTTTCCTCAGATTGTTAGTGGAGAATACAGTTATTTACGGCTTGAATCGAAAGGCTTTGAGCCTTTATCGGTGGAACGGCTCGGCGGCAATCAGGTCAGTATCATGCACACCTTTACGCAGAACGGCGACCTGATGCGCGATCCCGATATGGTGATTGAGCTTAATACGGATGAGGAAACGATACAGGCGGTTTCCTATGAACTCAGCAGCATGGGTATTTATCAGGAAGTTTACGCCGGAACCAGCGTGAATGCCAAATTGCAAAAAGACCTCAATTCTTTCTTATCGGACTGGCTGCATAATATAGAAAATCAGGGATATGAGCCAGTCCGTGCGGTTGCCCTGCAAAATGACGAGGATGTGGAAATTGACCTCACCGAGCAGACAGAGCAGAAGCAAGAGAAACCGGCCGTTACCGCCGTTGCCAATGAACAGCTTACCCTATTTGGCATTACGCCAAAAAGCAAAGAGGATGGGCAACTTGAATTTTTGATGGGAGAGCGAGGCACAACTTTTGCCGGCGGCAAGCAGCGTATTTATGAATTTGCACAAACCAATCCCACCGGTTCTGCTTTCGCTTCTTTTTTGAAAAAAGAATATGGGATCGGTGGTGGAACAGTAAATCAGAATAGTATTCATTTTGTCAATTTTGGCTCGAATGGAATTTCCTACGACTGGACGGATGAAAACGGAGAACAGCAGGAAACTCATGTCACATGGGTAAAAGCTGCCGCCGCAGTCCGCAGGCTCATTGATGA
>DAMDEB010000147.1:6563-9070 GCA_032090075.1 Caproiciproducens sp.
TGATGGGAGTTATTTGGATACCCTTGCCGAAGAGCTATCGATACCTCCTACTCAAGAAGAACCTTCCGATATTCTTTTACAAATCATCATACTGGATGAATCGTTGGACGCCCACAACGGGCAGATTGATATGCGGCTGCAAGCGGTTCAGGACGATTTGACCGTTGGCATGATTTCTTACAGCGTATATCAGAACGCGCCGTATATCGACAACATTGAGGTTTTGGAACAATACCGCCGTCAGGGAATCGGAACGAAGATGATCCGCTATCTGCAAGATCAGTTTCCGAACACAGAAATCAAATGGGGCATGACAACGGAGGACGGCACTGCATTTAAGGAAGCTGTGACGTATTCCATTCCTAACGAGGATTATGCTGCTGCACAAACCCGTCTGGAAGAAGTAAACCGCCAGCTTGAACAGAATGAAAAGGATTTGCCACGGGAACGCCCATCTCCAACAGCATGAGCGAAATGTTTGTCATGCAGCGGTTTTTGCAGCCGCAGGAACTGGCACGGATTGGCTTATCCTATTTTGACAATTGGGCGGCTAACTTTGGCGAAATCATTTCCTCACTGGAAATTACGCCGGAGGGAAACGGCTACCGGATGCGCCAGCGGTTTGCAAAGTTTCATAATATTCCCGAACTGATGTCGATGTTTAAGCTGGTTGCAGATATTCAGACTGCCGATATGCTTGACTTGCCCACGCCTGAAATAGAGGGTGGCAAGCCGACTGTCATTGCCGTGGAAGCGACTCCTTATCAGAAGATGATTATGGACAGCTTCGTGGAACGGGCTGAAAAAATTCGCAGCCGTGAGGTTGAACCAAGCGTAGATAACATGTTAAAGCTTACCGGCGAAGCCCGGCTGATGGCGATTGATCCCCGCCTTGTGTATGAGGATGCTCCTAATGACCCGAATACTAAACTGAACCGCTGTATTGAAGACGCTTATGCAACATGGGAGGAAACAGAGGAAAAACGGCTGACACAGCTTGTATTCTGCGATTCCGGCACACCGAAGCCCGGAAAATTCAATGTGTACGATGAATTCAAACGCGTACTGATGGAAAAAGGCGTACCGGAAAATGAGATTGCCTTTGTGCATGACGCAAAGACTGAGGCACAGCGCGACACCATGTTTGAAAAGGTGCGGCAGGGTGAAATCCGTATCATTTTAGGAAGCACCTCTAAACTCGGTACAGGTGTTAATGTGCAGGATAAACTGATTTGCACCAGTGATTTGGATTGCCCCTGGAAACCATCGGATTTAACGCAGCGATCCGGCAGAATACTCCGTCAGGGCAATGATAATCCGGTTGTCAGCATCCGCAGGTACGTGACAAAAGGAACTTTTGATTCGTACCTGTGGCAGATTCAGGAACAGAAACTGCGGTATATCACGCAAGTCATGAGCGGAAAGAGCATCGCCCGTTCCTGCGAGGATATGGATGAAACCGTGCTTACCGCCGCCGAGGTCAAGGCGATTGCCACCGATAACCCCATGCTTGCGGAAAAAATGGAGGTGGACAATGAAGTTGCCCGTTTAAAGCTGCTGCGGGGAAGCTGGCAGAATGAACATGCTACCCTTGAACGCAACATCAGCTGTTATTATCCTGAAAGCATCTCACGGCACAGGGACAACATTGAAAAAATCAGTGTGGATTTGGAGCTTCTGCGGAATATAGAGGGGAAGGACTTTATGATCACCATTGATGGAAGGACTTTTGACGAGCGTGTCCCTGCCGGTGAACGCTTGATGCTTTTATCCCGGCTGGATGACTGGAAGGACAAAGATACGCCGTTACCCGTAGGCGAATATCGCGGCATGGCTCTTTCGCTGGAGCATGGAGCCTTTGATTCTCTCAAGTTCACGCTCAAAGGCGCGCACACCTATCGTGGCGACCTTGGTTCGTCCGAGCTGGGGGCGATTACCCGCATTGAAAACGCTGCGGACAGATTGCAAAGCTGCTTGCCGATGAAAAAAGTGAGCTTACCAATTTTGAACGGCAGCTTGAAGAAGCAAAAGAAGAAATAACCAAGCCCTTTGAATATGAGCAGCGTTTGGCCGAGTATGCGGCACGGCAAAGCGAAATCAATACAACCTTGGAATTTAAGGAGCTTCAAAAACAGGAGGAGGTTATTTTAGATGAAAATGCTTTGGATGAAGTAAATGAGGAAAAATGTGAATTGGAAGATGATTTTGCAGTAGAAGAAGCTTAGACTTTTTATGGGGAGGAGGTGGTATTGGATTCATATTTCAAGCAATGATTAATAAAGTGCTAAAAGAATTGAATTATAAGAAATTTAGGGATATAATGTATTAAAATATGGTAATTTAGTCCATTACTTTATGTTGTTTATATAATTGAAATATAGGGCCAAGAGCATGAAACAATGGCTAAACCACGCGGTTGGGGCAACTGACCTTAATAGCAATAATGAGCAGCTTGGATTGTCAACAGAAAACTAAACAACTTTTTTAAGGTTATTCGACTTGAATTG
>DAMDEB010000148.1:0-9067 GCA_032090075.1 Caproiciproducens sp.
AGGTCATGGGTTCGAGTCCCCTTGTGTCCACCACTAATCTAATTGGTATTAGTGGGAAAGAGATTTTATCTCTTTCCCATTTTTATCGAATAGCAGTACCATTGTTGTTATCGCAACATTTTATAATATAAAGTTTTTATCCATTCCTGTTATCAAATAACTACATAATTAGACATGCTAAATACATAATTATTTGATAACATAGTAACTGAACCATGCTATCAAATATAAATGTGTACTTACAAAGGATTGTTGGCAAGACAATCTCATGGGAATAGTTTCTTCCCCCTCCAGGTTCTCTGGAAGCTGCCCCCAATACAGTGACGTTGGCCGGACAGAAGTATCATAGTTTTCAAGTTTGGATTATCGCAATTTCAATCTGCCGAATATTAAATTGATTGAACAAACAGCATACAGTTTATCGCAAAGGCGACTGTGCTGGCTATGTGCGTTCTCATGTTTCCACCCCAAACAAGTAAAGCTTTGTGTTCCACTATAGTTTAGCAAGATAACACGAGCATTTGAAGTAGTAGTTCAAATGTTGGTCTTGACTTACTAAGTTGTCAAGGTTCGCCAGTCTCAGGCAGTAATTGCAAGCAGTTACATTATGAGGCACACAATGATTATCATTGTGCAGAGAATTGTGAACAAATAAAGTCTGCACCCTCATCGCAACATAAAGGTACAGACTCTTGACATGTATCCGAAATGCGTGCTAAAATAACAACGCATAAACGGCGTTCACAAGTCATAAGTGGTCTTCAGTACCCTTATGGCGAATGGCAGCTAACTGTTTTCCTGACAGTTGGTTGCCTGTGGACGCTTTTTCTATAGTCCACAATTGGAAGTATATACCAATGAACAAAAAAAATCAACCTATTTTTATTATTTTCTCAGAAAGTGAAACTGAACTGGTTCCGGCTTATTATTTGCCTATACGTTTTGCCTGGCATTCTAAACAATATTTTTGTTTATGATGTTCTACAACATAAGGCTTGCCACATTCTTTGCAATAATTAGTGCTACCAAGAGCACGTTTAATTAATTGAGTATATTTCTCTTTCATGTAACTTCTTGCTTGTGCATTATGCCGCAAATGGACACAAGAATCGCAATATTTTCTTCTTTTGGATTCCGTTATAAATTCTTTGCCACACATTGGGCATATTTTAGTTGACTCTTTAACAGATTTAGCCTTTAGTCTATTACGCTGCTTTTCATTGATTTTCTCTTTATTCTTTTCGTAATATTTTTTACTTATATTTTTTATTTTGTCGGGATGTCTTTTACGATAAATTTTATTGTTTACTTTTACATAACCTCTGAATTGGTCTGGATGATTTCCACGCCATTTTTTATTTCGCAACAGGCGAGCTTTCTTTGCACATTCAGTGGAACAATATTTACAAATTTTTTGGGGTGCTTCAAATTCCTTTCCACATATTGAGCACTTTACAATTAACGTATCTTATCACCTCTTAGCTTTTTAGTTTACTCCGGTAGTTCGTCGTGCATATATCATATCTTGTATGGTATCAAAACATCCGAAATTCACAGATATTTTCAATTTTCATCAGTTGGAATTATATACCAGTTAATTGTAGATTGTCAAGGATAATTTTATTTTCCGAATATGATTTGTTTGAAAAGCGGACGTGCGTCCGCTTTTTTTATTTAACCTACGAAATCAATAGCCTCTTGTAATGAACCGCATTCCATGTCCAATTCACGTAAATGAGCGGGAAACTCCATCTCATCCTTGAGGATGCAGCGTAATCAGATGTAGTGTTGTGCTGCTCTTTATCTCGTTGGGATAAAGAGACGATAACATAACGGCGAAGTTTTTTTATGGCTTTCATCTTAGCTCCCCCTTTTGGTTCAATAAAATTCTCTGTTGGTAAGTACGCTTCTTTAGGCCGCTTTTTCGCGATGGTCTTCCCGATCGCACCGGTTTGAAAAGCGGACGCGCGTCCGCTTTTTTTGTTTTGCTTCATCTTTAAGAATGGAGTTCCAAAGCATACGAATTACGCAGCTGCTGACTACACAAACGGCGGTGTAGAATAACGGGAACACCGGAGCACTTTCTATCAACGCCATCATCAGGAACGCCAATGCCGTTATGATTAAGCGTTTTAAGAAATAGATGCATTTGACTGTTAGCATTTCGTTTTATCTCCTTTGCTTTATCTCATGTATTCATTATAGTATATGTACCCATATATATCAATTGGAAGATATAACAAACATGTACCCATATAATTATGCAAATTATATATGTACACATATTCTTGAATATGTTAGAATCAAACGGAGGTGATAAAAACATGGCCACGCCAGCACAACTAAAAGCAAATAAAAAACATCTTGAAAAATTAGATGATATCAAAGTACGCGTACAAAAAGGCGATAAAGATAAAATAACTGCCTTTGCAAAAGATAACGGTCATAAGAGTTTAAATGCATATATAGTGTATCTTATTGACAAGGACATGAAAGCAGAAAATAAATAACTAAGTGTGTTACAACAATTGAAGGGGTGATTTTATGAACCTTAGCAAGCTTAACGAGCAAAAGAACTATTATCAGTCAAATAAGGACATATTGCCAGACAGCGTCATTGATAACTACAACAAAGCCTTTGAAATTGACTATACGCACAACTCAACCGCGATTGAGGGTAATACACTCACACTTATGGAAACTAAGTTAGTACTTGAGGATAAGCTGTCAATCGGTGGTAAAGAACTGCGTGAAATATACGAAGTTGTAAATCACGATAAAGCTTTTTCGTATGTAAAGGATTGTGTATCCAAAGATGAAGCTCTGAGTGAAACGGTTATCAAAAATATACATGCACTGCTTATGGAGAATATAATACCGGGTGGAATTTACAGGAGCGTTGACGTTTATATTTCCGGTGCCCGGCACACACCTCCGACCCCAAACGATGCGTACCGCCAAATTAAAGATTTTTATGCTGATTTGAGTATTAAAGCGAATGATAATCCCATAGAACTGGCAGCATGGACGCACGCTGAGTTTGTTAGAATACACCCCTTTATTGATGGCAATGGCAGAACATCAAGGCTCATCATGAACTTTCAGCTTATGGCGCATGGTTTCCTGCCTGTTTCGATTCCAAAAGAAAGCAGATTGGAATATTTTAATACACTTGAAAGTTACGCAGTTGACAATGATCTGCATCCGTTTACTGACCTGATTGCTGGACTTGAAGAGGTGCAGCTGAATAGGTTTAATCAGGCTATCGAACAGCTTCAAGCCCATGAGAATGAAATGACAATGGAATTAGAATAGAGATGTAATCAGCATTGAAAAGCGGACGCACGTCCGCTTTTTTTTGCTCTTCTTGGTGATTTGGATTTTGACCAAATTATAGAACCTGCTTACTAACGCTGACCTTAAGTCCGTCACCAATTCCAATGAGGTACAATGAATCTTTCCCGGGCAGCAGCCGGTTCCTGTGAACAAACTCGGCGGGTATGTAAGTGCTGCAAGCCCGGACAACGATCTTTTCTTCGTTGTCCGCCAATGGACGTTCTGTATGGGGCCGGTAGATGAAATAATCTTCGTGATTTTCCCGAATTACGATATCGTTACGGGTATCTATTCCAAAGTATTCTAAGTAAAGCTTTGGGAAGTAAATTACCTTCAACGAAGATATTTTTAAAGGGCTGCCTAAAATTCTCACTTAGGACACACCTCCCCGAAGCTCAAAAATTCCATGTTTTTCGGACAAATGAGAATACCTTCCGTTGTTGCCAAAAGGTATACGTAGTCCCCGATGCACACCTTGTTTTCCGTCGCCCAATCTGTAGGCAGATTAAAGCGGCCATTGCTAATTTCTTTTGCCTCAAGGCGGGATGACTTATCTGCAGGTTTAATGCGAATTAGGGACTTTTCACGCTGCATAAGCACAGATCCATTCTCCTGTATGTTAAAGAGCTTGCGAAAACTCTTGTCTATCACAATCCGGTTCCTTGCTGAAACAATTGCCGGCATACCGATAATTCTTTTCATATTCATTTTAATAACTCCTTAGTTTTATTTAGGGCATTTAAAGCAGAGAAAAAATGGCCAATTTATCAGATTTATTTGTTTCATGAGTGCATCGTACTTAACCGTGAGTCATCCATCATCAGCTTTTGCAAGGAGAATTTCTCTCCATGCACGAAATTTATGTTTATGCAGTAGTATTCTCTTAGCTAACTTAGAGCTTAAATCTTCTTTTCTCTGCTTTAACGTAACCTTCTTTCTGGACATAGTTCTTTGGGATGTCACCGGTGACATGGGGGAGGGTGTCAAAAGATGCAAAAGAACAGAAATAAGGACATTTTTCAGACCTGTTTTTTCGGGTCATTAGTTGGTGTGCCGGGAGTGTTTTCTTTGAGAATATACAAATTCACACTTGTTCCATTGTTGCCGCAGGTTTCCATGCGTGTCTGAGATCTAACTTCAAGAAGCCCAGCATTGCACAGTTTTCTCACAGCACGTGAAACAGTTGACACGCTGATCCTGCAATCAGCTGCAATATCCTTTTTGCATGGCAAGCATTGGCCATCCTTGCCAGCGCGAAAAGAAAGATAAGAATATATTTTAACTTCATTTGGTTTCAAATTGGTTTGGAATATAGAAGATTTACATTTGAATAGGCGCATTTTGGGCTGAGATTCCGCTACAGGCTCTTTAGTAGGTTTGGCGCAGACTAATGGCTGTGTTCCTTTTGTACCCTTATTAGACGCTGTAGAGCCCGAATTGAGTTGCTGGGTATCCAGTAATATGTAAAGGTTCGATGTTTGCTGTCTATTGCTCAAAAATCTTTTTCGTATCTCAAGTAAACCCTTTTCACACAATTCCCGTATGGCCCGTACAACTGTTGATTCACTGACATGGCACTGAGCGGCAATGTTTCTCTTTTTGTAAAAACTTGCATTTGTAACCTGATTGCTTACCATACGAAGAAAGCTGTATACTTTCACTGTTGATTTTGATAGGCCTAAAATTTCTGAGCTGCATAAATAGAACTGCTCCATTGATAATCCTCCACATCATTTTAAAAATAAGCACAAAGAACCGGAAGCTGTTAACTTCCGGTTCTTTGTCATTGGTCTATGTACTTTTATAATTAGATTAAGTCATCCTGAAGGGGGAGTGGGCGATTGCTTGATCTTGCCGGGGGTTCTTCCAGCTCATCAATGTTGAATTCGGCAAGTACCTGTTTTGGGGGATACTTCATCATAACCGCCATTATAAGTCTGTCCTTATCAGCGTACTTCACTTTTCTTGCGCTGTTTTCCTTCATTTGAAAAGGACAATCCAACTCGATGCCCCATTCGTTATACCGCTTCATCGTCGTTATCATGGGATGAGAGCGTGACTTCATGAGAATCCATTTGTTTTGTGCCAGAGTTTTAATTTCATCGGCTGTTAATAGCGGCCGTTGTATCATTTGCAGGCTGCGGGATGAATTGCTGCGATCCATCCCGCCACTGTGCGATACGCTGCCGGACTGAACCGTCTGATTGCCGAGTGCGCGTGATAAATCCTCCGCGCTCTTGGAAAGCGGTGCAAGACCGCCAAAGACGGAGTTCTGACAGCAATCAGAAATAATTTCAGCACCTTCCCGGCCGTAATTTTTCGTGAGCTGTGCAAGGGACTGAAGCATGGGGAATAGGAAGATGTTTCTTGAACGTCCGGCTGTAAACATATCTTCCGCGTTATCAAATTTAGGGAGCGTACCGTATTCATCAAGATAGAAGATGACACGCTTGTCCAGTTTGTTCTTACCATCCTGATTGGCAACAACCAAAGCCTCATTGTAGAGCTGCGATACAAACAGCGATACAAGGAAATGCTTTGTATTATCCTCTTCCGGAAAGACGATAAACACAGCCGTCTTTCCGTTACAAAACTGTTCAGCGTCGACGTCGCTTTCAAAACACAAAATCTGCTCCAACTCTGAGTCGATAAACGAGAGCAGGCGGCTCATGGCCGTACTCATGACACTGTGCATACTGGATTCAGCTGTATTGAGAGCCGCCCCGGCAAGCCACCTTGCTTTATGCTCCGCAGGGAGTAGCTCTATAAGTTTTTGATACTCGTTTTTAGGCTTAACTTTGCTGTCTTTTGGCACGCCCTGCGTTTTTGTCTGCAGAAGCTCCTGTACAATTTTAAAGACGCTGACGATGTGGCGTTCCCCTTTACCACAGAATTCAGAGACGAGAAGGATCGTTGAGGAAATTAGTCCCTCCGCGGCATCATAGAAAAAAGAGTTTTGCCCGCCGCCATCAAAGCCTTGCACCCGAACTATGGTCTTCGCGGTAATCTTGGCATAACGTTCTGCGCGCGCTTTGTCAGACAAGTTCCCTGTCTTTTTATACAGGTCAATGTACTTGTTTACCAAATGGAGTAAATTGAATCCGTGGCTCCGGGTGGGATTGCGAAGATCGATGACATACGGGGTATATCCGTAATATTTTTGAGCGATTCCTGCATAGTCACGGAACACGTCCCCTTTTGTATCCGTTGCAAGAAAACTGAAACCGCAGGCACAAGTCATTTCAAGATTCGGATATAGGAAAAATGTTGTCTTGCCGCCGCCGGTGGTGCTGATCAGCATCGTGTGGTTGTCCGATGTATCAATGCGGGTACTAACATGCCCCAACCGGCCGAGATATCCTAAGACAGTTGCCCCTTGAAGCTGTGGCAAGCTTTTCCCTGTGCGCCATTTCTTCGGCTCGAATGCAATAACGTGATACGTTTCATTAATCTCCTGCTGTGTCGCCCAACGTGCGTTACCATATTGGCCGTCCCCGACTGTTCGGGATTTGATGTTGAGGTTTCCCCTCCAGGCATCTACGATGAAAATAATAACAATTGCGCCCACAGCGCACATGGAGATAATGAATGCTGCTGTACTTGACATACTTTTTTCCTCCTTAAAAATGGTATTAAAAAAGCACCCTTTCGATTGAACGGGTGCTAAGCAAATAATTTGGCATTGAAACATTATCGGTACGAGCAAAAAATGTGATTGAGCGAAAAAATTTCTGATGCATTGCCAATACTGAATTCAGTTCAATGTCCCAGCAGAAAAATCTAAGATTAAATAGTGTTGGATCTGGACATGCTTACAAATTTTCCCTTATTTACGATTCTATGTAATCTCTTTAAATGATAACTTTTGGAAATGAATAAGTATTTTGCCAGGATCACTGTAAAAGCCAAATTCGTGAGATAAGTAATGATCATCCACTGATAGTATCTCACCATCTAAATAATCTCCAATCTCGGCGTAATGATTTCCATCTATTGATGACTCAAATTTTATAACATCATAATAATGAATTTCGTATGTCCGTCCTGCGTTATTGAATTGTGTAATAACATCTATGTGTACTCGATTTTTTGTTCGGCGCTTTACCAATTGAAGATTATTAAGAATATCATCATGGAATCCAAATTTCTTATAATATTTTACGAAGGGCTTGGGTAATCTAGATGAACAGCTGTCAAAATCATCCCAGTACATTTTACATTGAAGGGAGTAGAGGTCCCTTCTATCCTCAGCATTATCAATGGAATCGTAGAATTCGTTAGTAAAATATTTCATATTATGTCCCCTTTAATTATCCAACCATAGCTGGAATCCGATATGTTACTATACTTGGCTCCTGCACCCCAACAAATGGACTAATGGGCATCGGAAAAAACAGTATTTGATTATATGGATCTTCACTTAAGTCTATATTGTATTTTTTAAAGTTGGCTTCTTTTGCATCCCAGTCCCAACCAGTTTTTTGCTTTAATATTTTCTTGATTGAACTTGGAGGCCCAGAATTAGGCCCATTTTTATTTTTGTCATGCGGTGAACCATCTGAATTTTGAGCATACCAACCATTGGATTTATTTTCGCCATATACATGCATATGCTCATCCATAGTGTTTTTGCTATCTACTCTTGCCGACCAGCCCTTACCCAAATCCATCACTTTACCGTTTGGTGCTGTTAGCTTACCCGCGGCGGCAATTGACGCTTTACTCATGGCCGCCAGAGATATGCTCAATTCTTCCGCTGTTTCGCGCTCAGATCCATCATGAGCCAAGGGTCGGGTTCCGTCCTCGTCTATCATCAATACAGGTTTGTTAACGCAGTAGGCAAACATATTATGACTATTTAAGCTACCTACTTGTCCGCCAAGTGAATCCGCATTCAAGAATCTCCCCGTCTGCGCATCATAGTACCTGCTTTTGAGATAATACAATCCACTTTCGGAATCGTAATAATAGCCACGATACAGGAACGGATTCTTTTGACCGATCTTGTCGGACGTTGTATCAGTGGTACCTATCAGCTTGCCCCAAGCGTCATAATTGTATTCAACAACCGTGTTGTAGTCGCTGTCAACAATGCCGGTCACATCGCCCTGAGCATTTTTAGTGTAGTAGTAGGCGGTGCCGTTATAAGTGAATCCTACCCTTGTGCCGTCGCTTTCATATAGGAACCAAAGCACGTCGCTGCCGGTTTGCTGGGCAAGAATGGTACTGCCGTCAAGGAAGTACTTTGTTGCCGTACCGTCAACCGTTTTGCCGGTGCGTATTCCGTCGCTGTTGTAAGTATAGCTTATGTTTTTACCGTTTGCAACTGCGGTTTTCAACTGGCGGCCTTCCCACGTGAAATTCATGCCGTCACAGTAGGAGAGAGGATTGCCGATTGCATCGTAGGTAATACTCTGTCCGTTATAACTGGTCAACAGATCTTTCCAATTCGTATCTCCATACGTATAATTAACATTTTCGAGTTCTTCCCCGACAGCACCGTGGACACCGGTATCAACCGTACGGTTTGTGATGTTCCCGCCTGCGTCATATGTATAATACGTTGTGGTGATCGTCTTTTCGTCCTCAACCATGGTGAGTTGGTTCAGCCCGTCGTAGGTATAGGTCGTTACATACCCGTCCTTGTCAGTGGCGGTTAGAATATTACCATTGTCTTCATATGTATAGTGATATTGTGACAGCATGGTAGTTGTTCCATCTATCGGTGCGT
>DAMDEB010000149.1:0-3693 GCA_032090075.1 Caproiciproducens sp.
AGATTTTTAATCCGCACCGGCAGAGCCGGTGGTTATTTTACGCTAAAGCTCCAATCAAAAAAGCCGATGAACACTTTTTGAAAGTGCTCATCGGCTTTCTCTATATTCTATATTCTTTTTGGTAACAATACCATCCCGAAGCATTTTGGCAAGCTCATAGGATGCATAGTGATTGCTCTGCCTCATGTTTTTGACCAGTCAATTGATATTATTAAAATCTTATGCCTTTGTACCTTTATTGACAAACTGGTTAAAATACTATAAAAAACAGTACAAAAAAGAGAATTTACAGTAAAGTGCCTTTCAGGTATACTAATTAACAATACAAAGTGTATTAAATGATGGATCTAAGAGCGAAAATTTAGTATAAAAAGTAAATTCGCTCTTGATTATATTGAAATGGGAGGATAAAAAATGAAAAAAGTACAGCGTTATTTGGCACTATTCCTGTCACTGGTTATGTTAGCAATCAGTTTAGCCGCATGCTCAACCCAGTCGGCAGTGTCTTCTGCCAGTGGTGCAGCTTCGGTTGCCGGTGGTACAGCCTCGGTTGCCGGAGCAGCAAGCAAAGCAGACAAAAAAGTAAAAATAGGTTGGGCAATGGCATATTTTGACCATCCGGTGTATCAAAAACTGATGGAGGGTGCCAAAAAAATTGCAGATGAGCAGGGGGTAGAACTTACCTTTGCAGATGGCAAGAATGACCCAACCACACAGGCATCTCAGATTGACACATTTATCGCACAAAAGGTGGATGCAATTATTCTTACAGCAGCTGTGGCGGATCCGATGCTGCCCGCTATCAAAAAGATTAATGACGCGGGAATTCCACTCATTATTGTTGACCGCCGGGTTCTTCCGCAGGGACAGGATGTAACCTGGGACTGCTATGTAACATGGGACATGGTCCTTTCCGGAACTTTGGGCGCGGAACAGACGATTAAGGCGATCGGTGGCAAAGGAAAGGCCGTTGTGGTAGAGGGTACCGCAGGTGCGGGTTCTACGATTGATCGTGGAGGCGCATACTATAAAAAATTGCAGGAAGCACCAGGCATCAAGGTGATCTACAAGGTTGATGGTGACTTCAATCGTACAAAAGGCATGGAAGTTACAGAGACAATCCTTCAGAGATATCCTAAAAAAGGCGATTTCGATGTAATTTATTATATGAATGACGAAATGGCGCTGGGCGGTTTGCAGGCGATCAAGGCAGCCGGCAGACTGGGAGAATTCAAAATCATTAGTGTTGATGGTGAAAAAGAAGCGCTTGACGCTGTGCGTGCCGGCCAAATCAATTACGAAGTGATGTTTAAGCCTGATGAGCAGGCGGTCGCAGTTTCAATTGCGGCTCAGCTTGCGAGAGGCCAAAAGCCGGACTACAACAATATTACTTATAACAACAAGAAGATCGAAGTGACAAAGACAGATGACGGTTTTACTTGGGTGCGTCCGACTTGCTATACGGTGGACTCTACCAACTGCAATCAGCCGGAGTTCGCGGGCTGGTAATTAAAAACGCGGCGGATCGAGTAATTTCTCGGTCCGTTGCCTGCTAAAATGGAGGTTAATAATGGGAAAAAAGGCATTGGAACAGGAACCGTTCCATTATCAAATGAATCAGAAGCCGGTTCGTTCCAAACGGATCAACGATTTATATGCGTACACCGTGGCTTCACCAGCGGGAATCTGTATAGAGCGGGCAAGGCTGTTGACCCAAATCTATAAGACGAATCAATCCTGTCCGCCAATTATTCTGCGTGCAAAATCATTAGCGCATATCATGGAGAATATGTCCTTGTATCTCTTACCCGGAAGTCTTCTGGGCGGAAATCAGGCAAGCCGCCCCAATTATTCACCGCTGTTTCCCGAATATGCCATTGATTTTCTTGAGAAGGAAATTATTGAGGGAAATCCGTATTTCCCGGATCAGCGCCCGGCGGATAAATTTGAATATGACCACAATGTAGTGGATGAATTAAAAGAGATTTTTGAATATTGGCGTGGAAATACCCATAAGGACAGGGTCTACGCAAATTTACCCAAAGAAGCAATTCTTGCGCAGGATGCGGTGGATGCAGTCAACATTGTCAATTTTATGCACGGCGGTTGTGGACATCTGACTCCGCCCTGGCCCTGGCTGTTTGAGCACGGCCTTGCGGAAATTATTAATGAATGCGATGAGAAAATTGCGGAATTGGAACTGTGGACTCCGGAAGGAATAGAAAAAAATCGTTTCTATTCGGCAGCGAAGATTGTCTGCCAGGCAATGGTTACATATGCCAATCGTTATGCCGACCTTGCGGATCAGCTTGCAAGAGAGGAAAAAAATGAGGTCAGGCGCAATGAACTGCTCGAAATTGCAAGAATATGCCGTAAGGTGCCGGAGCATCCGGCGGAAACGTTCCATGAGGCGCTTCAGTTTATGACTTTTGTACAGTTTGGAATTCAAATTGAGGACAACGCGCAGGGCATCAGTCCCGGACGGTTCGATCAAGTGATGAATCCATACTATCAACGCGATCTGGAAAAGGGGATCTTAAACCGTGAGCAGGCTCTGGAGCTGATCGAAAACTTTTTTGTGATTCTTTCCACTGTTGAGAGAATTCGTTCATGGGAAGACACCGCTTATTTTCGCGGCAAGCCCATTTTTCAGAATCTTACCACGGGCGGGATCGACCCGAAAACCGGAGAGGACGCCACCAACGATGTTTCCTATCTGGTGATGGACGCGATTGCCAACACGCGCACGCTTCAGCCTTCTCATTATGTCCGCTGGCACAAAAAGACGCCGCTGGAGTTTAAACTTAAGATCGCCGAAACCATTCGTTTGGGAACCGGTTTTCCGGCAATTGCAAACGATGATCTGTATATCCCTGCAATGATGAACCGTGGATATGAATATGAGGATGCGGCGGATTATTGTATTGTTGGTTGTGCGGAGGCAGGCGTCGCAGGGAAGCGCGGCGGGCGTACCGGTGCCGCGTGGTACTGTATTGCAAAGGTATTCGAGGTTTCGCTCTACAATGGCAGAGACCCCCGTTCCGGCGTTACACTGCACAGAAATGCCAATGGCAAAGACCTTTCCATCTTTTCCAACTTTGATGAGATGTGGAATGCCTTCATGGATCAGCTTCGCTATTATGTGAAGATTCACGCCATTATGGACAACACGACGGATAAGCTATGGGAGGAATATATGGAAGAACCGCTGACTTCCATTATGGGGTGTACACTCACCTGCATGGAGCGCGGCAAATCCATCAAACGCGGTGGTGCAAAATATGATTTTACGGGGAACGAGACCATTGGGTCTGCAAACGTCGGAAATAGTATGTATGCCATAAAGAAGCTTGTTTTTGACGATAAGCTGATCACCGGCGCTCAATTGATGCATGCTCTTGAAACGGACTTTACCGATCTTTCGACGGAACCCACTGGGCCGGTGATACAGCAGATGTGCCTCAACGTGCCCAAATATGGCAACGATACGAATGAGGTGGATTTTCTTGTGCGTGATGTGCTGGAGGCGATTTGTACGGAGCTGCCGCATTACAAAAATACGCGTTACGGCCGCGGACCAAAAGGCGGGGTGTTCCAGGCTTCCACAACAACAGTCTCTTCCAATACGCCATTCGGTATGATCACCGGTTCTTTGCCGGATGGCCGTAAAATGGGGACACCTCTTTCGGACGG
>DAMDEB010000149.1:3809-6815 GCA_032090075.1 Caproiciproducens sp.
AGGCAGGGTTGAACAGATTAATCAGTCTGATTGATTATTATTTTTCGCTTGGCGGCATGCAGATGCAGTTTAATGTCGTCAGCAGAGATACATTGTTAAGGGCTCAAATGGACCCAAGTAAATATCAGAATCTAATCGTACGCGTGGCAGGATATTCCGCTTACTTCGTGAATTTGGAAAAAACAGTACAGCAGGATATTATTGAGCGTACAGAAGAACGCATATAGCTGAAAAAACACTTCGAAAGCCGATGCTCGATGCCTGGGTATCGGCTTTCTATCAAGGGGGAAGACAAATGTCGGAAGACCAGAAAGCAATCGGTTGGGTGTTTGATATACAGAGATGGAGTCTGCATGATGGGCCGGGTGTGCGCACCAATGTGTTTTTGAAGGGTTGCCCGCTTCGCTGCGCTTGGTGCAGCAACCCCGAATCGCAGGAAACTTATCCGGAAATTGCTTTTTTTCAGGATAAATGTATCGGTTGCGGTAAGTGCATAATCGACTGTCCATACGGGGGGGTGAAAATGGAAACGGGAATACATACCATCGACTATACTGTCTGCGCCCCAAACTGTTATAAGGATCAAAATAATAAGGATAGGTATGCCTGTGTACGGCATTGCTACGCTGGTGCGATGGAGCAATTGGGGAAGCCCTATACGGCGGAGGAAGTTCTGGAAGAAGTGTTCCGTGATCAGAAAATCTACGAACAAAGCGGAGGCGGGCTGACAGTGACCGGCGGGGAACCTTTAATGCAGGTGGAATTTCTGGCGGAATTATTCAAGGGTGCAAAGAAAAAAGGTTTGCCTACAGCAATGGAAACCTGCGCATATGCTCCCTGGAGCTCTTTTGAGAAAGTATTGGAGTATTTGGATTTTTTGTTTGTGGACATTAAGCTGCTGGACAGTGAGAAACATAAAAAATATACTGGCAGAGGAAATGCATTAATCCTTGAAAACTGCGTGAAACTGGATGAATACTGCGCAATGCATGGAATCCAGATGGTCGTCCGTACGCCGGTTATTCCCCAGATTAATGATGATGAGAGAGAAATCGGCGCAATTGCAGACTTTATTTGTGAGAGACTGCCCCATGTGCATATTTATCAACCGCTGCCGTATCACCGCCTTGGAAGAGGAAAGTATGGAAATATCGGCAAGCATTACGAACTTGAGGATATTCAGCCGCCCTCGGAGGAAGTTATGGAACGCTTGCGTAATCTGATAGCGGGGCGCGGCCTTGCGGTAAGCTATGAATGAGGTGACGACAATGAACGAAGATCAAACGGTTTTGCGTATGACTGGTATCAGCAAATCCTTTCCCGGTGTGAAAGCACTGCAAAATGTGAGTTTGGAAGTGAAAAAGGGTCAGGTACATGCACTGTTAGGTGAAAATGGTGCGGGAAAATCGACATTGCTTAAAATCCTTGCCGGAGCTTATACAAAAGATGAAGGTATCATTGAAATAGATGGGCAGGAAGTCGAAAATCTGACTCCGAAGAAAGCTCAGGAACTGGGAATTTCCATTATCTATCAGGAATTTAGCAGTTTGCCGTATTTGAGTGTTGCGGAAAATATTTTTCTGGGCCGCTTGCCAAGAAAAGGTTCCGGACATCTTATAGACTGGAAATTGTGTTATGAGAAAAGCACTGAACTGTTGCAGCAGGTTGGATTGAATGTAGACCCGCGCCTTCTTGTGTCACAGCTTAAAGTAGCTCAGCAACAAATGGTGGAGATTGCAAAGGCACTGTCAAGAGAAGCAAAAATTATTATTATGGATGAGCCAACGGCACCATTGACACAGAGGGAAATCAACAGCCTGTTTGACGTAATTCGCAAGCTGAAATCGCAGGGGGTCAGCATTGTTTATGTGTCGCATCGCCTGATTGAAATTAAACAGATCTGTGATGTTGTTACAGCATTGCGTGATGGCTGCAACGCCGGAGGGGCCGATGTTTCCGAACTGGCAGTTGATGATATGATTAAACTGATGGTGGGCCGTGAATTACAGGACATGTATCCGCGTTCTCATGCGGAAATCGGGGCTCCCGTTTTGACTGTTAAAGATTTATCTGCTGCCGGACGGCTGAATCATATTAATTTTGAAGCGAGAAGAGGAGAAATTCTGGGGCTGGCCGGCTTAGTGGGCGCGGGAAGGACAGAACTGGCCCGCGCGATTTTTGGTGCAGATCCTGTCGACAGCGGAGAAGTTTTACTTAACGGGAACCCATTGCATGTTCATTCGCCGGCGGATGCGATTGCCAATAAAATCGGTCTTGTTCCGGAAGATCGCAAGCGTCAGGGCCTAGTTCTTATGATGAATGTAAAAAGCAATATATCACTGGCCAGCTTGCGCTCTTTCTCCAAGTTTAAAAAACTGAAACTATCTAAAGAAGAAAAAGCGGCAAAAGATTATGTGCAGAAGCTTAAAATTGTTACTCCAAATATTTTTGAGGAAGTTAACAATCTTTCCGGCGGGAATCAGCAAAAGGTGGTTTTAAGCAAATGGCTTTGCGCACAGTGTAAGTTACTGATTATTGATGAACCGACACGCGGCATTGATGTGGGAGCTAAGGTGGAAATCTATGAGCTGATGAATGAATTGGTTCGGGATGGAATGGCCGTTATTATGATCTCATCGGAAATGTCGGAATTAATTGGGGTATGTGATCGCATTTTGGTGATGCATGAAGGGAAACTAACCGGAGAATTGGAGCGCGAGGACTTTAGCGAGGAAACTATTATGAGACTGGCAACCGGCCAGGCTAATGTGACGGGAGGGGTAATTGGTGCTTAAAGAACAGCTTACAAAAATCAGGTACGGGCTGCAGCAGCATAAAATGATATTGCTTGCGCTGGCTATCCTGATGGTGGTGTTATCACTTTTGGAGCCGAATTTTTTAACAAAGGGAAATTTCCTGGATATCGTCCGCGTGGTTTCCATTAACGGGATCATGGCGGTTGGGATGACTATGGTACTGCTGACCGGGGGAATTGATCTCTCAATT
>DAMDEB010000149.1:6825-7860 GCA_032090075.1 Caproiciproducens sp.
GGCTCCACCTTTGCGCTCTGCAGAGCGATTGCCTCCTCTTTTATTGCCGGGGGCTATAGTGATTACCCTACCAGCACTATGATGAAAATACCTATGTTGGCGGCAGTCTTGATTGCGATACTGATCGGGGCGGCGATTGGAGCGGTGAATGGGTTAATCATCACCAAAATGAAAGTTGAACCATTTATTGCTACGCTTGCGATGATGAGTTTCGCCCGTGGATTAACCTATTTGTATACCGGCGGATATCCGATCAATTTTAAACCGATGCCGGCAAACTTTAGCTGGGTTGGGCAGGGGTTTCTTGGCGCGACTCCGGCTCCGTCTGTGTTTTTTGTTCTGTTTATTTTGGCAGGCGGGTTTTTGCTGCGCTACACGGGACTTGGCCGGTCACTTTATGCAATCGGTGGAAATCCACAGGCGGCACGACTCTCCGGTGTCAATGTAAATCGTAATGTTTGTCTTACTTATATGCTGATGGGTGCGCTGGCAGCCATAGCGGGTGTGATTATGGCTTCCCGGGTGGCTTCTGCTTCCCCGATCGCAGGAGAGGGGTACGAGATGGATGTCATCGCCGGCGTGGTCATTGGAGGAACCCTTCTGACAGGAGGGCGCGGTTCAATTTTTGGAACGGTAATCGGTGTGTTCATCTTTGGAGTTATTGAAAATGGCTTGAATATTATTGGTGTTCCAACTTACTACAAGCTGATTATCAAAGGACTTATCCTTGTTATGGCAATCGGTTATAAATCTGTAGTACCACTTGTATCGAAACGCCGCGCCAAAACGTGAAAGGAGATCAGTCAATGAAAGATAAGTTGAAAGAAACTTTTACAAAGTTCAATCAGCAAAAAATGGTATTTCTGCTCTTAATTTTAATGTTCGCTGGATTTTCTGCGGTCAAGCCGGAGTTTGCTTCCATAGAAAGTATAGATAACATCCTGCGCACACTTTCCCTGTATGGATTGGCCTCCTTGGGCATGACTCTTGTGATCCTTACGGGAGGCACGGATTTATCGGCAGGTTCTACAATGG
>DAMDEB010000149.1:7870-8267 GCA_032090075.1 Caproiciproducens sp.
CGCTCGCAGGAGCGGTTGGAGCAGGTTTGCTTGGAAGTGGCTTCAGTGCAGCGAATCCGATTCACTTACCGTTTGTGGTTACGGTTCTCATTGCCCTGTTGGTGACAGGTCTGGTAGGAGCTTTGAACGGTTTTTTAATAACCATTCTTAATATTGCCCCATTTGTCGCGACATTAGCAACCATGTCTATTGTTAGAGGATTAGTCTATATTTTTACGGATTTTATAGTACAGGGAGTGCCTGGTTCTCCGATAACATTTATGAATAAAGGCTATTCATTCTTAGGACAGGGTTCAATCGGCCCAATTCCGGCACAGGCAATCCTATTTGCAATAGCCGCAGCTTTATTGTATGTTTTCTTACATCATACTTTATCGGGACGAAAAATCTATGCAGT
>DAMDEB010000149.1:8302-8988 GCA_032090075.1 Caproiciproducens sp.
ACGCCTTGCGGGGATTAAAACTACCCGTATCGTTATGATGGCTTATATCATAGGAGGAATCATGGTCGGCATCAGCGGGTTGCTTCTTGTTGGAAAGCTGTCCAGTGCATCTACGGTAGCGGCCAAAGGATATGAACTTGACTTCATTACGGCAGTTGCCCTTGGGGGTGCCAGCATGGCGGGAGGAAGAGGCTCCATTCTCGGTACGGTCATTGGGGTGTCCTTCCTTTCGGTTATGAACAATGGCCTGGACATGATGAATGTTCCTTCGTTTTATCAGTATCTTATCAAGGGCCTGATTTTAGTTCTTGCTGTATATTCTGATCAAATATTGCAAAAATATAGAAAAAAAGATAAAATAATAATGGCTTCATAAATTTTAGCGTATACCGGATAAAAGATGCAATATACAGTCATTAGGAGGCATTGGAATGTGAAAAAACTGATTGCAGTGCTGCTGGCGGTTTGTATGTTGAGCGTAAACGGATGCAATATCCGGAAGGAGTGGTCCAGCAAAGTTACGTTATCGGAACCAATCATCATCTCAATGCGAATCTGTTGGAAGCTGGATACTCCTCAGGGAAAAAATATTAAGCGGATTGTAGACAATTATAATTTGCGGCATCACGAGGAACAAACCGTGGAGCTTACGGGTGTTTCCGATGACGTTGCATACGATACGGAAC
>DAMDEB010000150.1:0-2774 GCA_032090075.1 Caproiciproducens sp.
ATGAGAACGCACGTAGCTGAATCAATCGTGGCTGATTGAGGGCGATGAGCTAAACAAGGGATAATGATACTTCTGTCTTGAACGCATCACTGCATTGGACAGGTTCTCAAAAGAGCTGGGTAATTAACTGATTATACCTATGTGATTGCTCGCCGGCAATCCTTTGTAAATACACAATCATATTTGGCAGCATGGTTTAGTTACTATGTTATCAAATACTTATGTACTTAAGTTTGTCTAAATATTTAGATAGTAGGGATAGAGAAAAATTCCCTATCCCTACTATCTAATCATATTGGTGGACGTTATAGAACTCGAATCTATGACCTTTCGCACGTCAAGCGAAATTTAGGGTTTATGAAAACATAGCATTGATGCGGATTTTCCAGTATCTATGCGGTTTTATTAAAATCAGCGAACCGATATAAACCGATATAAACCGTCTGCTTTGTCGTACTTTTGTCGTACAAAAACTTCTAAGTTTTAATACAATATACTACTATTGAATGCTCTTTGCAATAGAAAATTTTATAACATTACAATAATATTCGATGTAAGATGAATGCATTGCTCTTAATAAAATACTCTTTTGCATTTCAATGTTCTTGAGTCTGAATCCACTGAGACAGCTCATTGGCTGCATAAAGAGGGAAGTTAATCATCCAGTCTTCCTGCCTGAAATCCGACATGGAACTGCGGATTGCGTATTTGGGCTGGTATTTGCTGCAGTAGCTTTTCAGACTCTTCGCCTGTAGATTTTCTTCAGCTTTCACTTCCAGTGGAACAACATACATCCCAATTTGAAAAATGAAATCAGGCCCCGCCAATCCATTCTCTGCAGAACAGTAAAATGGTTCTGTATCTTTTTCGGCAATTAATTGCTGCAAAACATACTGTTCAGTCAGAGCTCCTTTGAATTCTTCAAATATTTGATTCCCTTCCAGAAGAAACTTCTCATCAAGTCCACTCATTGCGCCCAGCAGACCTACGTCTAGGACGAAAAGCTTAAATGCATTAAAGTCCTCATATGCACGCAGTGGCATGACAGGTTTACTGACACGGTCTATTTTGTACACAAGACCACAATCCATCAGCCAAGCCATTGGCAACTCATATTCACGAGCTCTTGCACCCTTCCGTACAAGGCTGTAGATAAACTTGCGATTTTCCTTTGCAAGCTGAGTTGGGATAGAGTTCCAAAGCATGCGAATCCGTGGTACTGTCTCGCTAGGCATATGTTTGGAAAAGTCTTGATCAAAAGCTATTAGTAATCGTTTCTGTACCTCACGAACCTTACCGTAATCAGAGGTTTCTGCAAAAGTTTTTACTGCTTCAGGCATACCACCAATATAATAATACTGCCTGAGCAAATCAATGTACTTTTCTTTGAATCCCGTAATCACATCAAAGTCCATGCTCTGCAAAAGATCTACTAATGGCTGTTCGCCCAGCGCCTGCATAAACTCCAAAAAACTCAATGGGTACAAATCCATAAATTGCACCTTGCCCACTGGAAAAGAAGTACCGGGGTGCAGTGTTACTCCTCGCAATGAACCTGCTGCAACTATGTGGTACTGTGGTGCATTTTCGCAGAAATATTTCAACGAGGTAAGAGCATATGGCACTTCCTGTACCTCATCGAAAATTATCAGAGTATTTTCAGCATCGATCGTTACTCCCGCCTCAATCTGTAAAGCAACGATGATACGACTGATATCCATATTTCCTTTAAACACACGCTCCATGCGCTCATTATTATCAAAATTGATATAAGCACATTTTTGATATTGTGTTCTTCCGAATTCGCGCATCAGCCATGTTTTTCCAACCTGCCTTGCTCCACGGATAAGCATTGGTTTTCTATCGTTACTGTTTTTCCACTTAATCAATTCATTTATCGATTTTCGAAACATGTCCACTCACCTCGCTATATAATATGACATTATAATAGCTGCTCTAAGTCAAATGACTTTTGTGTATAAAACAGCTATTTGATGACTTACTGTTGCGTATAAACGTAACTTATAAATTTATAGCATAGGGCCCCGTGAGATAATCCGGGGCGCTGAGATAGTTGAATATTAATTATAGTGATTTAATTCCAAGTTAATGTTGCTAAAATATACTTTCCGACTACTTACAACAGTATATTCATCTGGTATTGCTGAAACGGTAGGCGGTTTGTTCCTCTGGCATCCCAAATCGGTTGTATGTATGATCGAATGTCTTGCGCAGATCAGAGGTGTTGTTAATGAAAATTTTGTGTTACGCTATCTTTTTAGTATGCGCAACCGCATATATCCTGGCAACAGAAAAACAGTAACCGCCCCTACTCCAAAGTTGCGGTTACTGTTAGCCAAGACTTGAGGACAACCGTCTATCGGCAATGTCCTACATCTATATCATATTATAAATTCAATCTCAAAGATTGTCAAGAATAGTGTATCCTCAAAACAGCCTTACAAATCATTATCTAAACTTCCTTTGAAGTTCCAAGTGACATACTCTACAGATAGAATCCAGGGCTTCTTAAAGCACCGCCCGAGACTTCTGCTCCCAATATTTACTGATTGTTGTCTACGTTTCTGAAGTCACGAGAATGTGGCGGCCGTTTTATAATTTAGGTTTTAACATTGGACTGGAAAGTTAGGTCTATGGGTCTAACCTCGTCTATCCGAGTTTCTTCTTTCTCATTTACGAGGTACGTGCAGTACATTACTTAAGTGACCGGCGAGAGAATTCCTTTCATGTATTCTGGATCAGCAAATTCTGCG
>DAMDEB010000150.1:2784-8904 GCA_032090075.1 Caproiciproducens sp.
GCGCTTTTAAATTCATCTTCACAAACGAAGCTTTCCCCGTTATACCCAGCTTCTTCATCCCAAATGAAATTGATGTCCATAACGAGGTTGGAGTTCTCAAATATTCCTTGGTTTTGGCGATTAATTGGGTACAGGTATCGCACAAGTTCATACTAACTGTTTTAACGAGAATAAACCAATAAATAAAATCCGCATGGATACTAAAAATCTCAGTATCCATGCAGATTTTCATCGTTTGGTGAGGGTGATAGGACTTGAATGTGCACTCTCATATTCCACCATCTTTTACCACGTTGAACAAATGCCTGTCCTATGCGGTTTATTGAGGTTTTTGTTTAATACACTTCAGCCGAATTTCACCTGTTTTTGCAAAATTAACGGCCAAACAACGGCCAAAGTCCGTGACATATTGGAGACAAGAGTGTATAAGGATAAGTTGTATGATGAGCAGCGTAAACTTCTCCCAGTCCAATAGCGCATCCCATACAAGTTCCTTCAAACTCTATGGTAGACCTTTGATTTGGTGTGGGTCAATTCTTTCGGCGTTTTTGGTCAATTATACTCCGGCGGTGACATATATCACAGTAAGTTTCCATGATCATGTTCCGAAGCCCCTGTTTATTCTAACACAGATTCTAACACTTTCTAACCATTCTCCTCGTTTATAAGTGTTAGATCTACTAAATTTGATAAGCTATCCAATACTAAATTGAGTTTAACTTCAGAAAGAAAGAAAAACTCCTCTCTGCTACTGAAACAAAAGTGTAAAAGTCCGAAAAGCTTGCGCTAATGCAGCTTTTCGGACTTTTTCATGTGCGAGGGTAATCCTATCTCAATTCAGCTTCTAAAAACTATAAGGGTAACCCCAAGCTTCGCTATTATTAGTACCAACTTACTATTATTTTGATATTGTTGCGACTGTAACCGGTTGTTTCTGTGAATTAATATAGAATCCGCAGCCTACACCCGCTTTTCCAACTGCGGTTACTCTAAAGAAGTAATCCTTACCGACAGCTTTGACAAATTCTGTTTTAAACGCTATAGAAGTTCCCGATACAAAGGTTGGTTTTGCATTTGCTGTCAGTTTGAAAACATAAGATGCTTTCGCTTTTACGTTGAACGGGCGGGTAGTGTCGCTTACGAAATCAGCACCGACCGTTACTGCCAAAAGTTTTGTACCGTTAACATAAATTCCTGCCTTCGCACCCACAGCACCGATAACGGTAATCTTGTAGTAGTAGTCATTGCCGATGGTCTTAACCAAAGCGTAATCGAATATGCCCGGCGTGCCTACTACAAATACCGGCGCAGAAGCATTTGTGCTGGTAATCTTGAACAGGTATGCACCATTCACACTAAAGTCTACGTTAGTATCACTTATAAATGTCGCAATTGAGCTAGAACCAGAGCTGAATCCAGTTACTGTGACTGTACAGTTAGCCAAATATGCACCGCTTTGGGTTTTCGCGGTAATAACTGCCGTGCCATTTGATTTGGCAGTTACCTTTCCGTTTGCATCTACAGTAGCAACGCTGGCATTGGTGCTGGACCAAACAACGGTTTTGTCTGCAGCATCAGCAGGTGATACTGTGGCAATTAATTGATCGGTTTTAGTGCTGTTTGTTAATGCCAAAGAAGTTTTATCCAGAGTGATACCTGTTGCGCTTACACCTGGAGAGACTTCAAACTCGGATAACGAAGTTGTTGTAAATGAACCGGTTGTACCTAAAATAGTAAGGGGCAATTCTTCTGCAGTTCCATCATGTTTATGATGAATCACCATATAATGTTGTGTCCCATCAAAACTGCTTGGCAGTGTAAACGAAACTGTCACAGGGAACTTGAGGTTATGCATTTCAACACCGTTTTTGGTTAGTGTTACATCCAATGCAATCGCTACTCTTGTATTTGTTCCCTCGGGTAATTGTGTGACCTCTAATTTGACAGCCGGTTTATTACTCTCACCGCCAGTAATCCCTGCTGCGAGTAAAGGATTAGAAATGATTGGTGTTTTGATTTGTTGCTCATCAGGAATTTCATCTATAGAAGTATTCACAGTGAAATTAACTGTTTTTGCAAGCAGTGCTTCCAACTTTCCAACTTTTGCAGGGTCCAGTGTGAGTCTTTCATCGGGCTGCAAACCAGTAACCTTTTCTGCAACTGCTGCAATAGAAGTTTTTTGGTCAGGAGTAAGGAATCCAACGTCTGGCTGAGGAAGATCATCAATCTTATTTTCTGCATCTTTAATGGATCGTAGTCCAAGCCCGCTTTTTGCTGCTTCCAAATCTGCCAAGGCGTCTGTCACTTGCTCCACAGTTGCATTTGGATTTTCATATACACTCTTGGCTGCTTCAATTGCATTCTGGAGTGCAGTCCAACTGTTGGGAGTGTATTTGCTGCTGTCAGTGCCCGTTTGGAATTCTTCTGCGGCTGCAATTGCGGTCTGCAGTGCTGGTTTGTCAGCCTTGGCCAAAACGAGTTTACTTCTTGCAGCCTCTAAAGCAGCAATCGTCTCTGTAACTTCGTCAGCAGACACAACATCCTTTTCATACACACTCTGAGCTATTTCAACTGCAGACTGCAAGTTTAACCAACTATCAGGTGTGTAATTATCCTTATAAATACCCTTCGACTGTTCAATTAAAGACTTCAACATTTCTCTGTCAGTTTCTGTCGCTATTGGAACCAATTTGGATATTGCTGTCTCCAGCTTACTAAATGCTGAGGATACTTCGCTTTCAGTTGCTGTAGAATTATCATATACATTCACTGCATTTTCCAGAGCAGCTTTGAGTCCGGATCCAACCCAACTGTTTGGAGTATAATCACCTTCCTGCAAGCCCTCAGTTTGTTCAATCAACGCTTTTAAAGAAGATTTATCAGATTCCGTAGCTAAAAGTTGCAGATTCTGAATAGCATTTTCCAAACTATCTTCGGCCTTTTTTACATCGTCTGCACTAACATAGAAATTATCATTAATCTGCTTGGCCTGCTGTAACGCAGTTTGGAAAGAAGACCAACTTAATAATGTATAGTCACTTTCCTTCATTGATTCTGCGTTTGAGATAATACCTTCCAAAGCAGTTTTATCAATCTTTTCTTTCGCTGTTAGTTTACAGGTGTCAATCACAGAGCCATCCATACTGTAAGCTGTAATTGTTAGATTTCTGTCATCCACAGAACCTGTAATATAGGTCTTCATTTCTTTATCCGACTGTGCGTATTCAAATATTTTACTATCTGCATCAATATCGTAGGTTTTCTCTGCTGTATGTCCGGCAGAAATATAAACCGTTCCGTTGTCAACTTTTTTCCCATCCACTAAAGGATATGTCCTACCATAGGAATGGTCGTGGCCGCTGAAAACAACATCGATACCTATTTGGTCACACACCGGCGGGAGTAAACGATTCATTATAGAATTGGAATCCGCAGGATTTTTGTTATATGATGGTTGATGTGTAGCTACAATATTCCAAGTCTTATCGGCTGCGCGAACGTCATCTCGTAACCATTCCAGCTCTTCATTCATTGTTGCTTCACTGTCGGTCCAGCCAATTACAGAAATATGCATATTGCCATAGTTTGTGGAATAGCACCCATTTTTGTTGGCAACCGGTCCGTTGTGCGGGGTACCATAAATTGTGCTTCCTTTTGTTCCGTCATCTCCTTGATACTCATGATTTCCTAATACATGAATCTCATCAACGGAGTTAAAAGTCTTGTGTGAATTGAGCATTTGCAAAGTGTTATCAATTTGACTGAACACCTGCTCATCATCCACAAAATCACCCACATGAATGGAGAACAATGGTAGCTTTGATGAACTTTCAATCTGAGTTAGGACCTTACTAAGATCATCCAATCCACCTGCATCCGTAGACTGCGTATCTCCAAACACATTAAATGAAAATTGGTTGGTAGCGGAATCGGTAGTGAACTTTTGAATTTCAGACCAATTGGTTCCGTCTCCTACTCGGTATGTGTATTCCGTGCCGGGATCCAGCCTTGTAACTACCACAGAATTCTCCTTGAATGCCCAACCGTCGGAATCATAGCCAAGAATTACAGACGTACCGGAAACTTGTTGAAATGCATTTTCTTTGTCTGCCTCATATTGTGTGCTTTTTGCATATTCTATGACAGGATCCGCACTTTCAAGGGGATTACTCATCCAAGTAATTGATTTTTCTGTTGTTGGATCTTCCGTTGTCCCAAGCAATATATTGCTGGGAACTTTATCTTTTGCAGGATTATAACTTTGTGCTGAAAATGGGAATGAGAATTTTCCCTCTTTCTCTGCCTGTAGAGAAACTTTTTGTAAAGAAGATGTTATCTTAGAGCTAACCAATATCCCATTCTGATCAGTCAATCCCAAGTCAACGGAAGTACCATTACTTGTCATTGTGACCTTTACATCCGGGACAGCAAGGCCAGCCTGATCGGTGACTAAAATTTTTCCATCTTTTCCAACGATGGAATCCAGCATCGTAATAACATATGTGCTGACTACATTGATTTCTTTAGGCTCCGAAGAGAACGTCGAACTAAAATTCACCCCTTGGTCAGTCCTGTAACTTCCAGAAGATTTCTCCATACTGTATGTCAGCTTACTGCCCGAGAGTGTGCCCTTCGGTATATCGATAGCGATAGTTGCAAGATTCAAGCTTGCTTGATTCTTTGTAACATTCGAGGTATTAACGCTTAGGTTTAGCATTCCTGTATTGGAATCATAAGTGTAGCTGCTGCCGTTCTGGACAGACTGCTCAAATACAACACCAGAAACAGGAAAACCCGGAGTAAGTTGAATTTTTGCATTGACTGCGCTTAATTCAGATGCATTCTCCGCACACAGGGATAACTGATATCCTTGTCCTAACTGCGCCTGATCCGCGCTTTGCGTTAATTCTACTCTTGGGCTTGAGGCTGTATCGACTGTGAAGTACACGTCCTTCTTCGCTTCGTTGCCAAAGTTATCGTGAATATCCACCGTAACCTTATGAACCCCGTTGGCCCAATTCATTCCTTTTATATTCAGGGTGCCGTCATTTTCGCTGTACGAAAAGTGAGTTTTATCCTTGGAGTAATCCACTCCATCAACTAATAATATAGAGGTGTTCCAATTGATTCCGGTAGCATATTTGTCTGTCAAGTCATCCTTAACAGATGCTGTGATATCAACCTGATTTTGGGTGTAAGCCTTTCCATCAATATTTACACTGTTAATAATTGGTAAACTATTATCGTCATTGGTGGCGCCATAAACTACCCGAACATTATCGACATAAATGCTTCCTTTCGTCATTGGTCCAGGGTTTCCTGACTTTAATGACATCATGCGGATCATTTGCTTTGGAAAAGTTTTAAATGGACCAACATAATTACTTGGAATTGGCGCCTCAACATATTTCCAGCCAGTCCAGTTAATACCCACTCCTTCATCTGTAAAGTTAATTGGTTTTTGTATGGAGCCCGAACTGGAATCATATAAATACATTCTCAGCCAATAACCTTTGGCTTCCGGCGTGGCATATACCCATGCCCCAATAGCTGTAGGCATACCGGGAATATCTTTACTGGCTGATGGGCCGGCATATATTCCGAGTGTTGTTCCTTTTTGTGCTTTTGTGCAGTCAAAATCGATTTTTAATGAGTTCTTTCCAAACCGAACGAAGTCAGCATCGTTTGACAATGATATTTGAGAAATTTCTCCTCTGCCGGCAGTTGACGCAGCCCAATCATCCAGTCCGTTTTCAAAATCATACACTACAACAGGCATCTGCCCAACAATTAACTTTATGGAAGCAGATAACTTTGTTCCGGATAGGCCTGCCGTCACTGTACCGGTAAATGAAGTATCGGATGTTGTTAGAATATTGTGTTCATCAACTGTACCAAGTTTCGGGTCAATATTCCATTGAACATTCCCTTGATGTAAAATCACATCTCTGCCTTGGTATCTTGATACCAAGCCCAAATCTTGTTTTGAATTTAATTTTAAACTTAAACTGGATTGTACAAAATGAATATCGTTTGGAATTGCAAATTCAATGCTGGTGCTCCCGACTATTTGATCATTGTAGCTTAAGTTAACCTGTGTTGAGCCGGTTTTACCGTTTG
>DAMDEB010000151.1:0-3452 GCA_032090075.1 Caproiciproducens sp.
AACTGTTTCTCCTGTCATATCTGATTTTCAGTATTTTATATTTTTTTGATTGTTTCTATACAGGACGCACAAACCGGTTTTCTCATTGCTTCGGTAAGCTTTTCTGTACCTTGGCAAAAGATACACTGCTTCATAGATTTCCGCAAAACAACTCTCCCACTTTCATCTACACAAATATCGATTTCCTCGCCAGTCTTAATCTCGTAATTACTCCTAATTTCCGCCGGCAGGATGATCCGCCCGAGTTCGTCCACTTTTCTTGTTGCCAGTACTTTCATGATATATTTCCCCTTTACTATTAAAATTGTCATTCTTTCATTTCTGGAGCACACTAAAATAACATGGGATTCTTTTCACTTTGTATAAGATGTGGTATTTGAAACTTTATAATATAAATTATATCGCTTTTAATGATATACGTCAATCAAAATATCGGCTTTAATTCCACATAATTTTGAAAGTACCGCTTATAATCATACACATAAGGTGGTGAGCCGTCATGTATGAAGATCTACTCTGTGAAAGATTAAGCGAATTGCGTACTCAAAAAGGTGTTTCAGCGAGGGATATGAGCCTGTCGTTAGGACAAAGCCCTGGGTATATCAACAAAATTGAAAACAAGAAGTCACTTCCGTCCATGACTGTATTTTTCTATATTTGCGATTATTTCCATATCAATCCTAAAGATTTTTTTGATGAAACACTATCAAATCCGGCCATGCTTGACGAATTGATAAGAGAGCTCAAAACGCTGAATGATGAACAGCTTTCTCATATCTTAGCAATCGTAAAAGGTCTAAAGAAATAAGTTACCAGAAATATTTGGACAGGCCGAAGGGTTACCCCCGACGGCCTGTTTGCTTTTTATCTTCCTCCTGCCTTGCCCATGTAAGCAAACTTGTAAGCAGGTATCTCAAAGTTGATATGCAGCCGTTTTGAACCAATGACAAACAGGGCGTGACCTCTTTTTTTACTTTCCAAAAGCTCCTGCTCGGCATCGGTGAGATTGTAAAGCTCCTTGGTTTCAGCAAGATTCTTGCCGTCTGTCCCCATAATCAGCTTGATGCAGGGAATATCCAACAGGGCCTGCCCGTACATTTTGATTTCAGGAGCTAAAAAGTCCACTACCGAGTGGGATATAATAATCAGCCCGGCTTCATACTTACGGGCGCGTTTTTCCACGTTGCGCAGGAACACAAGGGACTGCGGCACATTCGGGTCGATCATCAGGTATGCTTCATCACATACCAAAAGAACACGCTCCGTCCTGTCCCTGCTCATTTGCTCCCAGCACCAGGTAAGCAGATTAAAATACTGCGTCCGTTTGATGTTATCGCTTGTATTTTGCAAACTGTGAGTATCAAGGCATACACAACGGGAGTGTGCTTCGATGGTACTGTGCCCGTTCCATAAAAAGCTATCGCTGCCGTGTGCAATATCAAAAAGCAAGAGGGCAAGGTCACGGTAAACCGTGTTGTCCTTATTTGCGGCTGCTTTCTTCTCAATCAATGCGTGTAAATCCGCAAAGGTAGGAAACTGAGTGTTTTCGAGCTTCGTAATATCTGTGTCCCAATGAATGTCAAACTGATTGTAAAGCTCGATGATTGCCTGCTTCAAAATAGCTTTTTGCATATCGGACAAACTCGGCAAATACAGGTTGAAGAAAATCTCAAGATTCTTCATATGGAGCGCCATATCACCCATGCCATGTCCTTCGTCGGTATAGAGCCTGTCGGTTTCATCTTCTTCATCACGGGGAGCCGGACGGATTTGCAGAGGATTGATTTTTCCATTGCTGCCGCCGCCTGCGTTAATCCAATCCCCGCCGAGGTTCATGCACATTTCCTTGTACTCCGACTCTGGATCGGCGATCAACAGCTTTGTGCCTTTCATATACTCGGACAGCAGGATATGCTTGACTGCCGTAGATTTTCCGACGCCTGCAACCCCCATGACAACCATATTTGAATTGGTGCGGTCGTTTCTGCGCATCCATGTATCAACAATCACAAGACCGCCGTTGTTGTCTTTGGCAAAATAGTAGCCGGAGCCGTCGTTAAAGCCAGAGCTTGCAAACGGAAAGCCTCCTACAAAGGTACTCATGGGAATCACTCTTGAAACGATATTCTCAATAGCACTGTTTGCCGGATAGGTGGGTGAAATGCTCTGAAAACCCTCTTTTTGCAGATTGGTAAGCGTCCTAATTTTGCATTTCTGGATATTCATCGAACTTTCCACACGGCGGCATACCTTGGTAAAGCTGCTTTCATCGTGGGCAATCGGCATAATGGTAAGACTCATCATGGCAACGGTTTCGCCCTCCTGATCGATTTTGAGCATGATTTTTTCTCCGTCCTCGGCCGCCTTTTCCGATCTTTGCCGGGTCAAAGGGTCTTTGGCGCTGTCGGCGGCGCCACGGTTCTGCACGATGCTTTTGCTGATCGCGGAGATCAGAGCGCCGTTGTCAATCGGCTTGATACCGATGGATACGATGGTACTTGGAATATTGGTGATTTTAGAGAGCCAGCCCATATCCACTTTTTGAGGATAGCGGATCACACCGTAAACCTTGCCTGTGTTTTCACCGATGACAAGGCTGTTCCGCTTGATTTCCAGTCCCATCGGGGTAATGACATTCAAAAGGGCTTCATTGACGGGAATAAAGTCCGTGTTTTTCTTTGCTCCGATCATCTTACACCTCCAAAGAATTATTTTTGTACGGCACGCCGATATAGTCCATCACCTTGCCGCAGCCTAGGCCGTAAATGCAGTATTGATACTGCTTCGGGTGGGAAAGCTGCATACGCTGAAACCGGTTTGGCTCCGGCTCCAAATGAACGCCGTACAGACAAAACATACAGCCTGATCTTGATACCCCTGTGGTGGTCAAAACCGGGTTGTCATTCTTGTTTTGTTTCCCGGCTGCGGGGACAATATCACCGTAAATCGGCGCGTAAGGGATGCCTGTGAGCTGCAGATATCGCAGAATATCCTGTTCCAGCCAGAACGCAAGGGGCTGGCTGATGGGCCGACTGCTTTCAAAGCCATTGCATCCGGCCTTGAGCCATGACTGCGTTCGGAGCTTGCTTTCGCAGGCCATTGTTCCAATGATTGCCCGACGCTCTGATATTCGCTCATATTTGTAGATGGGCGCTTTCTTCATGTGGTAACAGCACCGGTCACTGATTTTGAAAGGCGCGTCCAACAAATAGCGGTAGTTCTCGCAGTTGAACATGGACTTATTTCCGTTTTTATCAAGCAACTCGCCGTTCAGCCTTGCAAAACGGTATTGCTGACCTTTTCTCGCACCGTCTATCACATTCGACACCTCTTTGGAGATAACGGGGTAACCGTATTTGTCTATGATTTGAAAGAACGGATATTTCGGGCGCAGCCATGTTACATTCTCTTTGGCTCTAACAAATTCGCGCAGCTCTGGATATTCCAAGCCT
>DAMDEB010000151.1:3462-6811 GCA_032090075.1 Caproiciproducens sp.
AAGCCTGTATCCACAAAGACGGCGGGTATGTCGGGAAACACCCGCCTTGCCAAATCCAGCAATACTGTGGAATCCTTACCGCCGGAAAAACTAATAAACACCTTGCCGTCATACTTTAGATACCATTCCAGTATCCTTGTCTGTGTAACCTGAACTTTATGTTCTAAACTCCATGCCTGCATGATTTTTAAATCTTGTCGGGTGTGTTTCAATGGGCAGCACCCACACTTTCAAGAATGGGAATAGCGGCGTCAACGTCCGTGTTCTCCAAATGCACATAGGACGGATTGTTGATTAAGTTGCACAGCCGCACAATGTCCTGCTGTTCCAGAATTTCCGTCTGAATGCCAACGTCATTGAAATAACCGGACAGATATTTCAGCCTCTGGAGAAGATCCCGTTCCGCGCTGTCATTGACTTTTTCCCATAGTACAATGTAAAATTGGCGCTCCACGACCTCGCCGGACAGGGCATAGCTACTCATCTCCAAAATTTCCTGCTTGAGCAGTTCCTTTTGTTTCATATCCCCACTTTCCGTCAGGGTCGTGGACAGCTCGGATAAAAGGGGCGATATATCCACCGGACGTGATACGGCAATCAACTGAAAAGGATATTGAACGCTTGACATATTAGCTGTAAGCTGCCGCACCATTTGCCTTTTTTCATTTTTGCTGAAAAGGTCGATGCTGATTGGCAGAATCTTGAGATAACAGAGAGCAAGACCGTCACGAGTATAGAGAAACTTGCCGCGAATATCCTTGACATTCACAAATTCGTTAGCGGACGTTAAAGCCATGCTGTCCGCCACTTTTCTGGATGAAGCTTTTTTCTTTACGGACAGCTTCGTATATACAAAAACGCCGCCGCCCATGAGCAGGCAGACAACGATCATCACCATAGGAAATATCAAATCTTTTTCCCTCTCTTTCACTTAAAATGAAAGAGGGTCGTACTGAAAATAAACAGTACAGCCCCACAGCCTAAAGCGTATATTCTATTGCTCTAAATCGTCCTCATTTTCCTCATTGTTACCGACTAACAAGAGATCAAGAAAATTCTCCGGACTGTTACAGCCTTTGATCTCATAATAGAGAGCGTCCTGTATCTGAGCATCGGTGTAATGTTCCGGTTCGGCGAAGCGTTCAGAATAATAAGCCATTTGCTCGGCGGTTAAAGAAGCATTATCGCCGCAGCCGTCATCGCCGCAAATCAGAAACGTGCCTGCAATAATATCTCCGTTGATATTCCGATTACCAGCCAAGCCAATCAATTTTCCTTCCTCATTACAAAAAAGGCCGGTATTTTCGTCCAGCCCCACATATTCGATTGAACCGCCAACAATACCTTGGAATCCTTCTAAAGTGTTTGCAATCGTAGATTCATAGGGTACTTTTCCCGGTTCGACGATCAGCACCCGAATTTCTCTATTGCTGATATTTAATTTTTCAGACTGGTTCTCTTTCATAAACTCCTGCAACGTGGTTTTTGGTACGGAAAGAAAATCAATGCTGTCTTCAAGCTCAATGTAGTCCTTATTCCCGAAATCAAACGGTTCTTCGCTTAGAATCGTGCCAAAGTGGTTGACTAGCACATTGTTTTCAATGGTACATGCAATACTGTCGTCATCGCCGTGCCTTAAATCATAACAGTAAAATCCGTCCGGTACGGTGGCTCTGTCAATGCGAAGCGGCGTGAACAAAACCTTTTGTCCCGCCGCTTCAGCTAAATTATATTGAATACTTGATGCATTTTCAGGCTTCATAAAATCGACCTCCTGTCTAATCCGTTACGCCAATATGCCAATCGTCCGAGATATGAACGGCATTGCTTGTATTGGCACTGAGCATCCCCGCAGGCGTCCAAACGTCGAGTATATAGGTGTTGACGACATAACTCCCGTCTGGAAACCAAACCGGTACAAAATGCGTTCTGCGGTTGTAAGTGGAATACTTGTTGGCAGCAAACTGAAATTTAGCGTTTTTGCCGTTTGTTGTTAGTTCTAAAAGCCGCCAGTAAGTTTGATATCTAAATTCAGGGAAATAGGAAACGGCAGTTTGAGCTGTAGTGTAGTGGGAGGATGGTGCCGAAGTGGATACCGCCGCTGTTGCCGTGTTTTTCACACCGTAGCCGGACTTCATGCTTTGTCCCGATGCGGTGGGAACCTTATCATCCGGTTCCAGTTTCATGCTGCCGGAAAGGGAGGCGGAATAATTGTTACGGGCATAATCATACCAGCCCTGATCTTTCCAATGACCCCGATCCACCCAATGTCCGTTTTTACCGCCAATCCATTTCCAGTTTTCAATCCACACCAAATTGGGATGCCATTTGGCCCACCATACGCTCCATGAAGCAGAGGTTTTTACTGACCTTGACGGAACGTTGGCAGATGACCAATCTCCCTGTGTGTCGGTGGCTTTGGGGTCAGGTGGGTCATTTCCTGAAAGGTCAACGATTTTTGCCTGAATGGTGGTTTGGCTTAAGGCACCTTTGTTGGTGCTGGCCGTAATTGTGATATTCTGCGGAGTGGAAGGCGTACGCCATTTCACCCATACAAGCTGGCTTTCCTCTTCGGGAATCACAATATTGTTGACGGTATACGAACTGCCCTTTATTCCAAAAGTGACTTTTGCAGAACTTTTGGGATTAATCTCCCCTGACGCATTTAATGTTACGGGCGTGATTACATCCGTATTGACACGATATTCATAGTCATAATTGGTTTTTACAATTTTGGGCGGAGTCTCGGTAAACCTGACAATACCAAGGCCAAGATTGGTGATGATGTTGTCGTTGGGACGGGCAGAGGAGGTTGACCCCTTGTAAGCAGAAAAGCCCAAATCCGAATATTGGAGAAACATGGATAAAGGCAGGTTTTTATGAGAAAGGGAAACCATTTTCCTGCGCAGGCTGCCGCTCGTCTGGTTGTCATACATTGCTGCTTCATGAGCGGTCATTGCCACGTTAATGCCGTTAAATGTGAAGTACGCAATTGGCTCTAAGAGCAATTTATATTGGCCGCTGATTAAGTTTGTATATGATATCCCTGATTTTTGAGCCACCAGCATGACGGCGTATTCCGAACAAAAATAGGATTTAATTGCATCAATGTTTGTATTCCCGTCCGAACTGATGATCCGCGGCATCACCTTTGCGGGGCTATAATAGGTATACTTGCTTGTTGTTGCCGAAAGGGAACGTCCATTTCGATATTGAATCTTGCTGACTTTACCGAAATGAAGGCTGACGGAAGGTTTCTTACTGGAAAGGTCAATTGGCGTGGTGACCGGCTGCTGTGTTGCAGAATTGACAACTGTTACGCGGACACCTTCCATCCCTTCATGCCAGT
>DAMDEB010000151.1:6821-8631 GCA_032090075.1 Caproiciproducens sp.
CGAACCACCATCCATGTCTCCACCGCCGCCGTCCAAATTTCCAGACCCGCCCGTATCCGCAAATGCGCAGAGTGGAAATGCACCTATCAGAAGAGAAAGACAAAGTAAAAACGAAATTATCCGTTTCAGGATAAACACACCTCGCATCAAAAAATTTGCCAGATCAAATTGACCGGCGGCAAAGAAAAAGAGTACGGTTTTTACGCCGTACTCTCTGATGTCATCTTTTAATTCAATTCATGTTGCCTACCTGCTTGTTGATATCGCCATTGTCATCAATGACTTCACCTGCAGCGCCGCCACCTTCGTCTTTAATCCAGCCGAACCCATCCACATAGATATATCCGCTTTTTTTCTGCCCGTTTTTTGGCGTACTTGTTCCGCTTTTGACCTCTGTCTGTTTTTTTCTGTAAGATGGTTTTTGGCTGGAATTGGTCAGGGCGCTTTTGTCCGATACCGTAGGCTTTTCTGGCATTGATGACGATTTTGCAGGTTCCGTGATATTGGTTTCCACATGCTCTTTTTTTTCTACATCCAGCACCGGATCGGAAGAAGCGGTATCCTTGTTATCGCTGGACGTTTTATCAATAGTCGGAACATATACATCCGTTTTAGAATTATCTATAATATTGCTTACCGATACATTAGAATTGCTGCTGCCTGTGGCAGCAGTCCTATTGGAATTGCCTTTCCCTCCGGGGAAAAATGCCGTAAGCACAACGGCAAGTACGATGCAGCCGGTGGCAAGTCCGCCTACAGCCAGCCTCTTTTTTGTTTTTTCAGTAATCTTTGCCATCAAACATCCCTCCTTTGTACAAGATGGTCTATATAATATGGACATTTCATCATAACATGGTTTTTCTTTTCTCCCAAATTATACCACTCCTGTTTCCTTCACGTCCAGCGGCCAAAGCGCACAAACATTTCATGTTTTCCAGTAAACAATGCACGAAAGCGCATGGTACGAATCTTAAAACTTGGGAACATAGCTTGATTTCAGTCTCAGTGTGGTTTTCATCATCGGCAGATGCTCCCAGCCGAAGGACAGCGGCACTTCTACAGTAACCATTCCTGTTACATTAAGCTGTGTGATGCCGCTTGGATTTGACGGGGCAAGCGGTGCGTTTTCCACATCAAGGCTTAGTCCCGACAATGACATAACCGCCTTGCTCATGTTTCAGGCCAAGACTGTTTTGCAGGCGTCCATACACATTGCCGCTGCTGACATTCTGATACCAGTCGGAACCGGACAAACTGTAACCGCCCGAATACCCCTCGCGCAGTCCGTGGTACACTTCATCCCAATTTTTCGCCGCCACGTCAATAATAGCAGACTGAACCGAATCCCGAACACCCTGTGCGACAATCAACAGCCGCATATACTCAAACACGGCGGTTGACAGGATTATGGTAACAAGCACGATGGCAAGAATCAGCGGCGCCCCGCTGCCAGATTTATTTATTAGGATTTTTATTGCTTTCATCGCTTGTAATACACCTCCGAGGTTCCCGTCGCTTTGCTTGTCAGCGTAATGGGAAAGGATGCAAAATCTCCAAACAGTCCGATGTTGACCTTCTTGCTCAGCGTGACCGTCACCTCCTGTCCAAGCTGGATATTGCCAGTTTTGCCCCACAATACGGATGGGTCAAGCCCTGTTTCGTTTCTGAGGGATTGAGTCTTTGAATTAGTGGCGGAACCGATGCAACCCGAAACCTCGGCTGTCCTGACAAGTTCGGATGCAAAGGTATCAAGATTTTGCTTTGCAATGAAAACAGGCAGCACCTTGACGACAAGGGCAAGCACCATAAC
>DAMDEB010000151.1:8641-8903 GCA_032090075.1 Caproiciproducens sp.
TAAAAATGCGTATCAAGGCTCTACCCCCTTAAAACATTTTTCCAAAGCCCCTGATGATTTCATAACCGAGAACGCCCAGATACATGAGTAAGAAACAGCCGAGCAGGAAAAAGGAATACTTGCGCATTTTCTCAGGCTGCTTCATGGCAATGAGCTTCAGTCTTTGAAGTTCCAACTGTTTGAAGGTCATGGTCAGCATTTCAAAGTACATAATGCCGTTATCGCCGCGCTTAACTGAGATAAGTCCCCGAATTACATCGGA
>DAMDEB010000152.1:0-2956 GCA_032090075.1 Caproiciproducens sp.
GGCAATATTCCTATAAATGCGGCCGTTTTTTTTGTGCCGGAAAAATCCAGCGGAAGTTCAAAGCTTTCCCATGGTGCGAGTGCCTCCATTTGAATGGTCAGCTTTGGAATTTCAGACCTGCTTTCTTCGACTTCACCTGCAAGGGCACCTAAATGATAAGCAAGCTGCAAAACGGATTCCCTTTGTTCTGCAAATGAGTCGTAATTCTCAACTGTTGTTATTGTTCTTCCTTCTAAAGTCGCGAAGAGCGATTTTGACTCCGGAGCGTAGCGATTTAATATTTCCAGTGCTTCCTGCGAAACTGCAACTCCCTTTTTCAAAACTGCTTGAGCCGGAGCGGTATCTTTTTTTCGAAACACATCATCGGCTTGCGACCCATCGTTAACTTCAACAACTCCACGCCGCTGCAGCATTTCAAGAATTTTCTTCCGGTCTGTTTTAAGAGCACACAATTCCATGCGCTGCATGGGCAATACCGCCATAATCTCTCCCTCCTTTTCATGTAATACGGTTAAACCAGTTCATTCAGTACTGTCTGAATCACTTGAGGTTCACGTTCCTGCGCTAAAGAACGCAAGGCGATAATTTCCTGATCGGCCTGTTGCATGGAAAGCTGCATAACTGCTTCTTCCCGCCGGTCCTCCTCTTCCATTCTCGCCTGCAACTGCTCTTTAGCCTTGGATGAAGCATCTTTCGCCAAATTCAAAGCCCGTTCTTTCGCGGAACGGATTATTTCTTCTGCCCTGACAGACGCCTGATGTTCCATTTCCTGCGCTTCCAGCTCTGCATGCCGGATTGATTCCACTGCTTGATTCGCCAAATTTTCACCCCCAAAAAATTACTTTCCCGGTGATTTCGCCGCTTTTCTATATTTGCATCATAAATAAATATTGCTATAGAGTTAATCATAAACGAAAATGTGTATTATATCAATAAAAAACTCATAAATTGTTGTAATAATATAATATTTTTTAATAATAAAAGATATCGGGTAAAAGTATGATTGACTTTGAAAATTGTATTTCTTATAATATAGTTACATCAGTATTCATTCTGTGTTTTAATCACCTGCGTCAGCAAGGTGGTTGTTTTTTGTAAATCTGTTCAATAGAAGAGGAATCATATGGAAGAAAAGTTAAAAGTATCCGCACCTGTCTATCAGCAAATCGCGGCGGATATTGCAGCAAAAATCGTGGACAAACGGTATCAGGTAGGAGAAAAAGTATACGCAAGGTCGTCACTTGCAAGTCAATACGGGGTATCTTCTGAAACAGCCAGAAGAGCAATCTGTGTTTTAGCCGACCTTGATATTGTTGATGTAACCAAAGGCAGCGGTGTAGTAATCAATTCTTACGAAAATGCAGTGAAATTCGTCCAGCAGTTTACCGGAATTCAATCAATTTATGACTTAAAGCAAAAGGTGTTTAATTGTATTGATCAGCAAAAGAAAGATATGAAGTTTCTTTCCAGTTGCATTCAGGGAATCGTTGACCGGACAGAACGCTTCCAAGCCGTCAATCCATTTATTCCCTTTGAAATCAAAATAACCAATCAAACACCATATTTGAATAAATCAATTTCTGAAATTAATTTCTGGCACTACACAAACGCGACTGTAATCGGAATTAAAAGAGATCAGACGATCCTGATGTCTCCGGGACCCTATGCGATTTTGTGCGAGAATGACACACTTTATTACTGCGGTGATAATGACTGCCAGGAACGAGTTAATAATTATCTTTATTCAGACCCAGAGCCAGATTCAGAACAAGATTAAAATGATAAAAAGGTGCCTTACGCAAAGCGTAGAGCACCTTTTTTAGTGTTCCAGCATAAAATTTATGCTTTCAGCAATCCTTTTTGAATTAAAAACTCTTTTGCGACATCGTGAGGAGATTTTCCATCTACATCTACGGCATAAGTAAGATTGATCATAGCCTCATTATCAAAAATTCCGCCCAATTTATTCAGTGTTTCTTTTAAATTTGGTGCCGTTTTTGCAAACCGTTCAAACAAATCGGAACGAACTAACAACGCTCCATTGTATTCCGGAAAGAAGTTAAGGTCATCTTTTAAAACTTTTAACTTCGCTTTTTTATTCAGACCGTCGGTCGCATAAACTTCGGTAACATCAATTTTTCCGTTTTCAACCGCTGAATATTTCAGACCAAGGTCAACCGGCTTGCTGTCTTTAAAGTTTAGCTTGTAAAATTTGACAAACGGACTGTATTTCATACTTCCTTCCTCGCTGAAGAACTCATGCTCCGCACCAAAAACCAGTTTATCTGCAACCGGAACAAGGTCGCTGACGTTGTTTAGGCTGTACTGATCCGCGATTTTCTGCGGTACTGCAATTGCATAGGTATTATTGATTCCCAATTTATCCAGAAGGTACACATGCTTCTCTTTCAGTGCGACCTCATTAGCATAATCATACAGCGATTTCCCTTTAGGAATATCCTTTGTGTCCAGCTTTAAATAAGTGGTCAGCAGTGTGCCGTCGTAGCTGTTCATCAAATCGCAGTTCCCTTTCAGCAGCTCATTGTAACCATTTACCGCTGATACCTCGTCTTTGATTACCACCTTTGCATCGGTATACTCTTCCACCATAAGCTTAACCATTTGATGAATCAGTTTCATTTCGGAAAACTGCCCATCCATGATTACGATCTCGTTGCTGTTTTTGCTGCTGCACCCAAACACGGATACAGCCATCAGAACACTTAATGCTACTGCAATAATTCGTTTCATAAATTACTCCTCTTTCATAATTTCAAAATATTTTATTTCTTCTTTTGACGGTATAATTTTTTTTCAACCAATGACATAACCGCGTCGAACAGGATTGCCATCGCCATGAGAGAAAATGTTCCGGACATAATCAGATTCATATTCTGTACATGAATCCCGCGGTAAATAATAGAGCCCAGACCGCCGCCGCCAACGAAGGTTGCAA
>DAMDEB010000152.1:2966-8796 GCA_032090075.1 Caproiciproducens sp.
AATACAGCCACACCGACGGCCGTAACGGTGGCAATGCGAATCCCTGTGAAAATCATGGGGAATGCAAGCGGAAGTTCCACGTGCAAAAGCCGGTATCCGGTGCTCATCCCCATTCCACGGGCGGCTTCTTTAATCGCCGGGTCAATATTAGTCAGCCCAAGGTAAGTATTTCTGACAACCGGAAGAAGCGAATACAGCACAAGCCCTATAATTACCGTTAATTTTCCAGCTCCGAAAATCACCATGATCATACCAAGCAGAGCAAGGGCCGGAATCGTCTGCAGAATATCTACCGTCCACAGAATGACACCGTGCATGCGCCGGTTGATGTAAGCTAAAATTCCAAGAGGAAGGCCAAGCAGTATGGTTGCGATGACTGCCGCTAAAACAATGTATAAATGTTCCCATACGAGTTCAAAACTCATGCACGTTCCCCCCTTAGTCCCTTGGGAATAACTTTTTTCCGCAGAGCATCAATTAAGAGTCCGAGGCCGACTGCCATAACTGCGGATGGAATAGCCCCTGCAATAATCAGAATATTGTTATTGGTGCTGACGCCAATATAGATAAAATCGCCCAGACCACCCAAGCCGATCATAGAGGCCAGCACAGCCCAGCTCACAATATAAATTGTTGACATTCTCAGTCCGCCGATGATATTCGGCATAGCAAGCGGAAGTTCCACCCGCAAAAGGCTTTGCATTGAGGACATGCCGCACCCTTTGGCCGCTTCCTTGTATCCCTGCGAAACATTTAGCAGACCAGTGTACGTATTTTTCAGAATTGGGAATACTGCGTACACAGTCAGCGCAATTAGAACGGTTAGCGGTACCATTCCAAGGTATAAAAATAGAACACCGATAAATACAATACCGGGAATAGTCTGAAAAACGGAAATCACTGGAATCACAAATTTTGAAATCTTCGGCACTCTTGAAAGAAGAATACCAAGTATGAGGGCAATCACAAAACCCAAGGCAACAGAAACAAGGACATATTCCAGATGAGTGATAATCGCTTCCCATAGCTTTGTTCCATACTGGTCAAAGAATTTGGTCATACCGTATCCCCCCACACCACACTGGCGAGAGCCTTCGACATACTTGTTTTTGTGATAATGCCCGCTACCTTTCCGGTATCGGTCAGAACAACGACATAATTCAGACGTTTTTCATTTAAAATATCAAATGCAGTTTTCGCCGGCGTCTCCATTGAAACGACCGGTACATCAGTCTCCACTAAATCACGAATTGAATTTCCTGCTTTTCCGCGCAGATTGATCGTGTCGATGGAAACAACTCCTTTGAAATTCTCTTCATTGTCCACTACGACCAAGGAATCGACTTCATGCTGGTTCATGATTGAGATACACTCCAGTGTTTTTTTCTCCTCCGTCGCCTTAATGACTTTTGTTTTCATCAGATCTGAGCAAATTATCTGGCTTTGCGTATAGCTGTGAACATGTTTTCCCATGAACTCGCGTACAGTATCATTTGCAGGAACCCTTAAAATTCCCTCTGGGGAATCCATCTGCAAAATTTCACCCTGATCCATAAAAACGACATAATCTGCAAGCTTCAAAGCTTCATTCATATCGTGTGTTACAAAAATTACCGTTTTTTTCAATCTCTGTTGAAGAGACTTCACTTCATCCTGCAGGGTATCCCGTGTGATGGGGTCCAACGCTCCGAAGGGCTCATCCATTAAAATAATAGGGGGCTCCGCTGCAAGTGCTCGGAGTACGCCGATGCGCTGCTGCTGCCCTCCACTCATTTCATTCGGATATTTATGCGCATATTCATTATACGGCATTGAGACCAACTCCAAAAGTTCCATAACCCTCTTGTGACAGCGCTCTTTATCCCATTTAAGGAGATGTGGCACTACACTGATATTTTCCTCCACTGTCATGTTTGGAAACAACCCGATTTGCTGAATGACGTACCCGATGGAACTCCTCAGCTTCTCCGGATTTTCTTGCATAACGTTTTTGCCGTTTATGTAGATTTCGCCCGAATCCATTTCAATCAATCGGTTCAGCATTTTTAATGTAGTTGTTTTTCCGCATCCGGATGGTCCAATCAACACTACAAACTGCCCATCCGGTATTTGAAAACTCAGATTCTTGATAACCTGTTTTTTGCCGTAGGTTTTGCATACATTTCTGTATTCTATCATGTTAATCTCCTTTCAATTTGAAAATTTGGCCGCTTTAAGTAGCAACTTGTCGATATTGTTAAGTTGCTACTTGATAGTGTATATTTTACCATACGAACGTTTTACTGTCAAATTCGAATACTATTTCCATTTTTTAGATAACTAATTAGGTTGTTTTATTTGCTCACTGATCAAAATAATGCTATAATATTTTATATACAGCCAGATATTGAAAATGGAATCGGGTGAAAAAATGTATAGCGCAGAACAAATTACTATTCCAAAATATTTGAAAATTGCAGTGAATATTTCGGCAAGAATCGCTTCAGGTGATTTCCCTGAAGGCGAAAAATTAAAAGGTCGTTCCATACTTTCCACGGAATATAATGTGTCTCCCGAAACAATACGCAGAGCAATGTCGATTTTGTCTGATAAACAGGTCGTTGAGGTAATTCCCGGGAGCGGAATTATTGTTTCGTCAAAAGAAAATGCATTGCAATTTTTAAATGATTTTAAAGAAGATGAAAGTGTTAATCAAATGCGCAATAGGCTTTCGCAGCTCTTTGATCAGAGTAAGGAATTGAATGAAAAAATCAGTGGTCTGACTTCTCAAGTCATTGAAATGTTCCAGTATAGGCGTTCTGATCTTGTTACACCGGTTGAAGTTAGATTGCCAAAGCATTCTCATATTATCGGAAAAAGTATCGGCAATTTGGAAATTTGGAATCATACCGGCGCGACGATTATCGGAATTATTCAAAATAGAAATATTATTATTTCGCCTGGTCCATATTATGAATTTGATGAGGACGATAAGGTTTTGATCGTAGGCGATGAGAATGTAATCGAACGTTTTAATGCTTACATTAATAAAAACACGAAAGACTCTCTGTGATGAATCACGGGGAGTCTTTTTCATATGAATAGTAATTGACAAAGATGTTTTATCACACTATAATATAACAGGCAACTTAATATAATATTTAAAGTTGTCTGTAAATATTGTACATAAATCACATTCATTAAAGGGGGATAGTTATGGAATTACTGATCTTTATTTTAAACAAAACGGAAAAATTAGATTCATTATTAACCGAATTTGCCCAGAAAAATATATGCGGTGCGACGGTCATTGAAAGCATGGGTATGGCGCGACTATTAAGTCACAAACATGATGAGGATGAAATTCCGTTTTTGGGTTCGCTTAGAACGCTGATGAATCCGGAACGAGAAAAAAGCAAAATTATTTTAGCGGCCATTGAAGAACGCCAGCTGAAAGAAGCCGAAGCAATCATAGAAAATATAGTCGGTGACCTGTCGGGTCACGATACTGGTGTGCTATTTACCGTACCAATCGACTTTACGAAGGGAATCACCAAAATTGGAAAGTAAAATCATTATTGCAACAGCAGTCATGCTTGCCTCAGCTTTGCTTTTCGGCAGACTTGGAAAATTTTTCAAGCTGCCCAATGTGACTGGGTACTTGATTGCAGGCCTTTTATTAGGCCCCTCTTTTTTGAACATCATCCCAATGAATATGGTAAATGGATTTTCTGTTATTTCAGACATGGCATTGGCATTTATCGCTTTTTCGGTCGGCTGTGAATTTGACTTAAAATACTATCGAAAAGTAGGCGGTTCGCCGATTCTTATTGCCATCACAGAAGCATGTGGTGCAATCGTTGTAGTGACGGTATCTTTAATCCTTTTGGGATTTGATGTGAAGCTTGCCATCATGCTGGGCGCGATTGCAGCTGCGACTGCACCGGCTCAGACAATTATGGTAATAAATCAATATAAGGCAAAGGGTCCCCTTACCTCAATGCTTTTAAGCGTTGTTGCTATTGATGACGCTGTAGCGCTCATCGCTTTTGGGCTTGCAACGACGGTCGTAAAGGCGATGAATTCAACGGTAAACACGAATATGGTGATGTCAATTTTATCGCCGGTATATGAAATCGCCGTTTCGTTTGTTTTAGGCGGTCTTGCTGGTATTTTGATGAAATTGGTCTTCCGTTGGTTTAAAAAACCCTCTAACAGGATTTGCATTATTTTGGCTCTTGTGCTTGCCACGTACTGGATTGCAGACTTAGTGCATGGTTCCCCCTTACTGGCTTGTATGGCGTTAGGAGCAGTTCTCACCAATATTTATGATGAAATTGAGAAAATTGTTTCAACATGTGATTCTTTTACTCCCCCATTATATATGATTTTCTTTGTGATTTCAGGGGCGGGATTCGAAGTTTCAGCTCTTAAGGGCATTGGTTTGATTGGGATAACATATGTCGTAGCAAGAGTAATCGGAAAATGGGGTGGTGCCTGGTTTGGAGGAAAAGTTACAAAACAGGAAGAAAAAATCTGCAAATATCTGGGGCCAACTCTTATGCCTCAAGCTGGAGTAGCGTTAGGACTGATTGTAGTTGCCGGTTCTGTAGTTCCTGCGTATGCTCCACAGATTCGCGTCATTATCCTGTGTTCAACGTTTATTTATTCAATCATTGGGCCTATTGCCGCAAAATCAGCACTACAAAAATCCGGAGAATTGGTTGTTAAAAAAGATAATAAAGTTTAACAACAGTATCCAATTGCATTCGATGGTTCAAGTCTCAATGAATTACAGAATATCAGTTAATCTATCTAAAGAATCAGAGCATCTCAACATTGCTGTTGAGATGCTCTGATTCTTTATGTTTGTTCGACAAAATGAATTAATATGGGTGAATAATTAAATTACCCCGCCATTATACTTTTTTTGTGCTATTAACATGATAACCAGTCCACCGCCGAAACCAATTCCAAACGCGAACCAGGCATAGGAGGATGATGTAATCCAATCTATTATTCCCGTAAGCAATATACCAATACCCATTAAGCATGTTGCTTTGCCCATCATTTTAGTATAAGTTTTTTTATCTTTCTCTAAAACATTCACATAGTGATAATCATGTATCAGTGAAATCTTTTCTTTTTTCCATATAAGCCAGCCCAGTATCAAAAACAGTAAACCGGAAATCAACAATATGAATCGATATATCATCAGCTCATCTCCAAATACAAAATAATGTAGACCCCTATTTCGTTATATCACAATAAGACTGCAAAAAGCAACAGGACTTAAAACCCATGAGGTCTAAGTCCTGTTGCTTTATTAGCCTTGGTGGAGACGAAGAGATTCGAACTCTCGACTTCTTGCATGCGAAGCAAGCACTCTCCCAGCTGAGCTACGCCCCCACAACGAATGCTATTATACCACATTGGGGACGCTTTTTCAACAATAACTTTTATAACTTCTACTTTATTTACAACCATGATTTCGTGGCTTTAATATAAATCGTTTTGACAATTTGTGCAAGCAGAATGTAGCTGAGAATAATCAACGCAAGCCAAGCGAAATAAACCAGCGGCAGGCCCGTCATGCCAAGATACGCACCAAGCGGCGTAAATGGAATAATCATGCCAATTATCATAATGATCGTTGTGAGCAACACTACAGGTGCTGCGGCACGGCTCTGAATAAACGGAATCTTAGGTGTACGGATAAGGTGGATAATAAGTGTCTGGGAAATAAGGCTTTCTACAAACCAGCCTGCGTTAAACAACGCAACCAGCGCCGGATTGGAGGCAGTGTTGCAGCCAAATACATTCCATAGCAGTATGAATGTAGCAATATCAA
>DAMDEB010000153.1:0-249 GCA_032090075.1 Caproiciproducens sp.
GCCGCAATCTCGGCCACACTCTCCGCATTTTTTTTCAGCAGACCGCGCTTTTCTGTCTGCCAATAATTGGACACAAAGATCAGCATAACAAAGCTTAGAATTAAAAAGCTGATGACGATAATCAAAGACGTAATCCGCAAATATTTTTTAAATAGTGTTTTTCGCATTTTTTAACCTTTCACGCAGCTGCCAATCCTCATTTGCACGGCTATTCTTTAACTTCAAATTTATACCCAACGCCCCAAACGG
>DAMDEB010000153.1:259-6136 GCA_032090075.1 Caproiciproducens sp.
TCAGGCGCTTCACATGCACATCGACTGTGCGGCTGTCGCCGTAATAGTCAAATCCCCACACTTCGTCAAGAAGCTGGTCGCGGGTAAAAACACGGTTCGGGTTGCTGGCAAGATGATAAATCAATTCCATTTCTTTTGGCGGAGTATCAACCTGCACGCCATTCACGCGCAGCTCATAATTCGTCAAATTAATCGAAAGCTTGTCAAACTTTACTTCTTTTATAAGCTCATCATTGTTTTTGCCAAAACGACGAAGCACCGCTTTAATTCTGGCAACAACCTCTTTTGCTTCAAACGGTTTGACGACATAGTCGTCCGCGCCGAGCTCAAGGCCGAGCACCTTATCAAAAACTTCGCCCTTTGCGGTGAGCATAATAATCGGGCACTGGGATTTTTTGCGTATTTCACGGCATATTTGCCAGCCGTCCAACTCGGGCAGCATAATATCAAGCATAACCAAATCCGGATTCTCGGTGTCAAATGCCTCCAGTGCCTTGCGCCCGTCATTCGCAATTGCCACCGTAAAGCCTTCCTTTTCGATATATAACCTTAACAGTTCACAGATATTCTGGTCATCGTCAACCACTAAAATTTTTCCAACCGCCATTTGCGCTTCCTCCTTCATACCCCCATTGTTTGATTGTATACTATGATTATAAGTTAAACAGAATCAAAAGTCATGAATTTTTTATAAAAGTTTTTAAACAATGTATGAATAAAGGGGCGCCGAAGCGCCCCCGTGTTATTTTGCGATGCTGTTTAGAAGACCGCCCTTTTCAATAATGTTTTGAATAAACGGCGGAAACGGCTGAGCCTTATAGCTTTTACCGTTTGACAGGTTTTTAATCATACCCGTATCAAAGTCGACCTCAACCTCGTCACCATTTTGAATATCCTGTGCGGCTTCGTCGCACTCCAGAATCGGAAGCCCGATATTAATCGAATTCCGGTAAAAGATACGGGCGAATGTGGTGGCGATCACACAGGAAATTCCGCTCGCTTTAATCGCGATGGGAGCGTGTTCCCGGGAGGAGCCGCAGCCGAAATTTTTCGTGGCGACAATAATATCGCCGTTTTTTACATTTTTAACAAAATTTTCGTCAATATCCTCCATGCAGTGCTCCGCCAGCTCCGCGTGGGAAGCTGTATTTAAATATCTTGCCGGAATAATCACGTCCGTATCAACATTATCGCCGTATTTGTGTACAAACCCATGTGCGTTCATGATAGCCCCTCCTTAATCAATTTTGTCCGGATCGGTAATATAGCCGGTTACGGCGCTCGCCGCTGCGACAGCAGGGCTGGCAAGGTAAACCTCGGACTCAACATGCCCCATACGGCCGACAAAGTTGCGGTTGGTTGTGGAAATCGCACGCTCGCCCTTGCCCAAAACACCCATATGGCCGCCCAGGCACGGGCCGCAGGTCGGTGTGCTGAACACCGCGCCCGCCATGACAAAAATTTCAGCCAGACCCTCGCGCATTGCCTGCAGGTAAATTTCCTGCGTGCCGGGTAAAATAATGCAGCGCACATTTTTCGCAACTTTTTTGCCTTTTAAAATGGAAGCCGCCACGCGCAAATCTTCGATGCGTCCGTTTGTACAGGAACCGATCACACTCTGATCAATCTTGATTTTTCCGACTTCGTCAATAGTCTTCGTGTTCTCAGGCAGATGGGGAAACGCAACCGTCGGGCGAAGAGCCGACAAATCGATTTCATAGCTTTCATCGTAAACCGCGTCCGCGTCAGCTGTGTAAATCACCGGTTCACGCTGAAAACGGTCTTTTTCGTAACTGAGCGTAATTTCATCGACAGGGAAAATTCCATTTTTCGCGCCGGCTTCAATTGCCATATTGCAAATGCAGAGCCTATCGTCGATGGAAAGCTCCTTTACCCCTTCGCCGGTAAATTCAAGCGAGCGGTACAGTGCGCCGTCCACGCCGATCATGCCGATCAGATGCAGAATCACATCCTTGCCGCTCACCCATTTGGCAGGCTTGTTCTTCAGCACAATTTTGATTGCCGACGGCACCTTGAACCATGCCTTGCCAGTAATCATGCCGGCGGCCATGTCGGTGGAGCCGACCCCTGTAGAAAACGCGCCGAGCGCGCCGTAGGTGCAGGTGTGGGAGTCCGCGCCAATCACGCAGTCACCCGGGCCGACCAGTCCTTTTTCCGGCAGAAGCGCGTGCTCAATACCCATTTGCCCCACATCGAAAAAATTGGTAATCTGATATTGCTCCGCAAAATTACGCACCTGGCGGCACTGCTCGGCGGCCTTAATATCCTTGTTCGGGGTAAAATGGTCGAGCACCAGCGCGATTTTGCCCTTATTGAAAACGGAGGAAGCCCCACATTTTTCAAATTCGTTTATCGCAACCGGCGAGGTAATGTCGTTGCCAAGTACTAAATCGAGGTTTGCCTCAATCAGCTGGCCAACCGCCACACTTTCCAAACCGGCGTGCGCGGCAAGAATTTTTTGCGTCATTGTCATTCCCATTGGTATATCCTCCCTGTATCAATCAGATTCATATCTTCTTTTGTTGTTTTATTATCTCATGAAACTTGCGCTAAGAATGTAACATATGTTACAATTATAAAAATAATACTACTCTCAATTGAAATATGCATTTTAGTTGGAGTACGCCCGGCTATGCTGTGCTTGTTTTGTGCTTATTTATGCACAAAACCCGTCCAAAATCCAACGCGCTGCACGCTATAAAAACGTGATTTATCGTTTTCATAGGATTTTACTATAAAGAATTGCGAGGGGTAAGTATGGACATTTCCTCCTTAAAAAGTATATGGAGCGTACTGGAAGAATCCCACACGTCACATATTTATCAAAAGGAACGAATGATTTACTGGCAGGAAGCTTTTGCCGGCGAATTTTACTACCTGAAAAGCGGAAAGGTCAAAATTTTTCTCAGTGCTGAAAACGGGATGGAAAAAACACTCACCATTTTGGATAGCAGCAGTATTTTTGGCGAAGCGGCCTTCTTTGACGGTTTACCGAGGGTTTCTTCCGCAAAAACGCTTGTGAAATCCGAAATCATTGTGGTCACCCGCCAAAGCCTCATGGACTGTATCCGGAAGGAACCTCAGCTCGCCATGAGCCTGCTCACCTATTTATCTAAAACAATCCGTATGCTTTCGGCACAGGTAAACTCCATGACTTTTTTACAGGCCGACCAACGCCTTGCACAGCTTCTGCTCCAACTATCCGTTAACAAAGCCGTTCACACCACACACGACGACCTTGCGGCTCTTGCGGGCGTTTCCCGCGTCACCGTCAGTCGTATTCTCTCTGAATTTGCTCAAAAAGGCTGGACTGCCACCCACTACCGCGAGGTGGAGCTTTTAGACGAAGCAGGCTTAAAGAATTTTATCAAAGAATAGTTTTAGTTTGATATAGCAGAATACCCTCTCCCGATAGGGAGAGGGTATTCTGCTTTTTCTTTATCTCTAAATCGTCAATATATTACTTCTCAAAAACCGCTCCGCGGGATCCGGATGTTACATGCTGTGCGTAACGCTTGATGTAACCGGTCAGTTCCTTATGGGGTGCCTTCCACGCTGCTTTGCGTTTTGCCAGCTCCTCTTCGTCAACGCGAAGGGTAAGCTGACGGTCGGTAATATCCACATCAATGATATCTCCGTCCTGAATCAAAGCAATTGTGCCGCCCGCTGCCGCTTCCGGCGAAACGTGGCCGATGGCTGCACCGCGCGTGGCGCCCGAAAAACGGCCGTCCGTAATCAACGCAACGCTTTTATCAAGTCCCATACCGGCAAGTGCGGAGGTCGGAGCGAGCATTTCCCTCATCCCCGGGCCGCCTTTCGGGCCTTCGTAACGAATCACTACAACGTCGCCTTCCTGAATCTGACCTTTGAGGATTGCGCCGGAGGCGTCCTCCTCGCAGTCAAAGCAACGCGCAGGGCCGGTGTGCTGCATCATCTCGGGAGAAACTGCGCCCTGTTTGACGACGGCACCCTCCGGTGCAATGTTGCCTTTCAGCACGGCAATGCCGCCATCCTTGCGGAAAGAGTTCTCAACCGTTCTGATAATTTCGCCGTCAGCTTCTTTCGCAACGCGGATTCTGTCGCTGACTTTGCCGCAGACGGTGGGAATATCCAGATTAATTAAATTGATGCGAGACAGTTCTTTCATGACCGCCGGAATACCGCCAACCTCGTTCAAATCCGTAATAAACACCTGACTTGCAGGGTTTAGTTTGCAAATTTGCGGTGTGCTGCGGCTGATTTTATCAATCATATTAATATCAAGCGGCACACCCATTTCATAAGCGATTGCGGTCAAATGCAGCACCGTGTTGGTGGAACATCCGATGGCCATTTCCGTGCGCAGCGCATTTTCAAAGGATTTCTCAGTAATAATATCACTCGGTTTTAATTGACTGCGGTATAATTCCATGATCTGTTCGCCCGCTTCTTTGGCAAGCTGAATCCGCTGCGAGTAAACGGCCGGAATACTGCCGTTGCCCGGAAGCGCCATGCCCATTGCTTCGGTCAGGCAGTTCATGGAGTTCGCAGTGTACATGCCGGAGCAGGAACCGCAGCTCGGGCAGGCTGATTTTTCCAGTTCGGTCAGTTCCTGCAAATCGATTTTGCCCGCGGCATAGCTGCCGACGGCTTCAAACATTTCGGAAAGACCAAAGCGTGTTCCGTTATGTTTGCCCGGCAGCATTGGTCCGCCACTGACAAACAGGCTCGGAAGATTCATACGGCAGGCCGCCATCAGCATTCCAGGAACAATTTTATCGCAATTGGGAATAAACACAGCTGCGTCAAGCGGATGCGCGGTGAGCATAACCTCAATGGAATCCGCGATCAGTTCACGGGAGCAAAGCGAATACTTCATACCCTTATGGTTCATCGACAGGCCATCGCACACACCAATTGTATTGAACTCAAACGGGACGCCGCCCGCATTGCGAATTCCGGCTTTGACCGCCTCGCCGATGTCCTTCAAATGCCTGTGCCCCGGTATGTAATCGCTGGCGGAATTGACCACCGCAATAAACGGGCGCTTCATTTCGCCTTCGGTCAAGCCGAGTGCCCGCAGCAGTGAACGCTGCGGCGCTCTGTTTGCGCCATCCTTCATTAAATCGCTTCTCATGTTTATTCCTCCTTCATTATTGCTTGGCTGTTATTTTTTGCAGCAGTTTTTTGGATGCGGCAAAATACGAATCCATGCCCTTTTTCCCCTCAATCTGGGAACCTTTATAAATTCTAAGTGAAATACTCAAATTTTCCATGCCGCTTATGGAAGTAGACAGCTTTTTGCAGTCCTTTAAGTTGACACGCATATTTTGATAATCAGTGGCGCCATCCTTGGGCGTGCTGCCGTTCAGGTATGAAAATATTGTTGATTTTTGTTGTTGGCTTTTAAATGATGCATCGTCGGTGATAAACAGCATACTTTCTCCCGTTTCCAAATCGGCTGAAAAGCGGGTAACTCCGGCCATCTGCATATTCGGATCAACATTGGCGCTGCCGGTGTCATCGGCTACCACATAATTGGAAATTTGTACGACTACTTTCCCATCGGAATTCAAGTCCTCGCCATACTTCGCGATTTCATTCTGCAATGCTTCGGTGACCTCTTGCGAATAACTATGCTGCGTCAGCAGCGCAATTTGGTAATCCGGGTTAACTTTGCTCGTAACGTCATGAATCATAAATCCTGCAAACAAAATTACGCAAAGACCAATGATCATATGCACTTTATGATAATACAGAAAATTCTCCCATTTGGATTTAGGGGTGGGTGCTTTCGTTTCAGCGACGGGCTGATTGGCTTCCTCTTCGTCCGCATGCAAGAGGTATCTCTCCCTTGCCAATCACAATCACTCCCTT
>DAMDEB010000153.1:6146-8508 GCA_032090075.1 Caproiciproducens sp.
GCAGTACATCGCGAATAGAAGCACTGTCGGTCAAAAGCATCACCAAACGGTCAATGCCCATTCCCATACCGCCGGTCGGAGGCATGCCGTATTCCAGTGCGGTCAAAAAGTCCTCATCAATCATGTTGGCTTCTTCATCGCCCGCCGCGCGAAGATCCATCTGGCTCATAAAGCGGCCGCGCTGATCAATCGGGTCGTTCAGCTCGGAATAAGCGTTCGCCAGTTCACGGCGCGTAATGAACAGTTCAAAGCGTTCCACAAGTTCGGGGCAGCTCTGCTTGCGTTTTGTAAGCGGAGAAACCTCGACCGGATAATCATAAATAAAGGTTGGCTGTAAAAGCTTTTCCTCAACCTTTTCTTCAAATGCAAGCGACATAATGTCGCCCCACTTGTCCGTTTTCTTCGGTACAATGCCAAGTTCCTTCGCAACCTCTTTTGCCTTTTCGGTGTCGCCCTTAAACGAAAGGAAATCCACATTGGCGTATTCCTTAATCGCATCATTCATGGAAAGGCGCTTAAACGGAACGGCTAAATTCACTTCTTCACCCTGATACGTAATCTGATCGGTGCCGCAGGCTTTGAGCGCGCACTCGTGAATCATGTTTTCGGTTAACTCCATCATGCCGTGATAATCCGTGTAGGCTTCATAAAGTTCAACGGTTGTGAACTCCGGGTTATGTTTTACATCCATACCCTCGTTGCGGAAAATGCGGCCGATTTCATAAACGCGTTCCATCCCGCCGACAATCAGCCTCTTTAAATGCAGCTCTGTGGCGATTCTTAAATACATATCGATATCAAGTGTATTGTGATGCGTAATGAACGGCCTTGCGGCTGCTCCGCCCGCAATGGTGTTCAGAACAGGGGTTTCCACTTCGATATACGCTCTGTCATCGAGAAAATTGCGCATCGTTCTGATGATTTCACTGCGCTTGATAAAGGTATTTTTTACTTCTGGATTCACAATCAAATCAATATAGCGCTGACGATAGCGTAAATCCGTATCCTTTAAGCCATGGAATTTTTCCGGCATCGGAAGGAGCGACTTGGAAAGCAGCTTAATTTCCTTTGCATGAACGGAAATTTCCCCGCGGCGGGTTTTAAACACATAACCGGTTACGCTGATAATGTCGCCAACATCCCAATAGCTTTTCAAATCGTTATAAGTTTCTTCGCCAACCTGGTCAATTTTGAGGTAAACCTGCATTCTGCCGCTGCGGTCGTAAACATCCATAAAGCTTGCTTTGCCCATGTCACGCCAGCTCATTACGCGGCCTGCAATGCACACGTCCTGATTTTCGAGTTCCTCAAAAAGATGACGTATTTCCTCCGTGGTAATTGTTACGGGGCAGGTGGTAATAAAGAAAGGATCTTTTCCCGCCTGCTGCAGCGCGGTCAGCTTATCCCTGCGAATTTGCAGAAGTTCACTGATGTCCTGCTCCGGCTGGGCTTCTTCGGTCACTTCGTTTATCTTATCGCTCATTTTTTATTCTCCTAAACCTATATTATTGATTGTTCATTCAAAAAAGGGCAGGGTGAACCTGTCACTCCCGCCCCAAAAAATTATTTGGATATGGCAAGAACCTCGTACTCCATAATTCCGGCAGGCACTTCAACCTCAACTTTATCGCCGATTCTAAGGTTCAGAAGGGATTTCCCAACCAGTGATTCATCCGAGATACTGCCGTTGAACGGGTCAACCTCATTGGAACCAACAATTTTATAATTGACCACACTGCTTTTACCGGTGGATGGATTGGTCACTCTTACTTCCACCTTAGAGCCAATATGAATATCTTCATTGCTGAGCTCGTCTTCATCAATAACCTTTACGTTCTTGAGCATAACCTCAATATCCGCAATGCGTGCCTCAACAATAGCCTGATCGTTTTTAGCCTCGTCATATTCGCTGTTTTCAGACAAGTCGCCGAAGGAAAGCGCAACTTTAATTTTTTCTGCTACTTCCTTTCGTTTTACGCTTCTTAATTGGTCAAGCTCCTCTTCGAGCTTCTCAAGACCTTCTCTTGTTAAAATTACCTGTTTAACCATATATAAATACCACCTTTTCAATGCAAGCACTGTGCACTGTTCTAATTAAATAATAATAGTTACATTATAGTAAAATAGCAACGTTCTGTCAATAAAATCTGCGGCTTAATTTTAATCAAAAAAAGGGATATGCAAACACATATCCCCGAGTCCCGTCTAATCTGTCGCCGCAGCGCTTGCTGTGGATTCCGTACCGGAAGCCGCACCCGGCACCTGCTCGACCCCCGCCCCCTGACGGACGAGCGCCAGAATTGCCGCCTGAAGCTGTGAATCCTGGTCATATGTGAGCTGATGATTGACAAGCAGCGTCTTC
>DAMDEB010000154.1:0-8503 GCA_032090075.1 Caproiciproducens sp.
GGCCAGAATTTTTTAATTAACCCGGAGGTTTGTCCCCAAATGGCCGACGAGTGCGGAGCGGGGGAGGGAGTCGGCGTTTTAGAGATAGGCCCGGGCGTGGGCGTGCTGACTGTGGAACTTGCCAAACGCGCCGACAAGGTCGTTTCGGTGGAACTTGACAAACGCTTGCTGCCGGTTTTAGGCGAAACCCTTGCCGGCCTTGACAATGTTAAAATTATTCAGGATGATATTTTAAAAACGGATATACAAAAATTGATATCCGAAGAGTTTGCGGGTATGGATGTGGTTGTGTGCGCTAACCTTCCGTATTATATCACCTCGCCTGTGATTATGCGGTTTTTGGAGGAACGCCTGCCGGTTCGCACCATAACGGTCATGGTGCAGAAAGAAGCGGCGGAACGTCTTTGCGCTGCACCGGGCTGCCGCGCATGCGGTGCTGTCAGTGCGGCAGTGCAGTATTTTTCCGAACCTGAAATCCTTTTTCAGGTGCCGCGCACAAGCTTTTTTCCGCAGCCGAATGTAGATTCAGCAGTCATCCAACTGGCTGTACGCAAAGAACCGGCAATACAAATTCAGAGTGAAAAAAACTTTTTCAAAATGGTAAAGGCAGCATTCGGACAGCGCCGAAAAACAGTATTAAATTCAACAGCGGCCGGGCTTTCGCTTGGCAAAGAGCAAGTTGCAGCCGCGCTTGAACGAGCCGGGATTGCACCCAATTCACGTGCGGAACAGCTCACAATGGAGCAGCTTGCAACGCTGTCGAACGAACTGTTTATCGACGAATAAATTTCATCCAATATAACAATAAGATAGGGGGATTTTTCATGAGTGACGGAAAACTTGCAGTTTCCTTTTTCGAGATTGGCATGGTGCTGACTCTTGTTTCCATGGTGTTGGGGCCGTTCGAGGTTACAAGCTGGGCGATTGCGGCCGCAGCAGTTGCCTGCTTTGTGGCGCTTGCGGGAATGTATTTGGCGTTCAGCAGCTGGAATGAGCCTGACGAGCCTGAAATATCCGAAGATGTTGAAAAACCTCAGAATCCGGAAATTATTGAAAGATAAACCCTTTGGCAGCGGATCATGGTTGCCTTGAACGAAAAGAACCGGCTTAGAACTAAAAATTCTAAGCCGGTTCTTTATTCATACTACTCTGCAAATAAAATATAAATATCAATTACAGAACGCCCGGCTGCGCCGTGCTTGTTTTGCGCTTTGCGCTATCAAAACGTGGTTTCACATTTTGAATGGATTTTAGTATTAATAGACAATCGCACCGTATTTTGCTGCGAGCGGTTCAATCAGTTCTGTTTCAATCTGACAGTCGGAATCCACAATCAGCCTGCCTTGAAAATAACGAAGCGCGGCGTCAAGCACTGTTAAATTATCGGAATGCACAGCGATTGGAAGCCGTGTCATTGCGCTGTTTTCGCACAGGATCATCGCGTCGTCAACGCTGTTGACTTCGACGAGCGCCGCGGTAACCAGTTCGTCATCAAGGTCGATCAGGTCGTCGCCGAGCGAACTGGTACATTCAATCGGTTCACTGAAAACAATATCGTCACCCAAAAAGAAGGCTTCCCGCTCAATTGCCGCTGCGAAACAGTCCGGTTCTTTTGGAATTTCCGGTGGTGCAAAGTCCTTCACGACATCCGCAAGTGCCTTCAGGTGTTCCGGCGTCGTACCGCAGCATCCGCCGACAATCCGCGCGCCCGCTTCCATCAAAAGCCGCATCTCTCCGGCAAACTCAGCGGGTGAAATATAGCCCGCGCTGCCCGGTGTGTTCCACATAGGAACGCCGACATTTGGCTTTGCAATAATCGGTATGCTGACATGTGCCATGACTTCGTCGATAAATTCAAGCATGAGCTTAGGCCCGAACGAGCAGTTCAGCCCGATTGCGTCCACACCCATCGCCTGCAAAGTAATCACCGCCGGCAGCAGGCTTCCGCCTGTTAAGGTACGGCCGCTTTCATCAACGGTAATGGTCACAAATATCGGCAGGTTTGTCGTTCTTGCCGCAAGCACTGCCGCCCGCATGTCGGCGAGCGAGGTCTGCGTTTCGACAACGATAAAATCCACTCCTGCTTTGTTCAGCGCACGTATTTGTTCACGGTAAATATCATAGATATCATCAAAGTCGGCATCGCCCAACGGCGGCACAAACAGCCCGGTAGGGCATAGCCCGCCCCCGACCAGAACGCCGGCGGGTTTGGCAATACTCTGGGAAAGCGCAACCAGCTTCGCGTTCAGGTCTGCCACTTCATCCTCCAGACCGTAATTGCTTAAGCAGGCTCTGTTCGCACCAAAGGTCGGCGCGTAAACAGCCTGCGCGCCCGCAGCGATAAAATCGCTTTGCAGCTTTACAAGCGTTTCCGGATGCTCCAATATCCACTTTTCTACGCAAACACCGCTTGGCATACCGGCGGCGGTCAGGTTAGTGGCCGTTGCGCCGTCCAGCAGCATGGGCAGTTTAAAAGGAAAACTCATTTGTTTTTCATTGCTCCTATCATGTTTCTGCTTACATACTCTCCGGTGCTGAAATTTTAAACATGGAAAGTACGTTGCAGATGACGGTCGAAGTTGCATTACACAAATACAGTCTTGCAGCGGTCAGGCTTTCGTCTTCGCCCTTCACACGGCAGGCGTTGTAAAATTTGTGGAACAGGGTTGCCAATGTAATCACATAACGTGTAATTCGTGCTGGGTCGTAATCCTGCGCGGCGGTCACTATTTCGCCGGTATAGGCGGAAAGGTGCCGGATTAATTCGATTTCCTCAGGTGCGGTCAAAAGAGCAAGCTCTTCGTCGGTACAGTCACGTGGATGAATTCCCTCGGCGGCAAGTGCTTTTATGATGCTGCAGATTCTGGCTCTTGCGTACTGCACATAGTAAACAGGGTTTTGTGAATCCTGTTGTACCGCCAAATCAAGGTCAAAGTCCATTTGAGAAGTGGCTTCACGCATATTGAAGTGAAATCTTGCCGCGTCCACAGGTACTTCGTCCAATAAATCGCCGAGCTGAATCGCCTTGCCGGTACGTTTGCTCATGCGGACGACTTCGCCGGCTTTAACAAGCCGTACCAACTGAATTAAAACGATGTCGAGTTTATCGCCGTCAAGACCAATCGCGTTCATCGCGCCTTTCATTCTTGCCACATGGCCGTGGTGGTCAGCACCCCAAACATCAATGCAGCGCTCAAAGCCGCGCTTTTCAAATTTGTTGCGGTGATACGCAATGTCGGTGGCAAAATAGGTTGGGTTACCATTTTGGCGGACGAGCACCTCGTCCTTTTCCGCACCAAAATCAGTCGCTTTGTACCAAAGCGCGTCGTCCTTTTCATAGGTCAGGCCTTTGTCTTTTAAAATTTGTATTGTTTCATCAAGCTCGCCGTCACTGTGCAGGCGGCTTTCCAAAAACCATTCGTCATATTCAATGCCGTACTTTTTCAAGTCGGTTTTCATTTTTTCCAGATTCCTTGGCAGCGCATAGTCAATCAGTGCTTTTTTCAGTTCCTCAGGCTCTGCGTTCAAATATTTGTCGCCATGCAGCTTTGCAAATTCGGCGGCTCTTTCTTTAATGTCCTCGCCGTGGTATCCGTCCTCCGGAAATTCAACCGCATCCTCGCCTTTGAAGATCTGCAAGTAACGTACTGACAGGGATTTGCCGAATTTTTCAATCTGATTGCCCGCATCGTTCACATAGAACTCGCGCCACACATCATAGCCTGCCGCGTCAAGCACAGCGGCCAGGCAGTCGCCCAGTGCACCGCCGCGCGCATTGCCCATGTGCATCGGCCCAGTCGGATTAGCCGAAACAAATTCGACCATGATCTTCTTTTTTTTGCCGTAATCACTGCGGCCGTAGTCCGCTCCGCATTTTGTAATGTCTTTCAGTATTTCAACATAAAACGCTTCATTCAGAAAGAAATTGATAAAGCCGGGGCCGGCAATCTCAAAACGGTCAAAAAAAGTACCGTTCAACACAATATGATCTGTGATGATCTGTGCAATTTTTCGCGGCGCAAGGTGAAACGCCTTGGCTGAAACCATCGCCGCATTGGTGGCCCAGTCGCCATGGGTGCGGTCCGCCGGTACCTCTATGGAAAACGACGGGATTTCTGCCTGCGGCAAATCACCGCTTGTTTGCGCCTTACCGATTGCGTGAGTAATCGCATTTTTCAATTCATTGGTTGCTTGCAATACTATTTTTGACATCTTTTTTATTTGCCTCCTTGACCGTAATAAATAGCTCGTTCAGGCTTGATAAATTGGAGTTGATATCGAGGGTGTAGTTAATCTCTAAATTCCCGCCAAGGTCGCCGAGTTCGGATTTTACCTTGTTGGTGAAAACACCGACCATCATACGCCCGTAGCCCGTATCGTACTGGCACAGGTGCCGTTTGCCGCTCTCCAAAATAAGGCGTGTGCTGTCCGCGCCCCCGCGCATCAGCGTCACCTTTGCGCTGCCGTCCACCTTTAGAACCGAAGTTTGCGGCGCGTTGTGGTTTTCAGTATCATATTCTTTATAAACAATATATTGGCTTTCGCCTTTTCTGATATACGAGCCAAGTGTGGTAAGCTCAATTTCCCCGGTCTCGTCATCGATTTTCTGCCTGCCCTTAATCGAGATGAGGTAATTTTCCTTCATTTGTTTGCTCCTTGCTCAGTCTTTATTTTAATATAAGTCAATATCTACGTGGCTGACGTCATGCTTTACGTCCCTGCCGAGAAAAATTTCTGCAAGCTGTGAAAAGCCTTCTACCCGGTCACTGACGAAAAAGGAGCAATCGCCGTCGCTTTTGCCGGAGCAAAGCAGGTCTTGTTCCTTTAATATTTCCGCGCAGTAAAGGGCGGTTTCACGTCCGCTGTCAATCAGAGTAACACCGCTGCCCATCACTTCACCGATGATATGCTGAATGATGGGATAATGGGTACAGCCCATGATAAGCGTATCAATTCCCGCTTCCTTCAGAGGGGTTAGGTAGCGTTGTGCCACAAGGCGTGTGACGTCTTCATCGTCGGCGATAAATCCGTTTTCTACCAGTGGGACAAACAGCGGGCAGTCACGGTCACAGACCTCAATTTCGGGGTCAATCGCCGCTAATTCTCTTCTATAGGAACCGCTGCGTATCGTTGCCGTGGTGCCGATGACGCCGATTCGTTTATTTTTACTTGCGGCAGCAGCTACTGCCGAGGTCGGTTTCAGCACACCGGTGTAGGGTACGCCGAGGTTGTCGCCAAGGCTGCCGGCAACCGAACTGACTGTGCCGCACGCGGCAACAATCATTTTAACATGCTTGGATTTTAAAAATGCGGCATCCTGATTTGCATATTTAATAATGGTTTCTCGGCTGCGTGATCCATAGGGAACGCGTCCGGTATCACCAAAATAAATAATATTTTCATGCGGCATGATTTTTAAAAGCTCTTTTACGGCGGTCAGCCCGCCAAGCCCGGAGTCAAAGACACCGATTGGTCTGTTGTCCATTCTATTCCATCGCTCCAAAATACTTCTATATTATTTTCTGACGAGGCAATGACGTTTAGTACTGTGATTTTACCTCGAAAGCAAGTGTAATCAATTTGTCGAGCAGTTCGCCGTAGGAAATGCCGCAGGCATCCCAAAGCTTCGGATACATGCTGATGGAGGTGAAGCCCGGCATGGTGTTCAGCTCATTCAGAATGACCTCCTTGCCATTTCTTACAAAAAAGTCCACGCGGGAAAGGCCGGAGCAGCCGAGCATACGGTATGCTCTCGTTGCAGTCGCACGGATTTCCTCCATGACTGCGTCGTCAAGGTGCGCCGGAATATAGAGCTGGGATGTACCGGAAATATATTTATCATCGTAGTCGTAGAATTCCGCGGAAGCGGCGATTTCCCCGATTAGCGAAGCTTCCGGCTGTGCGTTGCCGAGTACGGCGCACTCAACCTCCTGCCCGACAATTGCTTCCTCAACGACGATTTTATCGTCCTCCCGCGCCGCCTTTGCAACGGCCGCATCAAGTTCGGTTTCACTGTTCACTTTGCTGATACCGACGGATGAACCCGCATTCGCCGGCTTTACAAAGATCGGATAACCAAGCCTTGCGTTTATCTTTAATTTAATTTTTTCCGAGCCGGTCGTGTATTTATCGGCGTAGAACCAAAGGTATTTTGCCTGATTGATTCCGGCGGCGGACAAAAGCGTGTGGGTGACCGCTTTATCCATGCAGTCCGCGGAGGCAAGGGCACGGCAGCCGACAAACGGGATGCCGCTCAACTGCAAAAGACCTTGCATCGTGCCGTCTTCTCCGTTTTTGCCATGAAGCACAGGAAACACGCAATCTACCTTTATGACATCGAATCCGATTTTGCCGTCGACAACAATGCCATGGATGCTCCTGTCGGGAGAAATAAACGCAGGCTGGTTGAGCGAATTATGCTCCCAGCGGCCGTCTGCAATTTCCTCGACAGGGCCGTTAAATAGGTACCAGCGGCCGTCTTTGGTGATACCCAGGCACACGGCCTCATACTTATCTTTTGGCAAATTGTTAAGTACCGAGGTCGCGGAAAGGCGTGAAACTTCATGCTCCGATGAGCAGCCGCCAAAAATAACGGCAATCTTCTTTTTATCCATCACGATATCCTCCAAAGATTCGTTCTTTTCTTATTTAATATATACATAATACTACGAATATATATCATACCACAAGGCGGTTGCCGGTGCAATCGCAAATTTATTAAATAGTATGGTGACAAAAAAGCGTTTATGTAGTATAATTTAAAACACCAATATTGAAAATAATAATATGGAATATAAATTACAGATTCAGGAGTGATATTTTTGGAGCAGAAGGCATTTGACCTGATTGCCGAAAAGGTTGGCGCGGCATTGAGCGAACAGGGCTTCACAAGAGCCGCAGCGGAACAAAATGACGGCGATGGTCGTTCAGTGCTGTTTACAAGTGAGGATACCGCTTACAGCGTACTTTACAATAAAGACAAAAAACGCTTTGAACTGAGAACTTGCGGCGTTGACGAAGGCGAGCCGGACCTTCAGTGGAAGTCTGTTTCGATTTGGCTGTTTGACGCAGAAACCGACCGTCTGTCCGAAGCGGAAAGCATTGTAAATGACTTTGTTGAAACAATCCAGGGGCCAAAGCGCGTGGCTGCGATTCAAACAAGAAAAAAACGCAAAAAAGACGATGAGAGCAACACCGACCCATTGTTTTTCTTTAACCGCTTTGTCGGTATTTTTCCGGAACTCCGTGATGAACTGAACGATGAAAAAGCTAAGTACGGCGATGTGCGCGCGGTTACGTTTACCCGTGAGCATCTGGTACCAAAAATTGAAGCGCTTTGCACGCAGGTTACAAAGCAGGATAGTATTAAACGCTGCTGTGACCTTTTGAACGATATGTATGCTGTTGGTGACATGGACGTGCGTTCCATCATTATTATCGTAATCTTAAATAGCATTAACAACCAGACCGCAATTGATAACATGAAGCCGCTTTTCAATGACGACCTTAAAAAAAGCTACACTGCGGGTCTAAAATTCAAGGGCAAGATTGTAAAGCCGGAAAAAAAGAAAAAAGAAAGAAAGTTTATTGCGGACAACCTGAACAGCATGAAACGATAAGAAATTGGGCGGGCAGGAGCACGATACTCTGCCCGCATTTGCCCATAATCTCACAAAATAAAAAATAGTATCGAAAAAACTTGACATGCCGTGTGGGCATATGTTATTATTGTTATACCTCATATAAGGGGTTATTTTTTTTGCGCCCTTTTAAGAGGGAGGCTGAGGTCTTCATAGGACCTAAATATTTTTCCGTACAACGGGAGGTGCCGTCATGAGAGTTAAAATTACATTGGCCTGCACAGAGTGCAAGCAGCGCAACTACAACACGATGAAAAACAAGAAGAATGATCCGGACAGGCTTGAGATGAACAAGTACTGCAAGTTCTGTAAGAAACACACTCTTCACAGAGAATCGAAGTAATCCGGACGGAGGGACAAACAATGGCAGAAACAACTGTAAAAAAAGAGAATTTTTTTGTTAAAACAAGCAAAAATATCTCCAAGTTCTTCCGCGATGCCAAAAGTGAAATCAAGAAGATAGTGTGGCCTACATCCAAAACTGTATTTAATAATACAGGCGTTGTTTTGGTAACAATAATTGTTATCGGCTTGTTCATTTTTGGGTTGGACACATTACTCATGAACCTGCTTGGATTAATTATGAACATTGCAAAGTAGGATGAGCGGAGGAAATTACTATGCCTGAAGACGCAAAATGGTACGTTGTTCATACCTATTCCGGGTATGAGAACAAGGTAGCCTCTAATCTTGAAAAAACTGTGGAAAACCGTCAGCTCCATGATTTGATTCAGGAAATCCGTGTGCCGACGGAAACTGTTACCGAAATCAAAGATAACAAAAGGCGCGATGTCGAGCGCAAAATTTTCCCCGGTTATGTCTTGGTGAAGATGCTCCTTACCGATGAGTCATGGTATGTTGTC
>DAMDEB010000155.1:0-6486 GCA_032090075.1 Caproiciproducens sp.
GTCTCATGCAAAATCCAACGCGCTTCGCGCTATAAAAATGTAATTCCACAGCTTTAATGGATTTTAGTATAAATCGGAGGATTTAACCAATGATGGATTTGTTTTCACAAATGAAAACTGTTGATCTGCTGCTGAAGTTTTTACGCGGCGATATGCAGCACATTACGCCTTATCCGTTTGTACCCCAGAAAAAAAAGAATATCCCTCAAGGCAACATCGGCGATCTTCCGCACTCCACGCCGGAATCCGAAGGGGTTCCAAGCGCGTACATACAACAATTTTTCGAGGAGCTTGATGCCTGCGATGAAATCCACGTTCACAGCGTAATGCTGCTGCGGCACGGAAAAGTCATTGCAGAGGGCAGTTTTAAACCATATTTCAGCGGTTATCCCCATATGGTTTTTTCGCTTTCCAAAAGTATAACCGGCATGGCGGTTGGGATGGCGGTGAGCGACGGGCTGATTTCCCTCGATGAAAAAGTGATCGATATTTTCCCTGAAAAGGGAGTTATGTTCCGCAGCCCCAAAATCAACAATATTACTGTAAGGCATTTACTGAATATGACGAGCGGCATTAAATTCAACGAAGTCGGCTCCGTTGTCGAAAGAGATTGGGTAAAAGCTTTTTTGATGTCCGACTGCTCTTTTGAGCCGGGCACCGAATTTTATTATAACAGCATGAATTCTTATATGCTCAGTGCAATTGTTTGCAAAAGAACCGGTGTCGGACTGATGGAGTACCTCAACGAGCGCCTTTTCGCTCCGCTTGGCATTCACGATGTTACCTGGGAAACCTGCCCGCTCGGAATTGAAAAGGGCGGCTGGGGGCTCTATTTGCATATTGCCGATATGGCAAAGCTCGGGCAGCTCTACTTGCAGGGCGGGCACTGGACGGTGAACGGCGAAGTAAAGCAGCTGATTCCGGAGGACTGGATTCGGGAATCGACCAAAACCCAAACGCCCACGCGCGAAAAAGACCACGCAAGCGGCTACGGATACCAGATTTGGAACTTCGGTGCAAAAGACGCATACCAGTACAACGGCGTTTTCGGCCAGTATGTGATTGTTCTGCCCGCGTATGATATGGTGGTTGCAATCACAAGCGGAAGCCAGAACTTATTTTCTGACTGTTCCTGTAAAATTGTTGAAAAATATTTCGGCGATCAAGCGGTCGGCCTAACCGGTCACGCACTTCCAAACAACATCAGAGCCCTGCGCTCAATGAAAAATACACTTGAGAATTTATACGTTATTCCGGATACCGCACCAAAGCCACAGCCTGTAAGCGCTTTGGGCATGCTTTTCAACCGTTTTCTGCACCGCGGCAATCACGAGGAAATGCCCCGCCTTGCGGTTGGAATCGATCAAAAGCAATACCGGCTCGAAAAAAGCTTCGGCACGCTGATGCCCCTTATTCTGCAGGGCGTTACCAACAATTTTTCCGGCGGAATCAACAGGGCTTCCTTTGCTTTTGAACCGGGGGTGTGTGTGATTACGCTCAATGACGGCAACGATGAAAATGTGATTCGTGCCGGACTGGACGGCGTACCGCGCCGCGGAAGCGTAACCCTTAATGAGGAAGTGTACGAAGTCGGTGCAACCGCTCAGCTGGCTACCGACGAAGATGACCGCACGGTGCTGAAGCTGTATATTTCTTTTATCGAGACGCCGTGTATCCGCATGATGAAGTTCATTTTCTACGGTGAAAAACTGTTGATACGGTTTTTTGAGCTGCCAAGCGTTGCAGTAGCCTCGCAGATGCTGCTTGGGCTGGTCGGCGGAAACGGCAACTCCATGAACAAAATGCTGATGGATACCATTGCGCAGCAGCGTCTTGCCGAACGCGTGGATACCATCATGCTGCCGCGCGCCAAAGGCACCCTTTTCGACGGAAAGTAATTGGATCATCATGCAAAACAGCGGAACCAAAACTGGTTCCGCTGTTTTTAATAAAGAAGAGGGATTTATGAAAAAGTTTTACTTGTAAGCTTATTTGCCCGTTGACTGACTCAACTTCACCGTTGCGGTAAAGGATTTGCCCGTCGTCGAGGTTGTTACATTGAGCGTAACTGTTTGACCCGGTTTCTTCGAGGTGATCACAGAGGTAATTACATTTTGACTTGTGACATCTTTACCGTCAATCTTTGTAATCACGTCGCCTTTTTTAATACCGGCAGCCGTAATGGCGTCACTTGTTACTGCACCAACGTACATACCGGTGGGCAAACCGTAAAAGCGGGAAACCATGCTGTCAATATATTGACCGGAAATACCGAGCACCGCTCTGTCTTTGACATATCCGTACTGCTTTAGGTCGCTGATAATAGGCTGTGCAATGTTAATCGGGATGGCAAAGCCAAGTCCTTCATAGCCGGTTGCGACGATTTTGGATGAGTTGATTCCGATGACCTGACCGTACATATTGACCAGTGCACCACCCGAGTTACCGGGGTTAATTGCCGCGTCGGTCTGGATGGCTTTCATGGTGTAGCCGGTTTCGGAATTTACAATATCACGGTTCAGTGCTGAAACATAGCCGACGGTAACACTTGAGTTGAATTCCAGACCGCCCGGATTGCCGATTGCCATGACGGTATCCGCAACCTTTAGGTCGCCGGAAGAGCCAAATTCAGCTGCTGTAAGGCCTGTTGCTTCTATCTTGATAACGGCCAAATCAGTAACACTGTCGCTGCCGATCAGTTTTGCCTGATATGTTTTACCTGTTGACAGGACAACCTTTAAGGTTGACGCGCCGTCAACAACATGCGCATTTGTGATAATATAGCCGTCACTCGTCGCAATGATCCCGGAACCTTCGCTCGTCGGATCAACTGCGGATTCCTGCGCGGCGGTCTTTGCATTGTTCCCTGCATTACCCTGAGCGTTATCCCCGCCGATGGTGTAACGGGCGTTCTGCGTCAATTGATAATTCTGAATACACACAACCGATGTTGTTGCGGCGGTGTTGGTGGTTCCGCTGTTGACAAGCTTTGTCACGGTAAACGCCGCGTTGCTGTTGCTTGTCGCGCCGTTCAACTTGATGTACCCGTTGTTGACGAGTGATGCAAAGCCGCCGATTGAACCGGCTGAAATGACAAAACAAGCCATCACACCCGCAAGCACCTTTACAAAGGTTTTTTTACCTTTATGCTTTTTCTTGGGTGGTTCCGCAAAGAACGAGGGGATCGGCTGTTGTGGGGCGGATGGCTGCTGCCAACTGTAGACCGGCGGTTCCGACGGTTCCTGCGGCTTGCTGTAATGGTAGCTGTTACCCTGCCATTCGGTTTGTGACCCCTGTGGGTTTGAATTTGTACCCGTCGAATTTGTCAGGTTTCTGTTATTTTCATCATCTTCATATGGATTATACATAAAATCATTTCCTTTCAGCTTTTTATTTGCTTGCTGTGATTCTTATTATGCCTGTGTTATGTGAAAAGGATGTGATTATTAGTTTATATTTTTATGATATTTTTGAGAAGAATATGTAAAGACAGTCTTACCAAATTGTGAACAAGCCGAAATCCGGGTCCTGTTTTTATAATATGCCGGATTACCCGGCCAAATGCGGCGCTTTGTGAACACAAAATAAAAGCGCCCATGCCGGTTACAGCATGGGCGCCCTTGTCGATTTGATGTACTTTGAGTTATGCCATTGCTTGGTTGGAAACTTCAATTTTATTGCTCGCAATAATACTATTCAACACAGAAAGCTGGGAGGATAGTTCTTCCGCGGAAGCCGCGTTTTGTTCCGTAATTTTAGAGGTATCTTGAATCGCTTTCAATACATCCTCCAGGCCGTCGGTAACCCGCGAAATCTGTTGTGCGTCCTGAGTGGATGCTTGTGAGATTTGATTAATCAGCAGAGTGAATTTCTGGGATTTATCAATAATCGAAGTTAAAGTCTGTGCGGATGCATTTGCAATCTTCGTTCCGCTCTTAACATTTTTCACAGAGTTTTCAATCAGTGCAGAGGTATTGCCAGCCGCTTCGGCACTTTTCCCAGAAAGGTTTCGCACTTCATCGGCGACAACGGCAAAGCCTTTTCCCGCCACGCCCGCACGTGCCGCTTCAACAGCAGCATTCAGCGCCAGTATATTTGTTTGGAACGCAATATCATCAATTGATTTGATTATTTTTTCAATTTCCTTGGAGGATTTTTCGATTTCCTCCATCGCAGAAATCATTTCCTGCATTTTGGCGTTTTCACCGTCCATCTCATCCGCAACTTGAGCGGAAATCGTGTTGGCGCTGTTTGAATGATCTGCATTCGATTTTATATGTGCGGCAACCGCATTGATTGAATCAAAAAGCGCTTGCAGTGTTTGAACTTGTTGTTCTGCGTTCTGTGCCATTTCCATTGAGTTGTTGGAAACACTTTCCGAAATAAGTGTGATTTGCTTTGTGGCGTCTTTCAAATATTCAATCATTTTGCTTTGTTTATCCGACGCTGTATACAGCACTGTAACATCATGCACAGCTTCAAGATGCCCTATCTTATTTCCCTTTTTATCATAAACGTATTGAAGACCAATTTCTAAACCCACGCCGTTTTCTCTGTAGCTTGTGCTGGTAATGCCCCTTCTCAGGCAGTTAATCCCACAGTTTTCTGTGCCGCAAACATCGGTGTTCATTGTAGCGCAATTTAACCCCATAAGCTCTTTTCTGCTTTTTCCCATGGATTTTTCCACAGCCTTGTTGGCAAAAGTCCAGTTCATATCCATGTCGGTTACTGAAATCATATAAGGCACGCCGTCTAATATGCTTTCGAACCACTGCGTTTTGTCCTCTAATTTATTTGCAAGAATAATTGTCCTAATCACTAAACAAACAATTGCTATGATTGCTAAAACGAGTGATATTTGCAATAACAAATTAATCATTCCCTCTATATTATTCTTTATTGTTACATAATACCAAAAATAATATCAAATATCAATAAAAAGCTCGAATATATTTACATTAGTATGACCATTTGTTTTATTAAAATAGTAAACACAGAAGAACGGCATATTTTAGGCACTCATTGACAAAAAAATATGCTATGATAATAATACACTAAAAAATACGATATGGAGAATGAACTATGAATGGACTGACTCATATATACTGCGGCGACGGTAAGGGAAAAACCACCGCCGCTGTCGGACTTGGCGTACGCGCCTGCGGCAGCGGAAAACGGGTGATGCTGGTTCAGTTTTTAAAAGGAAACAGCTCAAGCGAACTGATTGTGCTCAGACAGCTCAAAAATTTCAATGTACTGCCCGCACCGAGCAGTATTAAATTCACCTTTCAAATGACAAAAAAGGAACTGGAAGAAACGGCCATGCTTTGCGCCGGTCTATTCTGCAAGGCGGTTGCGGCGGTGAACGCGGATGACTGCGATATGCTGATTCTCGACGAAGTCTTCGGCGCAGTCAACTGTGATTTGCTCGACAATAAAATGCTGGTTGACTTAATAAAAAACAAGCCCCAGAAACTGGAGCTTGTTCTTACCGGACGCGACCCAAAACCGGAGGTTCTGGAGCTCGCCGATTATATTTCCGAAATCAAGAAGGTGAAGCACCCCTTTGACCAGGATATCCCCGCCCGCCGGGGAATTGAATTTTAGCGTATATGTTTATCCGCATTTACCGTAGCCGCACTGGCGGCACATCACACAGCCGCCCTCGTGCTCTAATTTGGCACCGCACTCTGGGCAGAAATGCATTCGCCCGGGAACGTCTTCCGTCACTGGCGAGGCTGACCGCACCGGCTTCTCGCTCGAATCCGCAACGGCATTCCAGTTGCCTAATTCAACTTGCTGCTTATAAACGCGCTCGATGGTTTTGGCAATTGCATCCGGGCAGGAAGTACATTTCATGCCGGACTGACGAATCGTTGACGGGCAGCGGATTCCCTTGAGCTGGTCAACGATGCTTTTCACGTCCATTCCGCTTCGCAGGGCGATGGACGCCAGACGCGCGGTTGCCTCCGACTGCGACGGGCAGCCGCCGGCTTTCCCGGTGTTTGTGAAAACCTCGCAAATTCCCTTGTCGTCATAATTTACCGTGATATATAAGTTTCCGCAGCCTATTTTGACCCGTTCCGTGATTCCCATCACTGTGTCCGGGCGCGGGCGCGGTATGATATGGTCAGACTCGTCCGGTTCCCCGGAGGGCTGGCCTTCTTTTTTGACCTTGCCAATATTAAGCACCTGCTCGGCACGGCTGCCGTCACGATAGATGGTAACGCCTTTGCAGTCAAGCTGATAGGCAAGTGTGTAAACCTCAGCAACCTCGTCGCGCGTGGCATCTTTTGAGAAGTTGACGGTTTTTGAAACAGCATTGTCGGTGCCCTTCTGAAACGCCGCCTGCATCCGGATATGATACTCCGGGCTGATGTCGTGCGCTGAAACAAACACACGGCGCAAATCCTCCGGCAGCTCCTCAATGTGAGCAACCGTGCCTTCCTTGGCAATTCGTTTCATCAGCTCCTCGGAATAAAGCCC
>DAMDEB010000155.1:6496-8245 GCA_032090075.1 Caproiciproducens sp.
AAAATCGGCTCGACTCCGCTGGAGCGGCCGCCGATAATGGACAGCGTTCCGGTCGGCGCAATGGTAGTAATCGTGCCGTTGCGCTGCGGCTCTCCGTTTGAAAGAATGCTTTCTTCAAACAGTGGGAACGCGCCGCGTGTTTTCGCAAGCTCGGCGCTCTCTGCACGGCCGCATTTGGTAATAAACTTCATAACCTTTTCACCAAGCTGCGTTGCCTCATTGGAATTGTACGGAATTCCAAGCAGTAGCAGACTGTCCGCCCAACCCATGACGCCCAAGCCGATTTTTCTCGTCTGTTTTGTAACCCGGTCAATATTTTCAAGCGGATATTTATTGGCATCAATCACATTATCTAAAAAATGTACCGCGTTCTTTACGGTCACTGTAAGCTTGTCCCAGTCAAATTCCTGCTTACCGCCTACTGTTTTTAGCATTTTGATCAGGTTGATCGAACCAAGATTACACGATTCATACGGAAGCAGCGGCTGCTCGCCGCAGGGATTGGTCGATTCGATTTCACCCTGTGCCGGAACAATATTGTCGCGGTTCAGCCGGTCAAGAAAAATAATTCCCGGTTCGCCGTTGTGCCATGCGGCATCGACAATACGGTCAAAAACAGTGCGGGCGTGCAGCTTGGAAACAGGCTGCTTTGTGTGCGGGTCAATCAAATCGAAATCGGCGTCCTGTTCGACCGCCTTCATGAATTCCTCCGTTAAGCCCACGGAAATATTAAAGTTGTTGATCTCATTATTATTCGATTTACAGTCGATAAAATCCATAATATCCGGATGGTCGATGCGCAGGATACCCATGTTCGCGCCGCGGCGGGTACCACCCTGTTTCACCGCCTCGGTCGCCATGTTGAATACTTTCATAAAGCTGATGGGTCCGGAAGCAACACCGCCGGTAGAATTGACCGCGCTGCCTTGCTGGCGCAGGCGTGAAAATGAAAAACCTGTACCGCCGCCGGATTTATGGATGAGTGCAGCCTGCTTAATCGCCTCGAAAATATCCTCCATGCTGTCCGCTACCGGCAGCACAAAGCACGCTGAAAGCTGGCCGAGCGGACGGCCGGCATTCATCAGTGTTGGAGAATTCGGCAAAAACTCAAGCTCCGTCATCATTTTGTAGAATGTTTTTGCCGTTTTTTTGACATCGGCATTTTCGTCGTGCAGCTTGTCCGAAGCGGCAATGGCATCCGCTACACGCCAGAATAGGTCCTCTGCCGTTTCAATCGTTTCGCCTTTTTCATTTTTTATTAAATATCGCCTTTTTAGAACCGTCAATGCATTTTCCGAAATTGTCATAGTGCTCCCCCAATAAATTTCTAATACTATTCTCCAATTAAAATATATATTTCAATTGAAGAATGCCCGGCCACGCCGTGCTTGTTTTGCGCTATAAAAGCGTGATTTCATGTTTTTATAGGATTTTAGTATAATGTACTATATATTGTATCATGAACAGCTTTTAAGTCAATGCCTTGTACCTGATTTCTGAAAAAATAATGAAATCTTTGATTTGAAATACTCAAAACATAAGAATCCCCGGGCAGCTTACGCCGCCCGGGGATTCTTCATATTATGATGAAATTATTCCATTTCGGAAAGTTTTACAAGGTGCTCGTAGTTATCGGCCGCAACCTTTTCAGCTTCGTCAAACAGTACCTTTGCGCGCTCTGGGAATGCGCGGGTGAGGGAGTTGTAACGAACTTCGCCCATAATAAAGTCACGATAGCTGGCTGTCGGA
>DAMDEB010000156.1:0-8201 GCA_032090075.1 Caproiciproducens sp.
GTATTTTAGCTGTTAAAATTATTATATTGGAATATCACAAAAAGAAATCAGGTGAAATAATGTTTGAAATAGAAAACTTGAAATTCAAACAGATTCTAAATATTCCAAATTTAATAATTGATAAACAGATCACCTGCATTACCGGTACGTCGGGCAGCGGAAAAACCACCCTGCTCCGTATGCTGAACCGTCTGAATGCCCCCGATGAGGGCACCATCCTCTATAACGGAGCCGATATTGCAAAAACAGATGCTGTTCGCCTGCGGCGCAATGTCGTTATGTTAGGGCAGACTCCTGTTCTTTATCCCGGAAACATTCGTGAAAATCTGCAAATCGGTTTAGAGTTCTCGCAAAAGCCACTCGCTTCAGAAGATGCACTTCTCGAGGGTCTTGCACGCGTAGAGCTTGATAAAGATCTTGATGACCCATGCGGCACCCTTTCAGGCGGTGAAAAGCAGCGCCTCTGTTTGGCGCGCGTTATGCTGATGGACGCCGATACATATTTATTGGACGAGCCATCTTCCGCATTGGATAAGGAAACCGAGCATTTTATCATCCAAAATCTTGCAGACTTTGCAAGCGAGCGGAAAAAGCAGCTCATTATGGTCACTCATTCGGAGAATATTGCGGCCTTGTATCAGGACTCCCTCATTTATTTAGAAAACGGCCGGATTGGAAGCGAACCGCAATGAACAACACAGTAATGGATTTAACCGTTCTTCAGCTTTCCATCTCTTATATTTTTGTGCTCATCCTTCTTGTAATTTTTAAAGCCCGTGGAATCAGGCGGGAAAAGCAGATTTTGATTGCCACTACACGTATGACGGTACAATTGGTCATCATGGGCAACATTTTAATGTATGTTTTTAAAAACCCAAGCTGGTGGCTTACCTCGCTAATGATTCTCCTAATGATAACCGCCGCGGTCATCAATGCCTTCAAGCGGGTAAAAACCGCTATGTCAACGCAGCTCAAGATGATTACCGGGCTGTCTTTGATATTGGGGGCGCTTGCAACGGCTGCATTTTTCATTGTTGTTGTACTGGGAGTACGCCCGTGGTTCAACCCGCAGTATTTTATACCGATTTCGGGAATGATTGTAGGAAATTCCATGACAGGTATTTCCCTTGGGGCAAATAAGCTTTGTGCCGATATGCAGGACAAGCGGTCTATCGTCGAAAATTCCCTGATGCTTGGAGCAACGCCCGTCCGTGCTGTACGCGAGATTGTCAATGACGCGTTTGACAGCGCCATTTTACCCACCATGAACAACATGCTCACGATGGGGATTGTTTCACTGCCCGGAATGATGACCGGCCAGATTTTGTCCGGAACTTTTCCAATAACCGCCATCAAATATCAAATTGGTATAATGCTGGCCATTTTAGGCAGCACGGCTCTTTGTGTCATGTTGTTTGTCACATTAGGATACAAAACCTTTTTCACAAAAGACGGACGGCTGAATGACTGAATTAATCGCGTTAGGGCGTACTTGCCAATTGCAAGTACGCCCTAATTTTACTATTTATAAGGATGAAAGCAGCAGGATACTAAATTACGACTCTACTTTCACAAAATATTTATCAAGTATCTGTACCGGATGATAGGATAGCTTAGAGGTTCGCAGCCCCAAATCACCAATGTCTTCCTCACGGTTGATATAAACCACTTTCTCATTTGCCGTATGCGCTGCAAATTCTTTTACGATTACCTGGTAGGAACCTTCATATTCTTTCAGCGCCTTTTCAATGTGCACAAAAAGCGTGTCGCCCACAATTTCCCCGATTGAAAATGCAACAATTTGATTATCCACTTCAATAAATCCGCCTAAAAGTGCAAAGCTTTCAAAATACGATAGAATCTCTTTCGCTCTAAAAGATTCCTCTTTGGCGATTGGGTTTTCCTTTACATGATCCTCAGAATATTCGCTGAAAAATTCGATCACTCTATCTATATTCTGACCGTCAATGGGTACATACCGGTAATTCGGATAAGTTTTTTTAAATTTATTGATATGGTTCCTCTGCCCACTGAATCTTCTGCCAGCAAAAGTCTGCATATCCTTCGCGGAATAAAGATAATCAAACCAATCCCTATTTTCACTGTAATTAATTTTATCGCCGTATCTTTTTTCCAAAACAGCGATTCCTTCTTTCGGAACGGTACAAAATGAAAGCGGTAAGCCATTTTGCAGCGCATATTCCTCCAGCTGCCCGAACGCTTCGTCAATTGGGCCAATACCGACGGGCAAGGTAAACGCCACCATGCCGTTAATGTATGTAACTTTAAAAAGCAATACATTTTGATAAACAGCATATTCACTGTAAAAGAATTTTCTCCACATAAAGATACCGGCAATGGTGTAGTCACACGTTCTATAACTCTGATATGAAAAATATTTTGACAAAACCGGAATATTTTCCGCTTCAATTGGTTTAAACGAAAGCATAAATTCTCCTCAAATTAAAATCTTTGATATTGCTAAAATCTTAGTAATACATTTTATATTATACCACAAATAAAGATAATCATCTCCATAATAATCTAAAACTTTTCACGTATTGCGCCCTTAATTATGGTAAAAATCACAAAGCTCTTTGTTACAGCTATTCCTGTAACAAAGAGCTTTGCGCATCATTAAAATTTTATTTAAAGAGGCGAGGCGTCTTCAATCAAAACTTTCATTGTTCCGCCGCAGGCCATTCCCTCTGCTTCCGCTATGTCTCCCGACATATCCACCGTCTGAACCATATACTCGCCAGACCCGATGATATCCAACGCGTTGCGTATGACTGCAGCTTCACTGCAGCCCCCACCGATACTGCCCGCTATTTGACCGGTCGGATAAACCACCATTTTTGCCCCGGCCTGCCTTGGAACCGAACCCTGGGAGGAAAGAACCGTAACGATTGATTTAGCTTCGGAAGTTTCATCCGCCAAAAGTTTTAATACGTCGAAGTCCAAATCCGAACGGTTCACCATTTGAAACTTCTCTTTATCCACGGAATCCAATCTTTTTCTGCTGATGATTTGAGCAATGATGGAAATCGCAATTTCCTCCGGAGTGACAGCACCAATTGCAAGCCCGATTGGCGTACAGACACGCTCTACTCGCTGCGCGTCGAAGCCCTCCTCTTTCAGCAACTCCTTTACTGCTATCACCCTGCGCTTAGAACCAATCATGCCTACATAAGATTCATTCCTCTGCATAATGTTTCTGAGGCAAACGGTGTCATACCGATGCCCCCTGGTTACAATCACAAGGTAATCCTGCTCCGTAATATTCAAGCGGCCAAAGCAGCGTTCAAAGCTTTCACACAACACTTCGCTGGCGAAGGGAAACCTCTTTTGATTGGCAAAATCAGGCCTGTCGTCCACAACGATGACGGAAAATCCGATTTTAGCTCCAAATTCCACCAACGGAAGCGCAATATGGCCGCCCCCAAAGATAATAAGACGCTCCTTGGGGTAAAACGGCTCGATCAGGGTAGTGGTATCCTGATCTTCCGTTACTTGTGGGGAACCGCTGTGCAAAGCCTTTGCGATTTGTTCCTGCATTGCACTGTCCTCACCGACTTCAATCAACGTCCTCTTGAAATCACCCGACTGCTTTCCCGCTCTGCCCTTAAACTGAGTGATTACAGCGGCATAGTGGTTGGTTGACAACTTTTCTAACAGCTCCTGATAAATATTTTTCATTTTATCGCTCCTCTTTCCGGCGTTTCCTAAGAATAATCCGTTACTTCGAGTTTATGTTCAGTTCAAACGCGTAGTGCTACTTCAACCGTTCCCATTCTTCCGCATGAAATCCGACCAAAACAATATCATCACCAATCAGTAGCGGGCGTTTGACCAGCATACCATTCGTGGCAAGCAACGCAATTTGCTCCTGTTCAGACATAGACGGCAGCTTGTCCTTTAGCTGCATGGATTTATAAATCAAGCCGCTTGTGTTGAAGAATTTTTTCAGCGGGAGACCGCTCCTACCCACCCAATCCTCTAACTCGGCAGCCGTCGGATTTTGCTCGCTGATATTTCGCTCCGTATAGGAAATATTGTTGTCCTTCATCCAATTCCTTGCCTTTTGGCAAGTGCTGCACTTAGGATAACAGATAAATAAATAACTCATAATCTCTTCCTTAATCTCTGTTTTTTATGATTCGCCCGGTGAAAACAACACGCGCACTGATTTAATCCAATAATTCCCGTAACATGCGCCCCGGGTTATCCAAAAACTGTTTTGTAATTTTGTAGTGCTCCGTCTCTTCATAGGCTGTCTGATGAATTCCTTGTTCGCTCAGCACCAAAATATCCGCGTCGGGATACGCCATCAGAATTGGAGAATGGGTCGCGATGATGAACTGGGAATGGTCTTTAATCAACTCACCCATCTGTGCAATCAACGACAGCTGTCTGGTCGGCGACAGAGCAGCCTCCGGTTCGTCAAGAAGGTACAGGCCCTTTCCCCAAAAGCGGTTGAGAACCAAAGCCAAAAAGCTTTCACCGTGTGACTGCTCATGAAGTGACCTTCCGCCGTAATTTTGAATAAATGAAGATGCACCGCCCGAATACCCATCCATTTCATCAATGGTGGTGGCAACATTATAAAAGCTTTCGGCGCGCAGAAAAAAGCCATCCTTCGGAAACGCGCTTTTGGTAAACCTTAAAGATTGATACAGCTCTGAATGGTTTTGCTGTGTGGAGAAACCAAAATTCTTAGAACCACCCTCCGGGCTAAAACCATAGGCGACTGCAATTGCCTCCAGTAAAGTGGATTTTCCCGTGCCATTTTCTCCGACCAAAAACGTAACCGGTTTTTCCAGCGTCAAGGATTTTAAATTACGTAGAGAAGGCAATTCAAAAACGTAGGCGTTTCGTGCGTTTTTCTGGATTTTATCCCGATCAATTTCAATGCGGTCAATGTACATTTTGGAGTCACCACGCTAACTGATTCATCATTTATTTTTCTCAATTATATCACAGAGAGAATGGATTCTCAATCGCATAATTTAATAATGGAGCGTCGCTGATAACGAAAGCCGATATCGCCCGGCAGCAACATCGGCTTTCAAATATTAGAGGTGAATTACCTGCACCTTGGCGGCGTTGCGTACCCATTGGAATACGGAATCAGGAAAGTCGGAATGCCGCTTGAATACGGTGCGATCTCATATTGCTGAAAGTAAATTGCAACCCCCTGCGGTGTCAGGTAAAAGCTGTCCTCATTAAAATATTGTGTAACAAGCTCACTGTAATTTTCAAAATATTGATTTGTGCCATTTGCTATCTGCTCGGCGATTTGCAGATTAATCATCTTAATAATGTAGGTTTTATAATTCTGATTGGCAAACAGCCTGCTCAATTTCATTTGAACACCGCTTTGTAAATTCCATGTGTCGGAATACTGCACGGTATTCCCGTGCGCTCCGCCGGTATATTCATATCGGTCGAAAAACAGGCTGATGGCACAATTTTGATTGTACGTCATGGTATATGCTACGAAAGCTTCAAATTTTCGCACCGGAAATCCGTTCTTAATTGCATCCTCGTATTGTTCAATCGCCATTCGGAACAGCTTATGTTCAAAGTACAGCTGCTGGGCTGTTGCTTTCGCTTTGTAATACCGGTTGATTCTGCTTAACGTCATTTGAAATCTTTCCGATGAAAATTGAGGGTATTGAATGGTATAACTCAGCAACAATACTTTATTATGATAAAGGTCCTTTTTAATGATTATTTCTTCTGCCTGAACTTGATAATTTGTCGTCAAAGAAATCCCCCCTAAACGCAGCATATGCCGCAAGGGAGGACTTTGTTCCTATTCCTGACTACTGTTGCGGTACTCGTTGGGCGACACTTGTTCAATCTTTTTAAATATTTTGGAAAAATGAGTGACATCGTTAAAGCCGAGCATATCGGAAACCTCATGGATTTTTAAAGACGGGTCTTTCAGCAGCTTTTTTGCTTTTTTAATTCTTGTTTGATTCAAGAGGTCGCAAAAGCTTTTGTTTGTATATTTATTTAAAAGCTTGCTCAAATACCACTGACTGACATATGTTTTTTCGGCAAGTTCGGTCAGCGTCAGCTTTTCCGCGTAATGAACTTCTATGTATTGCAGCGCGCTTCGCACGATGAAGCTGTTTGCGGGGTTGCCGTCATGATGTTCTTCTTCGCTTTCCTTTTGTTCCTCCGGCGCGCCGGGCTGCAATTTATCAAGGTTCTCCGTCATCACCTGAAGCGCTTCCTCAAGTTCATTCATTTTGGACGGCTTGAGCAAAAACCTGGTCACCCCAAGATGAAGAGCGCGTTTCGCATACTCAAAATCACGGTATCCGGTAAGCACAGTAATCTGCATGTTGTGGAACTCACCTTTCAAACCGGCAAGCATGGTTAGCCCGTCCATATTGGGCATTTTAATATCGGTGAATAAAATATCCGGATTGTTTTCACGGATTGCCTGTGCGCCCGACTTTGCATCCGATGCCGTCGCCACAACCTCACAGCCGTATTTTGCCCAGTTTACCACCTTTTTGAGGCCCTGCACAATAATATCTTCATCATCAATAATAATTACTTTATACATCTTCCTGCCTCCAAAAAGTCATATTCAATATTGCGAAACAGATCATTCGCTGCTGCATTCCAGTACGGTTACGAGTTTCCGTGCACCGGGCAAAAAAGGAATTTTAGTATGAATTGCGGATGGGAATTATTCAATATATTATAGCATAAAGCACAGCAAAAATCGGTATATTTTTGGCGGGTTCAAAAAATATACCGATTCTATTCATACCCTGATGCCTCTGAGGAAGCTGCCGCCGAACGGCACGCTCCCTCAGCAATTGTATTGCAGGTTGTATTTGCGTAACCGCATGATTTCAGCCCTTGATTGCTCCGGCTGTCATCCCTTTGATGATATTTTTTTGCAGGAAAACATAAACGATGAGGACAGGCACGACAACCAGCACGACTGCTGCTGCCATTAAGCCGTAGTTCACACCTGCAATGGAAGTGATTTCATTCAAAAGACGCGTAATGGTAAATGTATCTTTATACCGCAGAAAGAACATTTGCGTAAACAGGTCGTTATATGACCACAGAAACGTAAAAATCGCCACGGTTGCAAACGAAGGTTTTGCAATCGGCAGAATCACCTTAAAGAAAATCTGGTAGATATTGCAGCCTTCAAGGTAGGCAGCCTCCTCTAAATCGACCGGCAGGCTGCGGATAAAGCCCATCAGCACAACAATCGAGAAGGAGAGGTTTCCTGCAATCTGCGGCAAAATCACGCTCAGTTGGGAAAGTGATATGCTGTTCGTATTTACGATATGCCAGCCGAACATCATTCTGAAAACCGGGATAATTGTAGAGAACACAGGAAACATCATACTCGCAATAATCAGCGAATGGAGAGTAGCTTTTCCCTTAAAGCTGTAACGTGCCATTCCGTACGCCGCAAACCCGGCGAGCAGCATGACGGCAAGGGTTACGGAAATAGAAATAATCAGGCTGTTTTTATAAGCGCCCAAAATGTCTACACGGTCAAAAGCAGTCTGGTAATTATTCAGTGTAAAATTGCCTCCCGTCGGGATAGAAAAGGAATCGGAACGAATCAGTCCCTTTAACTTGAAAGAGTTTAAAATAACCCAAATAAAGGGATAAATCGTTGTCACGGCCCAAAGGGAAAGAAAAAAATAGGTTGCTATTTTGCTTAGGCTGAATGTACGTCTGCCAGTTCTGACCGGTTCAGGCGCTTTTTGAATTGTTGTTTGCATTTTTTCTCCTCCCCATCAATAATCTTTTTCCTTAAAGATTCGATTCGCTATTTGTGAAATGACAACGCCGGTCACAACAATAACAATCGCAATCGTTGAGCCGTAATCCACATCGCCCATTGTGAAGGTCTGGTTATACATATAGGTGCCTGTGAGCCAGGATTTATCCATCGGCATACCAGCTCCCATCATAATCCAGGGTAAGTCAAAAACTTTCAGCGCGCCGGTAATTGCGAGCGTAAGGCAGGTGCACAGAACATTGTGCAAAAGCGGCCATGTAATATACCGCACACGTTTAAATCCGCTTGCCCCGTCAATTTCCGCGGCTTCATAAATATCCGGTGAAATGTTGTTCAGGCCGGTTACAATAATAACAAAATAGAACCCGACATATTGCCACATGACCGGTAACATCATCGTAAAAAG
>DAMDEB010000157.1:0-8039 GCA_032090075.1 Caproiciproducens sp.
AAGGCGACTGTGCTGGCTATGTGCGTTCTCATGTTTCCACCCCAAACAAGTAAAGTCTTTGTGTTCCACTATAGTTTAGCAAGATGACACGAGCATTTGAATCGTACTTCAAATGTTGGTCTTGACTTACTAATTTGTCAAGGTTCGCCAGTCTCAGGCAGTAGCTGCAAGCAGTTACATTATGAGGCACACAATTATTTGCAAAGTTCGCATCATTTTTCACGGTAAGCTTGTTTGTGCCCGGGCTGCTGTCCTTGATGGTAAACGTTTTGTCGCCTACAATTTTAATGCCGTTGGAGTAGTTGTCGCCTTCCGCGGGCAAGCCAATGGTCAGGTTATGGCCGTTCAGATCAAGGGTTACGTCCCGCGCAATGTCCAGCTGCGCTGTGATGCCGGTAATATCGGCGGTCAGAGCCACGGTATCGCCGGTGCCATCCGCTTCAACAGCTGTCCGCAAATCCGCTTCTGTGCCGACACTGCTTGTGGAACCAGCGCCGAGCATCATAAGCATGTTGGGAACGTTCCCCGCCGTCACGGTGATTTCCGGCAGGTTGGCGGTGACCGTATAGCCCTCAATTTCCGGGGTGAAAACGTAAACATCCGCCGTGTTCCTGTCATACTCCGGCGAAGAGACCCACGTCACAGGAACGGAGACGGTCGTTTCCTCCGTGGAACCGGAGTTCACGACAGTGCGCACCGTTGCCGTCAGGGTTTGCGGCAGATTTAAATCCGCTTTGGCTGTTCCGAGCGTCACGGCCTTTTCTGTTTCGGGCAGCGCCGCAAACGCTGTGATTTCGCCGTTTGCTCCGCTGAGAGCATCGGCTGTCGCCGCCAGTACCGAAAGTGACGGCAGGGTAACCACCATGCAGACCGTCAGCAGCAAACTCAGTATTCTTTTCATTGATTTTCCCTCCTGTGATAACATTTCTTTATTTCATTACCTTTTTGGGCCAGTAACACACGCCCACGTCCAGCGCACGGGGCTGATCCAGATGAAAGTCCGCGCAGCGGCAGTACCAGCATTGGTCTAACCCCGCCACAGCGCTTTCCCTTGGCTCAAAGGCGGGGCAACGTTGCCTCGGCCAGACGTTTCCTCCCGTGTTTGGCACGGTCAGCGGCGCGTCTTCACGCCTTCTGATTTTTGGCTCTGCCACAACGCTTCACGACCTTTCCACTGTGAGTTCGACACCGAAAGAATACCACAGAACAACAAAAAGCGAGCCTTTTTACTCAAAAGACCCGTTTTTACGCTTAAAAAACCCTATTTATTTTAAAATAACGATTGACAAACAGAATACCTCTGTTTTATATCAGCATACGCACCCGGAAAATACCGTCCGCAATCTGATACATTACCTCTGCGCCGTGCTCCTCGGCAAAGGCGAGCACGCTTTTTGTGCCGGTGCCGTGGCCGCTCTCTTTGGCAACGGGAAGTCCGTTTTCATCCAGAACAGCGAAGACGCTGCAGGGGTTGCTGATCTCCAGCACGAGCTGTCCCACATGGCGGCAGGTGAACCGAATGGTTCGCTCTCTGTCCTTTTCGAGCGCTTCACATGCATGGATGGCGTTTTCCATCAGATTGGACAGAACCATGGCAAGCTCCAGCGAATTGACCGGCAGGGAATTTGGAATATCCAGACTGATTTCGATTGTGATCCCGTTATCCTCCGCCAATCCCGCATAATAGCACACCGCTGCATTGATAACCGTATTTTCACAGTAATTTTTGAAGCGGACAGGTTCCATGCCGGACTGCTGCCTGAGAAAAGCAACGGCCTCCTCGGTTTTCCGCTGCTCCAGCAGTCCCAGAAGGGTGTTGTTAAAATGGCGGCGGTCATGAGCCGCAATGCGGCTTTGCTGTTGGGCCTCATCCAGCAGCCGGATCCGATCAGCCATGGCGGAAGCCGACAGGTGCAGCAGTTCCTGGTTGTTTTGCATTCTCAGGTTTTCCTCCCGCAGGTCATATTCGCGGGAAATGGTTCTGAGTGAAAAACAGATGGACACGTAGACTGCAACTGTGACGAGAATCAGCAGCAGCAGAGGTACGGCGTTCTCCGTGAGCGTAGCGACAACATCATTGCTTCCCACATAATAATAAAGGAACGCGGCATAAATGGCCGCCGCCACATAGAAGAATATGTTCCATCGTTCAGCCATCTGGTGGTAAAGCGGGCGCACATAGCGCCGCAGCAGAAACACCATGGCAAGAAAAAGCGCCAGACGCAGCACCGTGTTTGCATAAGCGGGATAAGGAAGACGCCGGGAGCCGAGAAAACTCAGCGCGACCACGGCGGCGTTGATGATCTGGAGCGTAATATAGCTGAACAGCCACTGCATAAAGCTGTCCTGAAACAGCGGCCTGATGGCAAAGCACAGCACCGTGAACATGAAAACGTCCAGTTTAGAAAGAAGCGTGAGGTTTCCATTTAAGTAGCAGAACACGGCTACAAAAAAATTCACCAAAGTAATGCCCAACATCGCGAGAGCAGTCACCATCTTACCGTACTTGGGCTTAAGCAGCGTAACCATGAGCACCGCTTCCATGATAGTGGATACCGCCGCCCGCAGAAAATCCGGTAGCAATGCGCTCATTTCACTGCCTCCCTTGCAAGCAGATAGTCCATATAGGTATCCCTCACCGCTGCATACTGCTTTTCGGGAATCGGAATCACCGCTCCGCCGCGCATCACGAAGCCATCCTTTGAAAACCCTTCCACCCGAGCCATGTTCAGTACAAAAGAAGTATGCGGCTGAAGAAAACGAGCATCGGAAAGGAGCGGTTCGACATGCTCGGAAAAGCTCTCCTGCAGCGTGCGGGTAGTAAGCATTTCTCCCCCCATCAGCGCATATTGAGCGGTATGTTTCCCGCATTCGCAGAAAATAATGGAGGACAGCTTTACCACGCGAAGTCCATCCCTGATCCTAATTGTGAGTATGCTTTCCTCGTCGGCATTCACTTTTGAAATGGCAAGTCCGAGAGTTTCAAAAAACGTCACTTTATCAATGGGTTTGATAAGAAAGTTAATCGGATTCGTGGAAAAGGCTTCCAGCGCGAAGGATGGCTCGGTGGTGGCGTAGATGATCTGCGCTTCCCGGTCAAGCCGGCAAATCTCCCGGCCCGCCTCAATTCCATTTACCATGGGCATTACAATGTCCAGAATATAAATATGAAACCGCTCTGTTTCGCAAGCCGTCAGCAATTCATCCGGGTGCGTAAACTGTCGAATCTCGGCATCAAGAGCGTTTTTTTCTATAAAATCGTTAATGTATGTAACAATGGCTGCGAGCTGATCCGGCAGGTCATCGCAAATGGCTATGTGAAGCACGGAAACATCTCCTTTTTGCAGAATTGTACTGTATTAGATTATATAAAAAATGGATAAAAATAGCAATATTTATGTTTGTTCCTGTCTATAACTGATATGTGCTTCGGTACACCGGAATATGGAGCATTTACAATTATTATTAATTCCCATATTTTCGTAAAGATTGAGTGACATACATATTTCTAAATACAGAAAAGTGCCTTCAGTTGACAAACTAAGGGCACTTTCTTTATTTATCGGTAAAAACGAATTTGATTTCGCTTTTGTGTCGAGATACCTTATTCAAGAAATTCTATTGAATTTATCGCTCTACCAGAATATAATTAACTTATAGAAGATTATAATCTTCTATGGGTGCTGTGTGTTTTGAAAGTTAGAAGGTACTTCACATAGGTTAGAAAGGCCATGATGCACAACTGAACATAATGGCCAGAGGGTTTGCATTAACAGCAGCCTGTAGTTGACTGTCGTCAACGTGAGTATATATCTCGGTTGTAGCAATGCTTTCATGACCAAGAAGCTGCTGAAGTGAACGAATATCAACATGACCATATTTATACATAAGTGTTGCCGCGGTATGCCGCAACTTGTGCGTGGACAGACCTTTCGGATTAAGCCCAGCGGAGAGAATGTGTTTCTTTACAACATTTTGAATTGCTCGTGTGGTAAGCCGGCCGCCATTGCGAGAGATAAACAGTGCATCAGTACTTATAGTCATTGCATTGCGGATAGGAAGCCACTGTGCCAAGGCTTGCTTAACTGCCGGCGTCATATAAATTTTGCGTTCCTTGTTACCCTTGCCAATGACTGATAGTATATCGGTGTTTACCTGATCAACATTCAGTGCTGCCAATTCGGACAAGCGCAAAGCGCAGTTCAGAAAGATTGTAATAATGCAATTATCACGTACAGAACTTGAACCAGTTTCAATGAGCAACCGGACAGATTCCTCCAGGGTAAGGTATCTTACGATACGCTTGGGCTGTTTGGGCGTTTCTAACTCTTCGGTGATATTGTCATCAATCAGGTGAGCTTTGGTCTTGAGATATTTCCAGAATTGCCGAATAGAAACAATTTTCTCGTTCTCGTACCGGGAGATGAATGAAGAGTATCCTGGCAATAGGCAAGAAATCCATATATGTCCCCGAGGCCAATTGAACAGATAAAGTCTATGTTCGCAAATTGGAAATCGGAATGATTTTCTCCTTTGGAAGAAGCGACATATCTGAAAAATTGCAGGATATCCAGACGATACTCTAACACAGTATTTTTGCTACGGCCTTTAATTGTAATAAGATAAGCCAAATACTGTTCGACTATTAGGCAAGATTTATCTGACTGCATATTATTCACTCCTTTTGTTAGGAGTGTTGACACATTTAAAAGATATTACTCACAAACGGGTTCGTATAAGCGGAATAATGAGAAATCAGCGTAAGTCCAAATTGTTTATATTTTAGGAGGCAAATTTTTGGATATAAAAATTATAAAAGGAAATTGTGAACATCTGAAAGATTGTGAAGAAGCACTTTTGAAATCATCCCTTGGAGAGCATTATTTTCAGAGTAAGGGAAGTGCATATAAAGCAATTGAAGAGGGATTGGAGCAAGGAAATCTTTTTGTTGCAGTTGCACAAGATGTATGCACTGGATTTATGTTCTATATTACAAATGGTGCATTTCATAGTTTCCCTTATTTGCATATTATTGCCGTTAAAGAAGAATATAGAGGCAAAGGAATAGGAAAACAACTTGTTGAATATTTCGAAAAGATATCGGATAGAGACAAGTTCTTCTTAGTAGTAGCCGACTTTAATCCAAATGCAAAACGATTTTACGAAAGTATTGGATATTGTCAAGTTGGAGAAATTTCTGGATTATATCGCGAAGGCATTACAGAATATATAATGATGAAGAGAAAATAGTAAGTTTCAAATAATGTATTCATGAGCAAAATCAGAATTAGGTAAACTTCGGATAATTCTCTATTCAAACTGGGAAATTGGGGCTTTTCCTTAAGTTACCCATTATCCATATGACATTCATTGAGAACGCGATCTGGTTATGTTTAAACCGTACAACATAGTAGTAAGATCTTATATTTTCAGGTAGTACATAGGAGGCTATATGGAACATAATTGTGCATTTCAAGATAACCATATTAAATTTAGATACAGAGCGGCTGCTGTTATTATTGAAAACGAAAGCGTGTTAATGGTTACATCAGATATATCAGATTATTTCTATTCTATTGGTGGAGCAGTACATTTAGGAGAAAAAGCAGAAGAAGCTGTATTGCGTGAGGTCTTTGAAGAAGCTGGTATCAAATGTGAAATTGAACGATTACTGTTCATTAACGAGAACTTTTTTAATGAAAGTGGTTTTGAAAATCACGAAATTTCATTTTACTTTTTGATGAAACCAATCGAAATAAAATCTGTAACCGCCAAAAGCAATTCTTGTGGTTTCACTGAATACTTGCGTTGGATTCCAATTAAAGATTTAGCTGATTATAAAGCGTTTCCATCTTTTTTTAAAAACGAATTAAGAGTAATTCCAAGTACCGTTAAATATATTATTACAGATGAAAGATGATCTGTTTTACACATATGTAACTCCTGACGTTAGGCGGGTCAAGCCAACTTTCTTTAATGTTTATACCCGCAATTCAGAGGCCTCTCCGACCTGCGCACAAGGCCATTACGCCGTACTAATAACACACAGACCAATAAAGGAATAAAAAATGGATTTTGATATAAACACTTGGATAAAAGAATACTTAGACGAGCTGAAATCTCTATTTGGCTCTCGCTTGCTATTTAGTGGGCTTCAGGGAAGCTATGGTCGTGGCGAAGCGACAGACAGTAGCGATATAGATTTGGTAGTAATACTCAAACAGGTGGCTCCGGAAGATTTGAAGGCATATAGTGCTATGCTGGACACACTTCCGAAAAGAGAAAAAGTATGTGGCTTTATCTCCGGCCAACAGGAGATAACAAATTGGGAGCGTTCCGATCTGTTCCAATTCTATCATGACACTACGCCGATTTTTGGTAGTATTGACTTTCTTCTGCCACTGATTGGCAAGGAAGATGTTCGCCGTGCCATCCAAATAGGAGCCTGCAACATTTACCATATGTGCGGTCACAATATGGTGCACGAAAAAAGTGTCGAGATATTGAAAGCTCTTTATAAATCAGCTGCCTTCACAGTCCAGGCGGTCTATTATGACCAAACGGGAACATACATAAAACAAAAAGCCGAGCTTATCACCACGCTGCAACCCCAGGAACGGGAAATTCTACAGACCGGCATTATGCTCAGAAAACAATCTAATATGGTGCAGACTGAGTTTGAAAGGCTCTCTAAATTGCTGTTCAGTTGGGCTGCAAGCTTGATCACCAGATATAAAATTACGTAAAGCATATACTGGAGATCTGAAAGCTATATCCCAGTAGATCTTTTGAATTTCGTTTAATGTTTATGATACTCATTGAGAACACGGTCTAATTATTTATATACTACCGAATAATACGGTTTTCCTAACTGTGCATAAGACCAGAAATGGGCAAACAACTACAGATATACAACATACAACATGAAAACAAACAGTAATTTTACGGAGGAACATACATGGGACATTTGGGCTTTTCTTACGTTGGATTTATTTTTCTGCTCATGCTGACAGTTCCCAACTTGATATGGACAAAGCATCAGCCCAAAGGATACGACTATCAGAATGAAAATAAAGTTTTGCTTGTTTTTGAAAGAGTAGGACAAGTTTGCGTTACCTGTATGGCACTTATATTTTCCGACTTCAATATTCACGGTTGGTCGGCTTGGAGTCTCTGGCTGATTGCGGCAATTGTACTCATGATTTTGTATGAATGCGAGTGGATACGCTATTTCAAAAGCCAAAAGGAATTGAAGGATTTTTATAGTAGCTTTTGCGGTGTACCCGTTGCAGGTGCGACATTGCCAGTTGCTGCCTTCTTTTTCCTAGGAGTTTATGGAAAAGTAATTTGGCTGATGGTTTCCGTAATTATTTTAGGAATAGGTCACATTGGTATACATTTACAACACCTTAAAGAAATTCAATCATAATTTTAATTTATCAGTAAAATTATGCCTATAAGACCATTATGTTATCTTTAGAAAAGCGAAAACGAGCTTCGCAGTTTATTTAAACGATACAACAGAAGTAGAATCTGATTATTTTATATAATAGGAGGAATAGAGATGAAAAAAACAAACATTGCAAGTGCCATCGTCACCCTCGTGATTATCGTTTTAGAAAGCCTTCCATATGGAGCAGTGTTGAATTTTGGAGAGCCTAATGCAGACGGAAGCATAGGATTCATTCGTAAAACCTATTCCTACTTCAGCTTGACACCTATGGGATATGCAAATTTCGGACCTCTTCTGACCGCAGTTTTCTCCTGTGCATTATTGTGCGTAATCGTAATCTCTGTTTTCATGAAGAAGAATGTGCTGCAAAACGCATCCCGCATCTTGTCCATTCTTGCTTTACTGACATCCCTTATGCCGCTGCTATTAGGTGTCAAGAATTACTCTGTTTGTAGTTTGGCAATTTCTATACTTTTGGCCGGGATAATTATTCTGCACTGGATTAAAGGAAGAAAAGACCACCGTTACACCAATCCTGCTAATAAAAGTCAAGCAAAAATTTTAATTCTAGAAGCCATAATACATA
>DAMDEB010000158.1:0-7987 GCA_032090075.1 Caproiciproducens sp.
TTTCGCGGAGGTGCCCTTTTGTGCGCCGGTTCCCGAGCAGTCAGAGCATGGTTCAACCTTTTGATACGCAATATTCTTTTTACAGCCTTTGGCCGCTTCCTCAAAGCTTATGTTCACAGTCGCTTCGGTGTCGCCGCCGCGGCGCGGTGCATTCGGGTTGGCAGCGCGCCCGCCGCCGAATCCGCCGCCAAAAAAGCTGTTGAATATGTCGCCCAGGTCAATGTCGCCCGCAAACGGGCTGCCGCCGCCCGCTCCGCCACCAAAGTTGGGGTCCACACCGGCGTGGCCGAACTGGTCGTAGCGCGCCTTTTTGTCCTTATCGGATAGCACCTCGTACGCCTCGTTCAGCTCTTTGAACTGTGCTTCGGCGGACTTGTCCCCCGGGTTCAAATCCGGATGATATTTTTTAGCTAACTTTCGATAAGCTTTTTTAATCTCATCATCGGTGGCATTTTTAGGTACGCCCATTACCTCATAATAATCCCTTTTTTCAGCCAAACCAAATCACTCCTATAATAAATAAAAAACGAAAAAATGAATGATGATTTCCGCGGCGGCTACTGCATTTTATTGCACGACACGAAAATTGCCTTTCAACCCATGATTGCCAGCTCCCCGAAAGGAGAGCTGGCCACCATAATCATTCGTTTTTCATCATTCATATTTCATTGAAAATAATCACAGATTATTTTTTATCGTTATCGTCTACGTCCTTGTACTCAGCGTCATAAACGTGCTCGCCGTTTGCGCCCTGTGCAGGATCTGCCGGCTGGCCTTCTACCGGCTGCTGCGGTGCGGCTGCTTTGTAAAGCTTTTCGCTTACCGCGTACATTGCCTTTTGCAGTTCCTCGCTCTTGGACTTCATGTCATCCGCATTGTTGGCGGAAATTGCTTCCTTAAGTGATGCAACCTTTGCGTTTAAATCGGTTTTATCGGCCTCGTCAATCTTGTCGCCGTTGTCCTTCAGCAATTTTTCGACTGCATAGCACATATTCTCGGCTTCGTTCTTCTGGTCAACTTCCTCGCGGCGTTTCTTATCCTCAGCTGCAAACTTTTCAGCATCCTGAACAGCCTTGTTGATATCGTCCTTGCTCATATTGGTACTGGAGGAAATCGTAATCTTCTGTTCCTTGCCCGTACCCATATCCTTAGCGGATACGTTTACAATGCCGTTGGCGTCAATATCAAAGGATACCTCGATTTGAGGAATTCCGCGCGGTGCCGGAGCAATGCCGTCCAATTTGAACAAACCAAGCACCTTATTGTCGCGGGCAAACTCACGCTCGCCCTGTAATACATTTACTTCGACCTGTGTCTGACCGTCCGCCGCTGTGGAGAAAACCTGGCTCTTTTTGGTTGGAATCGTCGTGTTGCGCTCAATGATTTTCGTCATGACGCCGCCCATGGTCTCAACGCCCAGTGAAAGCGGAGTAACATCGAGAAGCAGCAGGCCTTCAACCACGCCTGCCTGTAAGGCTGCGCCAATGGCAACGCACTCATCCGGGTTAATTCCCTTGAAAGGATCTTTTCCGGTTAAGCTCTTAACCGCATCCTGAACAGCAGGAATTCTTGAAGAACCGCCCACCATCAGTATCTTGTTGATTTCTTCAATCTTTAGGCCGGAGTCGGAAAGTGCCTGACGAACCGGGCCCATTGTCTTTTCGACAAGGTCGGCAGTCAATTCATTGAACTTTGCTCTGGTAAGCGTAAGGTCAAGATGCTTCGGGCCGGCTGCGTCCGCTGTGATAAACGGCAGGTTGATTGCGCTTGTGGTCATGCCTGAAAGCTCAATCTTCGCCTTTTCAGCAGCTTCCTTCAGTCTTTGCATCGCCATTTTGTCGGCGCTGAGGTCGATACCGGACTCTGCTTTGAAGGAAGAGGCCATCCAATCCATTACACGCTTGTCGAAATCGTCGCCGCCCAAGCGGTTGTTACCGGCGGTTGCAAGAACTTCCTGTACGCCGTCGCCCATCTCGATAATGGAAACATCAAAAGTACCGCCGCCAAGGTCATAAACCATGACTTTCTGGTCGTCACCTTTGTCGATGCCATAGGAAAGAGCAGCAGCCGTTGGCTCGTTGATGATACGCTTTACATCCAAACCCGCAATTTTACCAGCGTCCTTTGTTGCCTGGCGCTGTGCATCTGTAAAGTATGCAGGAACGGTAATAACCGCAGAGGATACGCTTTCACCCAGGTAAGCTTCGGCATCACTCTTCAGCTTCTGAAGAATCATAGCGGAAATTTCCTGCGGGGTGTAGCTTTTGCCGTCAATATTCACTTTAAAGTTGGAACCCATTTCTCTTTTGATAGAAGAAACAGTACGTTCCGGGTTTGTAATTGCCTGGCGTTTTGCAACTTGGCCGACCATGCGCTCCCCAGTTTTGGAAAAAGCAACAACAGAAGGGGTAGTTCTTGCACCTTCCGCGTTTGCAATAACGACCGGCTCGCCGCCTTCAATAACCGCAACACATGAATTTGTAGTACCTAAATCAATACCAATTGTCTTTGACATAAAGATTACCTCCAAAAATTTATTGTATAAAATTCAATTTATAATTAACCAATGAAAAATGAAGAATGACGATGCCGGTTTGGCTCTTAATAAAGAGTATTCAGCCCGCGGAGCAAACCGCTCTCATTGTAAATTGTTCATTGCTCATTGAACAGCAATTAATTTGCTACTTGCACCATTGCGTGGCGAACAATTTTATCCCCGATTAGATATCCCTTCTGGAACACCTGTGCAATGGTATTTTCCCCGGCGTTTTCATCATCCACATGGGAAACGGCATTATGAAAATCAGGATTAAACGCTTCGCCTTCTTTGCCCATCTCGGTAACGCCAAGCTTTGTCAACGCACTTGTCAGCTGTGTACTGACCATTTCAACGCCTTTGCGCAAGTCCTCGGCGCTGCAATCTTTTTGTTCAAGCGCCCGGGAAAGGTTATCCGCCACCGCTAAAAATTCGACGACAGCCGCTGCGGTCGCATCCGCGTAAACTCCTGATTTTTCGCGCTCGGTGCGTTTGCGGTAGTTGTCATATTCAGCTGCGGTGCGGAGCAAAAGCTCTTTTTGCTTTTTCAGCTCTTCCTGTGTTTCTTCAAGCTGCGTCTGTACAGGATCTTTTGGATCTTCCACAGTCACCTCCGGTTGATTTTCCTCAGCCTGTTCCGGCGGTTGATTTTGTTTTTCCTGCTCTTTTTCTTGATTCAATTGTTTTTTTTCAACTTTACCCAAGACAAGTAGCCCCTTTCTATTCCGAATCCAGTAACTCCGTCAGCATTCTTCCGACAGAACCGGAAAGGTATTCAATATTTGATATAATTTTACTGTAATTCATGCGCGTCGGGCCGATAATTGCGATTGCGCCGGCATCCCTGCCCCCCACCGCGTACCGTGAAACGATTACGCTCGAGTCGCTTAACTCCGGGCGGTTTGTTTCCGCACCGATCAGCACCTTCATGCTGTTGTTCTGCTGCATCAGAAGCCGCGACAGCTCCTGCGGCCTTGAAAGAAAGTCCATAATACGCTGGATACCGCCATGCCCCAATTCGCGATAAAAAAGCAGATTCATTTCGCCGTCAAGGCAAATTTCGGATTGCATGGAGTCCTGTGCCACATCGAGCACCGCCATCAGGGCATCGCTCATCAGCATTGTCATATCGCCGAGCGATGCGGCCAAAGATTGAATGTACGCGGGCGTAACGGTTGAAACCGGGAGCCCGACCAGCTTTTCATTCAATACTCTGAAGAATACACGCATAATTTCTGGTGTGATGTTAAAATCACAGTGAAAAACGCGGCTCTTCATCGTTCCCGCCGAGGTCATCAGAATAACCATTGCGGTGCGCCTGCTCGTCTGCACAAACTGAAACGCGCGGATATCCGCCCCGCTTCCGCTTGGTGTTGTGGAAACAGCCGCAAATTTTGTCATTGCGGCGAGTGCGCGGGCGACTCCGTCCAGCAGCTTTTCCGGGTCATACGCACTCGGCAGAAGCAGACTGTCAATGTAGCGCTGCTCCTCGCTTGATACCGGATGCTTTTGCATCAGCGTATCAATGTACACACGGTAGCCTTTGTGGGAGGGTACGCGCCCCGCCGATGTGTGCGGCTGTTCAAGCAGCCCCATATCTGCGAGTTCACTCATTTCATTTCGCACAGTGGCCGAAGAAACAGAAAAATCGAGGGTGTCACAAAGTGCCTTTGAACCGACCGGCTCGCCGGTGGCAACGTACAAGTCCACAACAGCCGCCAAAATTTTTTGTTTTCTTTCACTCAGTTCCAAACCCTCACCCCCATTTGTTCATTTTAGCACTCTATTCATCCGAGTGCTAAAAGCCTAAATATAATTTACCATTACTTTGCCCCATTGTCAATATGGTATTTGTAAACTAATTGTGAAATCTTAAATTATTTTTTCTTCCCAACCCTGCGCGCATGCTCCGAAATTAATTCTAAGAAAATAATTTTTTATATTTCTCTATTGAAAAATAAATTTAATTATTATATAATAGAAATAACCTCAATATAAACTATTAAGATTTATGGAAAGGGCGGCAAAAAATGAAATTTTTCAAACATGTTACAAAACGAATTCTTATTGTGTTTGCAGCAGGGCTGTGCTGCGGCGTTCTGATCACCGCGGGCGCGTTTACCCTGTTTAGCGGAAGGACAGAGCCGGAACCGGCTAAATACCACGGCAGCCGTGACGGAATCAGCGTCAGCTTCACCCGCTACACCGATTTCAAAACATTTTTGGATAAAAAATCTAAGAATATCTGGATTTATAATACAGAGGAAGAGATGGCGGACGTGAAGGGATTTATCGCGGGCGAAGTCATCCTTGACGGTCATTGGGACTCCGTACCGAAATGCAACTTAAAACTCGTTCGGAAAAACGGGGAAACCGCAAAATCTATTCTTCTGATGAACATGTATCCCGATCAAAAAGAAAGCCCTCATCTCCCGTTTACAACCGATGACTATACCATTCCCCAAAAAAATCTTTACAAAACAGCAATCGTCGAACTGGCGGGAAAAGAGTATGAAATTCCGCTGAATCTGGAGTGATACTAAAATCCATTAAAAACGCGAAACCACGTTTCTATAGCGCGGAGCGCGTTGGATTTAGGACGGGTTTTGCGCTTATTTTAATTGGAGAGTAGTATAAAAATCGCCTTTCCCAACAAGACTGCCCGCCGTTCTATGCGCAGCAGCACCCCCGGTAAAACAAATTACCGGGGGTGCGTTTTCTATGTTCTACACATCGGCCAGAAGCTCGGCGAGCAGCGTATTTGAAACAAGGAATCCCTTTTTCGTCAGGCGGAACCCGCCGGGCGTGCGGGCGGTAAGGCCGATTTTTTCATATTTCTCCGCAACCCTCCGCACGGAATCCGGGATTTCGAAGCCAAAACGGGCACGGCAGTTTTCGTCGGTAATCCCCTCGGTCAGGCGCAGGGCAAGCATGGCGTATTCCTCAAAATCGCCGCCGGTGCCGTCCTGAACAGGCGACCCGCCGCCGACAAATTCACCGATACTTCGATTGTAATAGAATCGCCTGCCATCCACAAAAGAGTGCGCCGCCGGGCCGATGCCAAGATATTCTTCACAGTGCCAATACTTCAAATTGTGACGGGATTCAAATCCCGGTTTCGCAAAATTTGAAATCTCATACTGCATAAATCCGCGCTTTTCAAGCTCATGGCAAGCAAACAGATACAGCTCGCTTGTCGCGTCATCGTCAGGAACATGCAGTTCTTCCCTGTGCTTATAGTAGGCCGTGTGGGGTTCTATTTTCAACAGATACGCCGAAATATGTTGAATGTTTGCCTCCGCGCAAAATTCGATGGATTTTAAAAGACTTTCCTTTGTCTGGTTCTGTATCGACAGCATTAAGTCGAGCGAAATATTATAAAACCCGGCGTTTTGCGCGTCCCTCACGGCCTGTGCCGCCTGTAACGCAGTATGCCTGCGCCCCAGTAATTGCAGTTCATCCTCGTTCGCGGACTGCAAACCAATCGAAAGGCGGTTCGCGCCCGCCGCGCGAAGTTCCTTTAAAAACCCGCTCAAGTCCTCGGCCGGGTTCACTTCCACCGTAATTTCAGCATTTTCAAGGGCAAAGCCCTCCCTTGCCGCCGCAATCAGCGCGCTCAGACGCTGCGCGCCAAGCAGGTTTGGGGTTCCTCCCCCGAAATACAGCGTATCCGCGTGGCGATTTAACTCGCTTGCATAAGTTTTTATATGACCGATCACCGATTCCGTGTACTCGCTCATGCGCTCCTCGCTGCCGCGCAGTGAATAAAAATCACAGTAAGGGCATTTCCCGTCACAGAACGGAACGTGTACGTAAAGGCCGAGCTTCTCCCCGCCGCTATTCATCAAGCTTCAGCACACTCATAAACGCCTCCTGCGGCACTTCGACCGTACCGAGCTGGCGCATGCGCTTTTTGCCTTCCTTCTGTTTTTCGAGCAGTTTCTTTTTACGCGTAATATCGCCGCCGTAGCACTTGGCAAGAACGTCCTTACGCATTGCTTTTACCGTTTCACGCGCAATAATCTTTCCGCCTACACAGGCTTGAATCGGCACTTCAAAAAGCTGGCGCGGGATTTTCTCCGCAAGCTTTTCGGCCATCTTACGCGCCCTCGGGTACGCTTTGTCCGCGTGGATGATAAACGACAGCGCGTCAACAATGTCGCCGTTCAGCATGATATCCAGCTTGACGAGGCTGCTCTTCTGGTACCCGTTCGGCTCATAGTCAAAGGAGGCGTATCCGCGGGTACGGGATTTCAGCGCATCGAAAAAATCATAAATGATTTCATTTAACGGCAGTTCATAATGAATGTCCACGCGGTCGGTGTCAATATATTTCATATCTTTAAAAACGCCGCGCCTGTCCTGGCAAAGCTCCATAATGTTGCCGACGTATTCGCTCGGGGTATAGATATGCGCGTTCGTCATCGGCTCCTCGGCCTGTACAATGAGCGACGGATCGGGGTAGTTGGTGGGATTATCAATATAGATGATTTCACCGCCCGTTTTGGTAATGCGGTAAATAACGCTTGGCGCGGTGGTGACAAGGTCAAGGTTATATTCCCGCTCCAGCCGCTCCTGTATAATCTCCATATGCAGAAGCCCTAAAAATCCACAGCGGAAACCAAAGCCCAGCGCAATGGACGTTTCCGGCTCAAAAGAGAGCGCCGCATCGTTTAATTGCAGCTTATCGAGCGCGTCGCGCAAATCCGAATAGTGGGCGCCGTCCGCGGGATAAATACCGCAGAAAACCATCGGCTGTACCGTACGGTAGCCGGGAAGCGCAGCTTTCGCCGGATTATTTGCAAGCGTCACCGTGTCGCCGACACGCGCGTCTTTGACCGCTTTGATGGACGCGGCGATATAGCCGACATCACCCGCGCGCAGACCGTCGCTCGGTTCCAGGCAGGTCGCACGGCCGTAGCCGCACTCCACCACAACGAATTCCGCACCCGTTGCCATCATGCGGATGGTGTCGCCGGGGTGCACCTGCCCTTCCCTTAGACGGACATGAATGATCACGCCCTTGTACGTATCGTAGTATGAATCGAAGACAAGCGCTTTGAGCGGAGCGGTTTCGTCCCCCTGCGGAGGCGGAACGCATTTGACAATCTGTTCCATCACCTGGTCAACGTTGATGCCTAACTTGGCTGAAATGCACGGTGCGTCGTCGGCGGGAATCCCGATGACATCTTCAATTTCGGCGCGTACCTTTTCGGGCATGGCACTGGGCAAATCAATTTTATTAATCACTGGTACAATTTCAAGGCCGGCGTCTATCGCAAGATAGGTATTGGCAAGGGTTTGCGCCTCGATGCCCTGCGAAGCGTCGACCACAAGCACAGCGCCCTCGCACGCGGCGAGTGAACGTGAAACTTCATAGTTAAAGTCAACGTGGCCGGGGGTGTCGATTAAATTAAAGACGTAGTCCTCGCCATCGTTGGCGTGGTAAAC
>DAMDEB010000159.1:0-2345 GCA_032090075.1 Caproiciproducens sp.
GTCCATTGCCATGGTTGATTTTAACGCAATTGCCGTAGCCATTGCTCCAACCGGCTTCCACAACTGTACCGCCATCCGCGGCAACAATGGTTCTGCCATAGGCGCCGCCGCCGGAGATATCAATTCCATAATGGAAGCTGCCCCAGCGATATGCAAAGTAAGTGGCGATCATGTGGAGTGACGGAACAGGCCACATCAGACTGCCGCTGCTTTCACCGACGCCACTGAACCGCGGCCGCTTTTTGGTGCCGGTAACCACCACTTTATCAATTGACGGTGTTACGACCGTTCTGCTGACGATATCACGCTTCGACTCAGCACCGTTGACATAATAAACTTTGTCCACACATTGCTGCACGCCGCTCACACCCGCTGTTTTCTGCTTTGAGTAGTCCGTATACTGAGAATCATCCTTTTCAGTAATCGTTTGATAGGACAGTGGAACCTGATAAGTAACTGTTTTTACCATTTCCACGTCGAGCATCGGAACTGCAACATTGAGATTAATCAAATCACCCGGCATCAGATTATCGCCCAGTTGATTATTATTAATTTTATTCAGTTCGGAAATCGTTGTATTGTTCGCCTTTGCGATTGAAGTTGCGGTGTCGCCTTCTTTAACTGTATACGTTACCGCTGATTTTGAAGTACCGCTAATAAGATTACTCATGGCATCCGTGGTCATAATCGTAGTCGTCGGAAACAGGCCATTGATTGTTTCCACGTTCTGCGAAAAGGTGGCTGTTGCGGTTTTGTCAGAACCACGTACTTTATTCAATATATTCTGTAATATAAAGCGAAGGTCTGCGCTGCTTTTAACTGCACCAATTAAGTCACCGTTTACATAAAGACCGCTCGCTTCTTCAATAATGCCGTTTGACTGCTGAATAATCTTATCACAGACAAAGCTTGCTGCGGCATAATTTTTTGTATCAACAATTGACAGCTTGAAGGTCGGCGTAAAGCTAACATCGGTACCGTTATCAGCTGTATCGTGTACCATGCGCTGGCTCACCATTTCAGTAGCCTGCTCATAGACCTTCTCATCCGCAATTGTAGCAATTTCTTTGCCGTCATACGCAAGTACAAGCCCATAATTAAGGCCATTCCAGTAGCGAACAGTCATCAGCAGAAGAACAACCGCTGCTGCCGGTACGATGATGTTTAAAATAGAAAGCGCAAAACCTCTGTGGCGGACAAGGCTCTTCCCTGTAACGTTAACATACTCTTTAAATCCACGCCAATAGCCCTGCTTTTTTGCCTCGGCTATTCTTGTGCGGGCAATAGAAAAGCCCTCGTGAATCGATTTGATTTCTTTTTTAAGCTTTGAAATCTGTTTTCCGATTGTACTCGCATACAACGATTCGCAAAGATTGGTAACAGGCTTGAAAAACCGGGATAGTCTGCGGGCAACGCGTTTTAAAAGCCGAACAGTCTGTATACCTACAATATATAAAAAATCTGCTGTATGTTCATATATGATATGATACTCTTTTTTAAATTCTTTTTTTGATATTCCTTTTAGCTTTGGAAACTGCATGAAGCAAAATCCTTTCGGAAATTAAATTGTTACAAAATTGTAATACGCTTATACATGATATAACAAAAGTGACCACTTTGCAACACCATTCAAGTCGAATTAACAGATAAGCAACAATTTAACCGATGAATCAAGCTCAATACTTGAGTTTTTCTTCGTTCCAACTGCTTATAACCGGAAGAAATTTTTTCGCTTCTTCCCTCGCGCCGTCAAGGTCATGTTCAAGATAATTGCCGCACTCCGCAGCAGTAGTTCCAGGCACCACACCACTGAAATCTGCAATGGACGCAAAGATATCAATAATCAATTGAATTGCATCCATATGATTCATATTTCTAACCAGAAAATAGAAGCCTGTACGGCAGCCCATCGGTCCAAAATAGATAATATTGTCTTTGAACCCACTGTTGCGCGCAAAGGTTGCAAATAGATGCTCAATGGTATGAATGGCCGCATTCGTAAGAAATGGCGGCACATTCGGTCTTCTCATTCTAATGTCATAGGTCACAATATCGTCGTCAATACGAGAAATATAGATGCCCGGCATGAGTTTATTATGGTCGATGCTGAAGCTTGCAATTCTGTCCATCATTTTATCCTCCTATTATACAAAGGTAATATCGTTCGTCAGTTTGCTGAGGTCTTCGCTTTTTAAAAAGCTCTTTATCAATTCCAAACTCTCGGTAACGGAATATTCATAGAGCGTTAGAAAACTCTCGTTGCGTGATCTTTCGCTGTTCATAGGCCATTGCCAGTCGGCATTCAAAATATTTGCATAATCGTATTCGTCACCCTCACTGATTCC
>DAMDEB010000159.1:2355-3803 GCA_032090075.1 Caproiciproducens sp.
GCTGTGTTTTCCGTTTCGTTTTTCAAAACGCTCTATTAATGATTTTTTGATTGTGGTGCGGTCATTTAAAAGACCGAATAACAGACGACAATCCTCAGTTGATTGTAAAAGTGCAGCGCGTCCGTTTGAAAGGCCAAACAGTTGGCGAAGAACATCCGCATATAAATCCGCTATTTCCGACTGCACTTCTGCATTTTTGGGAACGGTCCATTTTAAGTTAAAGTCAACGGGAAGCGCTCCTTTTTCATAGCGGAGGAGGATAACGTCAAGCGCAGATTCAATTTCATTATGTAAAATTTCCTCGTTTTGATCCGGCTGCTGTTCAAGAAGAACCTGTGTCCCATAGTTAACGAACGGATGTCCCACACGGTCAAGGCAGTAATGGCAAAGAAAGCCGTAAATATAAGACAGCACAAGTTCGCCGTGAGATCGCTCATTGTAAAAATCGCGCATAGCGCCCAGTGTTTTAGATGGTTTTTCAATGTGCAGTTGCGTTGCATATTCTTTTAGACTATCGCCACGCTGCCACGGCAGATACCGGTGGCAATATAAGAAATCCGGGCCTTGCGCGCCCCAGAGAAACGCGTCCTGATTGAGCGAGGCAAATTCACTTTGCATTTTCAGTTGTTCCAAAACTTTTTGCGCTTGAAAAAAATGCGTAATTGCAGCTGGCAATTTATTAACCACCTTTATAACATGAAGAGTACAACAGTTTGTTGTACTCTTCATGTTATCATATTCAAGCTTATATTTAAAGAACTTTCGACAAAAATTCCTGTAGCCTTGCATTTTTCGGATGACTGAAGAAATTATCCGGCGTACCTTCCTCCAGCACCTGCCCATCATCCATGAAGAGCACGCGGGTTGCGACTTCGCGTGCAAAGCCCATTTCATGAGTTACCACTACCATTGTCATACCGTCGGCGGCGAGCTCCTTCATCACCTGCAGAACCTCCCCGACCATTTCAGGGTCAAGGGCACTGGTAGGCTCATCAAAGAGCATAACATCAGGATTCATAGCAAGTGCGCGTACGATAGCGATACGCTGCTTTTGACCTCCTGAAAGCTGAACAGGGTATGCTTCCGCTTTATCGGCAAGACCGACGCGTTCAAGAAGCTGCATGGCCTGTTTTTCTGATTCCTGCGGCGTTTTGAGTTTTAATGTAACGGGGGCAAGTGTAATGTTTTGAATAACGGTCAAGTGCGGAAATAGGTTGAAATGCTGAAATACCATTCCCATATGTTGACGCAATTGACTTATGTTGCATTGCGGCACGTTAATTTGTGTTCCTTCAAACCAAATTTCACCGCTTGTAGGCTGCTCAAGTAAATTAAGGCAACGCAGAAAAGTGCTTTTGCCGGAACCGGAGGGGCCGACTATGACAACCTTTTCTCCCTTTTCAATTTCTTGATTAATTCCCTTCAAAACGTTTATATCGCCGTTTAGG
>DAMDEB010000159.1:3813-7315 GCA_032090075.1 Caproiciproducens sp.
CAATCAAGAGATATATACCCGCGACGGTTAAGAGTGAGGTATATGGGTCGTAAGTGATACTCCTGATGACATCGCCACCCTTTGTTAAATCCTGTATGGCAATATAGCCCGCGACGGAAGTCTCTTTCAACAATGCGATAAACTCATTGCCAATCGCAGGCAGCACATTTTTAAGCGCCTGCGGGAATACGATTTTAACCATTGTATCGCGCTGATTCAAGCCAAGAGAACGTCCGGCCTCAATTTGTCCCTTATCAACGGACTGAATTCCGCCACGGATTACTTCAGCAACATAGGCACCGGAATTAATGCCAAAAGCAAGAATTGCTGCTACGAGTTTATCCACATTGGCGGATTGCAGAATAATATACCACATAATCATCAACTGAACAACAATTGGTGTACCGCGAATGACTGTTAGATAAAGGTTGCATATCGCATTTAAAAATTTAAATTTCTTTGCGTCGTTCCCATGTGCTACTTTTATCAAGGCAACCACAGTCCCAAGGATGATTCCGATAATGACTGCAAATAACGTGATTAACAAGGTATTGCCCAAACCGCTAATAATGTATTTATATCTGCCTTTCAGGATAAATGCCTCATAAAATTTCTGTGGAAGCTCCGAGAAATAAGAGAGTGGAAGAGTTGCAAGCAGAGTGTTCATAATTGACCTCCCGTCTTAAATTGGGAAAGCAGGGCAGCAGAATACTCCGCTGACCCTGCAAAATAATAAATAGGATGTGGCTATTCGCCTTCCAGCGCTGATTTGTACTTTGTGATGAGTTTGTCGAGGTCTCCGCTTGACTTCATTTCACCCAAAACTTCATTCACAACCTTCAGCATGTCGGCATCGCCTTTTTTCACGGCAATTGCATACTTTTCAACCGTTAACGCCTCACTGAGCTTGACAAGCTTGTCAGCGTTCTTCTGAACAAATTTTTGTGCCGGGAAATCATCAATAACAACCGCGTCAATTTTGCCGTTGATTAAGTCGGTCACTGCATCAACGCCCTTTGAATACCGCTCAGTGGAACCAACTTTAATATCGCTCGTGCCATCTTCATTGGTGCAGAAGCTATCCCCTGTAGTACCCTGTTGAACACCAACCTTTTTGCCATTTAAATCGGCGCGTGCTTTAATGACACTACCCTTTAGTACAATAATGGACTGTGTGGCATCAAAGTATGTGTCGGAGAAATCGACGTTCTTCTTTCTGTCCTCAGTCGCAGTCATACCAGCTGCCACAAAATTGGCCTTGCCTGAAGCCAGTTCAGTAGTCAGCGTGTCGAACGCTACATCATTGATTTTCAGTTTAACGCCGAGTTTTTCAGCAATTTTATTGGAGATGTCGATGTCGATACCGGCAAAGTTGTCGCCGTCCTTGTACTCAAAAGGTTCAAACTCTGCATTTGTAGACATAGTAACGAATCCGTCCGCTTTAATTTTATCAATTGTCGGGGAAGCAGCCGCGCTTGCAACTGCACTTGCAGCTTCGCTTTTCGCTGTGCTTGCCGCTGTGGACGCCGTGGTTGAAGATTGTGCACAACCCGCTGTTGACACCATCATTGCCGCCGCAAGAAAAAACGCTGTAAGTTTAGAATACTTTTTCATCATGATACCCTCCATAAAACATAAGGTTTATTTTGTTTTGTTAATGTGATTTGTATTATATCGCATAAATATACATAAATCAAGTGATATTTAAATAATAATTCACTTTTATTCAATTATATACATTCAATGTATTCCGGCAAACCGTTTTTGTACACTTTTCCATATCGCATTTAATCAGGAGCTTCTGCATGTCGCAGGGCGGGTTACAGGTGAAGCTCATGGCTTTCATTGTGACCGGATGAATGAAGCTGACGTTTCCACAGTGGAGGGCCTGTCGGTCAATTAAGCACAGACTGCCGCCATACATATCGTCGCCCGCAAGCGGATGACCAAGGCTCGACATATGCACCCGAATTTGGTGGGTACGTCCGGTTTTTAGCTCAAGTGAAAGCAAGGTGTGGCGGTAGCTGCTGCAAAGCGCCTGCCATTTTGTAATCGCTCTTTCCCCGTTTGGCGTAACAGCACGTTGGATACGGTGTCCTTCTTTCAGTCCGATGGGACGATTGATGGTTCCGTTCCCCAAAAGCTCACCTTCGCAGATTGCCGTATACTCCTTCTGGAGCTTACCGGCAAGATACGCCGCACAATAAGCATTCTTTGCAAGCACAACAAGACCGGATGTATCTTTATCCAATCGATATAGCGGACGAAATGCGAGCTTTTCGTTTTGTTTTAAATAATAAGCCGCGACCGCATTTGCCAAACTGTCACAATCATGTCCCGGGCAGGGGTACATCGGCATATTGGCAGACTTGTCAATAATTAAGAGATCACTATCTTCGTAAACGATCCGGAGCGGTAAGTCAGCCGGCTTAATTTGTTTGTCATCGTCAGGTATCAACAGTTGTATTACATCTCCGGATTTTAGGGTATCCGTAGCAATTACATGCATTCCATTATTCATAATACCCATTGGCTCACGCTTTAGTTTAACCATAAGCCGTGATGAAACACTGCAATAGCTGCGCAAAAAACTTTTTAACCGTACACCGTCGTATTCATTTGGAACTGTAAAAAAAAGTTCTCTCATAAAATATCTCCGCAATCAATAAAGGCGGCGACAAAACGCCACCGCCTTTATCCTAACTCTGAATTATTGAACCTCGACCGTCCAGCCGAAGGTATCCTTTATTTTTCCCCATTGAATTCCGGTAAGTGTATCATACAAACGTTGGGAAACCGGTCCGATCTTCCCCTGATTGATATTCATGACCTTTTCTTCCCACTTCAAGTGGCCAATCGGCGAAATAACAGCGGCGGTGCCTGTTCCAAATGCTTCTTTCAGTCTGCCGTCAGCAGCAGCTTCGGCAAGTTCATCGATAGAAATCTTGCGCTCAACCACATTCATTCCCCAAGACTTTAGTAGTTCGATGGAGGACATGCGGGTAATACCCGGCAGAATGGAACCCTGCAGAGCAGGTGTTACTATTTCATCACCGATGACAAAGAATACATTCATTGTACCGACTTCTTCAATATATTTACGTTCTACGCCATCAAGCCAAAGCACCTGTGTATAATTTTGCTTTTCAGCCTCATCCTGCGCCTTTAAAGAAGCAGCATAGTTTCCGGCCGTTTTCGTATATCCCATTCCGCCCTTGACTGCACGAACATAATTCGTTTCAACATAAATTTTAACCGGATCCAAGCCTTCCGGATAATATGCGCCAACCGGTGAGCAAAGAACAATAAACAGCAAATGCTGTGCCGGATGCACGCCGATATGTGGATCAACTCCGATGATAAACGGACGGATGTAAAGAGAGGTTCCCTGAGCGGATGGAATCCAATCTTTTTCAACAGAAACAAGCTTTTCAATTGCCTTTTTACTGAATTCCTCATCAATCAGAGGGATGCAGAGACGGTCATTGGAAGAATTGAGACG
>DAMDEB010000159.1:7325-7979 GCA_032090075.1 Caproiciproducens sp.
GGGTCTGAAAAGCAAAATTCTGCCGTCAACCGCACGATAGGCCTTCATTCCTTCAAAAACAGATTGGCCGTAATGCAGGCACATCGCCGCCGGTGAAAGCTCAATCGGTCCAAACGGGACAATTCTGGCGTCATGCCAGCCCTCTCCCTCATCATAGTTCATTACAAACATATGATCTGTAAATATCGTACCGAAACCAAGCTTACTGGTGTCAGTTGGCTTCTCATGTGGTTTTTTTGTCAGTTCAACTCTGATTTCCTGCATTTTAGATGCCCTCTTTCAAATTAATTACCGATTATTATATCATTGTTACCCAATGATTTCAAGCTTTAGCGGCTTAAAGTATCACTGAAATTGCAGCCTTGCGTAAATTTGCCGTCATTTGGGAATTGTTTTTGCCATAGGAGAAAACTTCCCCGGCCACCATAACAATGACCGGGGAAGAATTTTTTACATTTTATTACTAATCTATTACGTTGTTACATACCCCATATTTGAGAAGCATATTCCTTTATGGTTCTATCACTTGAAAATTTACCGGCATTGGCCGTATTCATAAAGCACTTTTGGGTGAATAGGAAACGGTCACTGTACTCGGCATTTGCTCTCATTTTCACTTCGCAATAGGAAATAAAGTCATACAGCAGATAATAA
>DAMDEB010000160.1:0-1520 GCA_032090075.1 Caproiciproducens sp.
AGATACCACCGAAGATGAGTGTTTCAGGATTCATAGGGTTTCTCAAAGGGAAAAGCACCCTGATAATATTTGAGCGCCATGCGAATTTGAAGTACAAATATGGAAACAGAACATTTTGGTGTAGAGGCTACTATGTAGACACGGCTGGGAAGAATGATAAAGCAATTGCCGAATACATCAAAAATCAATTAACAGAGGATCAGATTGAAGACCAGATGACGCTCAAAGAGTACGTCGACCCGTTTACGGGTAGCAAGTAACAAACTTTTGCAAATGGCAGACCGTACCAGCGCCTTAAGGCGCTGCCAGTAACATAGGGCTTTGCCCGCATATGAAGAACCCCCGGCTAAGCCGGGGGGTAACTATTCAGAATGCCACAATAGCACTTTAAAGCGCTGATGTTCCGTGTTAGGAAATAGTCGATTTTGCTTGGGTAAAGTTGTAATTTCAAAAAATGTTATTGAATTAAGGCGAATATTAGGATATAATATTATTTGCTTAAACACACGAAAATGTGGTGATGGCAGTCACTGTTTGATTCCATTCACAAATAAAATAAATGCGAAGAGGATAGCTATGGAGAAAAGAATTGTTATCATAGGCGCCGGTTATGCCGGAATATTGACAGCGAAAAAGTTAGCAAAAAGATGTAAACATAATGATGACGTGAAAATTACGATCATCGATAAAAATCCGTTCCACACGATGCTGACTGAGCTTCACGAAGTAGCGGCCAATCGTGTTGACGAAGATAGTATCAAGATTAGTCTTCAAAAAGTTTTTGCACGGAGAAAAGTAGACGTAAAACTCGATACGGTTCAATCGATTGACTTTGATCAGAAGATTGTTGTTGGAACGAATGAGAATTACGGCTATGATTATCTTGTGCTTGCTGCAGGCTCCAAGCCGACTTTCTTCGGTGTGCCGGGAGCACAGGAGTTTGCTTACAAGCTTTGGTCATACGATGACGCGGTGATCTTAAAAGAGCATATTCACGACTGCTTCAGAAAAGCTGCGCGTGAAACCAACCTTGAAGAAAAGAAAAGAATATTGACTTTCTACATTGTCGGTGCCGGATTTACCGGAGTCGAGACAGTGGGTGAAATAGCAGAATACGTACCTGTACTCTGTGATCAATTTGAAATTGACAGATCGCTTGTTACGATTTTTGATGTAGATATTCTTGACAGGGTCGTTCCGGTTTTACCTGAAAAATTATCCGAGAAAATTGAAAAGCGTCTTACTAAAATGCATGTCACAGTAAGACTCAAGGCCGGTGTGTGCAGCATTGGTGAAGATTTTATTGAAATGAAAATAGGCGATGCATGTGTTCGTGAAAGTGCCGGAACCGTTATTTGGACGGCCGGAATCGAAAGCTCCGAAATCTCAGGCGAGGCTGCAAAAACCCTTCAGTCCGCAAGAAGAGGGCGCATTGTAACCGACCAATACTTGCGTTCTGTGGACAATGACAGCGTTTTCGTTATTGGCGATAACATCTTATATACCCCGGAAGGCGAAAA
>DAMDEB010000160.1:1530-7970 GCA_032090075.1 Caproiciproducens sp.
AGGCGAAAAAATGCCGGTTCCGCAGTTGGTTGAAAACTGCGAACAGAGCGCTGATACTGCCGCCACGAACATTACTTGCGCAGTTACCGGTACAGGCGAAATGGTAGCATACAAACCGAAATTCCACGGCGTCATGGTTTGTGTAGGCGGACGGTATGGTGCTGCCCGCGTTGGAACACCGAATCATATGTTTAACCTTCCTTCTTTTCTTGCTATGTTTGCAAAACATTTTATCAATATCATTTATTTTATTCAAGTACTTGGCTGGAATAAAATCTTCAATTATATGAAGCATGAGTTCTTTACGATTCGGCATGACAGGAGCTTTGTAGGCGGTCATTTCTCCAACAAAACGCCAAGTTTTCTGCTGGTTGCGCTTAGAATGTGGCTTGGTGCGGTTTGGCTCTATGAAGGGATCATGAAGATTGTTGAGGGATGGTTTAATTCACCTCAGCTGACCGGTTTCTTCAACGGCGCAAACGGTTGGTACAATACCATTTTGAACGCTGCTTCGGGTACCGCGGCAGCTCCTGACGCTACAAGCAGTGCAACAACAACCGCAGCGGTAACGGGCGCAGCAACAGTTGTGCATGCGGTAGCCGGCACAGCGGTGGCGGCGATTGACGCCATCTCTTCTGCAACAACCGGAGCTGCCAATGCAGCCGGTGGAGCAGCCGGTGCGGCAGCCAAAGCGGTTGGACAGGTACTGATGAATTTTAGCTTCCTCGGATGGTTCCAGGTGATTTTTGTCAGCGGAAAAGAACTGGCAAAGTCAACAATAAACGATTTGGCCTTTAAGCTTGATGTTCCATTAATGAACTGGTTTGTCAATGGATTTATTCTTCCGAATAAGACGGTTCAGATGTTTATGCAGATTAGCATTGTGATTTTAGAAATTTTAATCGGCCTATCTCTGTTAGGCGGCCTGTTCACAACCCTTTCCTCCGGACTTTCTTTGATTCTTGAAGTGATGTTTGTGTGCACAACTGGTTTGTACCTAAGCACCTTCTGGATGATTTTTGCCGCGATCGCAGTTCTGATCGGCGGCGGAAGGGTATTCGGATTTGACTATTACGTGTTACCGGCTTTGAAAAGACAATGGAAAAAATTAGGTTTTGTAAGAAAGTTATATATTTACAATGATTAATGAAAATGTAACAAAAAATGATACCGTTGTATTTGTGACCTTTGACGACGCGCTTGAACTTGTAAAGACCGAGGTGGACAGAACGCTGTCCGCCTCGCCAAAAATTATTCGCACATACACAGAACATTTAACGCTTTCAAGGGGTAAATTTATCAGAGCAATTTCCTTGTTGGCGTGTGCGGAAAACAAAGACGGGCTGATTCATCCCAATGCGATTAAATTAGCCGCGTCGGTTGAGCTTTTACACCTTGCTACCCTTGTGCATGATGATGTGATTGACAATGCGAAAACGCGCAGGGGAGTTGTGACTCTCCAAAAAAAGTATGGGAAAAAGACAGCGGTTATTTGCGGCGACTATCTTTTGTGTGTGTCGCTTCAGCACGCTTCATCCATCTCAAATAAGCAGGATTATCTTGACTTTGAAATACCGGACTATATGAACAGGGTTTGCCTTGGGGAAATAAAACAGAACATGAACAACGGAAACGTGGACCTTTCGGTTTACAACTACCTCAAGATTATTTCCGGTAAAACCGCCGCTCTGTTTGAGGCTTCTTTTTACGCGGGAGCCATCCTGTGTGAGGACGCAAAGGATGAAATCAAACAATATATGCGCCTTGGGCGCTGTATGGGCATGATTTTTCAGCTGTCGGATGATTGCATCGATTTTGAAGCGTCTCCGGAGCTGGCTAAAAAACCTGTTCAATCTGATTTTGAACAGGGAGTCATTACGCTTCCCCTCATCCATGCCTTTCAAAAGCGTGATGGTTTTAAAGAGAAGGCTAAGGCAAACGAGGTTTCCCGAGATGAGATTAATGCTGCTGTGTTTGAAACAGGCGGCCTGAGTTATACCCGTATGGTTTCAAAAAAATATTACAACAAGGCGCTGCGTATTCTTGATAAGCTCAATGTAAACGAAGCTAAAAAAGCAAGGTTGGTACTTATTTTAGACAGAGTTTATAACGGATTGAAGAAATGATTCTCGGAGACAAATGTGATTAAACGATTTTTAGACTATGTGGAAATTACAACAAAGATTACCAGCGTTTTAACTTTTTTGATGACGGTTGCGTATCTTTTTTCAATGAGACAGCCGATCAATGGAAAACGAACGCTTATCTTTTTTGCTTCTATGTTTTTGTTTGACTTGACAACCACCGCAATCAATAATTATGTTGACACAAAAACGAATGATCAGACTCTGCAATTCAAACGAAGAACCGCTTTCTTTATTATTTTGATATTATTTGTGCTAAGTGCGGCGTTAGGAATTTATTTGGCGTGTTTAACGGATGTTATCGTTTTACTTCTTGGCGGTTTATGCTTTCTTTGCGGGGTACTTTATTCCTACGGCCCGATTCCGATTTCGCGCCAGCCGTTTGGCGAAATTTTCTCGGGCTTCTTCTACGGATTACTAATTCCGTTTATTTTGCTCTATATCAATATGCCAAAGGGCACTTATTTTTCTTTCGCAGTCAATTTTCAAACAATTAGCCTGAACTTGCAAATTATGCCGCTGATTACGGTGCTGCTGCTTTCTGTTGCGCCGGTTTGCGTAACTGCGAATATCATGCTCGCTAATAATCTTTGTGATATTGAGAATGATATTCTTGTAAAGAGGTATACGCTGCCGTACTATTTGGGCAATCGTAAAGCTTTATCTTTATTTGCCGGTCTTTACTACTTCACTTATTTTGCAACGATTGTAATGGTTATACTGCGGATTTTGTCCCCGGTTTGCCTCCTTTCTTTGCTCACGGTTTTCTTCGTACAGAAGAATATAAACAAATTCATAAAAAAACAGGATAAAGCCACCACTTTTATTTTAGCGGTTAAGAACTTTGTTATCATTATGGCAACAAACAGTTTGATGATCTTTATCAGTGGCCTTTTTCACTAAGACGGAGCCGCATTCAATGAAATTTATGAAAAAAACGGATATCATCATTGTTTCTGTGATTTTGATTATCAGTGCAATCGCCTATGTTTCCTACCATTATGTGTTTAACCAAAAGGCGGCAAAAGCAGAAATTTATTATAAGTCACAGCTTGTTCAAACCGTCGATTTGACGGCCGGAGTGGACAAAAGATTCTCTATTCCGCAAAACCAGCATGTGGTTTTTCATGTATATAAAGATGGAAGCATCTGTTTTGGGGAATCCGATTGTCCGGATAAAATATGTATCCGCGCGGGGAAACTCCATACAATAGGAGAAAGCGCGGCGTGTCTGCCAAATAGTATCGTAATGAAAATCGTTGCCAAAGATAAACGCAGCGCGGATGACCTTGACATGGTAGTCGGTTAAGAGAAAGGCGGATTATGGTCGAGAAGAAAAAATCAACCAATCATGCGCCCAACTCATTGCAAATCAGGCGGATGGTTTTAACCGGTCTCCTTTTCGCTGTTATTTTGGTTCTTTCGGTTCTTGAAAATGAGTTACAGCTTCCGGTTCCGGTTCCCGGCGTGAAGCTTGGGCTTTCAAATATTGTTGTGATGTATTCACTTTTCTTTGTAGGTAAAAAACAGGCGTTGCTTCTGGCAATTTTAAAGTCATTGTTTGTGTTTCTCACCAGAGGCGCTATCGCATCATTTCTGAGTTTATGCGGAGGAATTCTTTCCATCTTGGTTATGATCGTATTGTTGTTTGTTTTTAAAGATAAAATATCCTATTTAATCATTAGCATTTTTGGCGCTGTCTTTCATAATGTAGGGCAGTTTATTGCAATATCGCTGCTTTATACAAGCCTGAATCTGTGGGCGTATCTTCCCATTCTTCTTGTTTCCGGCGTAATTGCGGGATTTGCTACGTCAACTCTTCTTAAGTTTAGCTTACCGGCCCTTAAAAGGGTTGGTTTGAAATAAAAAAAAATATCTGGAGGAAAATATGAAAAAATCATTCGCTTTGTTACTCGTTGCAGCACTATCCATTTCAACGCTGGCGGGTTGCGCACCATCAAGCAGCACAAGTTCAGCTGCTCCGGCATCCCAGACTCCTGCGAGCTCAGCCGCTGCATCAGTCGCTTCCACAGCAGACACCTCGGCTGGTGTAAAAACCGGACTTGCCGTAATGTCTTCCATCGCAAAATCTGCGGATGTCAAAGCCGGCAAAGGCCTTGCAGAAACAGATTCCACAGTTGTTGCAGTTATGGTTGATAAAGACGGTAAAATCGTGAAATGCGTAATCGACGCCGTACAGTCACAAATTAACTTTTCTGACAAAGGCAAAATTACAACTCCGCTTGATACAGTCGTAAAATCCAAAGATGAGCTTGGCGCGGACTACGGTCTTGGCAAGGCTTCAGGTATCAAAAAAGAGTGGAACGAGCAGGCTGCCGCTTTCGCTGCTTATGTAGTTGGCAAAACTGCTGATGAAGTCAAGGGTATAGCGATCAATGACAAGGGCGAAGCAACTGCCACCGAATTGACCGGTTCTGTTACAATTTCTATTGGCGGCTTTATGGATGCAGTCCAGAAGGCAGTAGCCAGCGCAACAGATTTGGGCGCAAAAGCAACTGACAAATTGGGCTTGGGCATTTATACCACCATTGCAAAATCAACCGATGCTGGTGCAAAAGACGGCGTTGCTCAGACTTATTCCGACTACGGTGTTACAACAACCGATGACAGCGGAAAAATCACAAGCTGCATTATTGACGCTTCCCAGACAAATGTCAACTTTACAGCTGCTGGCAAAGTCACATCTGACCTGAAGGCTCCTCTCAAAACCAAAGATGAACTTGGCACTGAGTACGGCATGAAGAAAGCTTCTAAAATCGGTAAAGAGTGGAATGAAGAAGCACAAGCATTTGCAAAGTATGTTGTTGGTAAAACAGCAGCAGATGTTAAGGGTGTAGCCGTAAATGATAAGGGCGAACCAACTGCAACCGAACTGACTGCTTCCGTTACAATTTCCATCGGTGATTTCATGAAGATCATTGATAAGGCAACTTCCAGCGCAAAATAATCAAAGATTAAATTCACAGGATGATTCACGAGAGGTAGATTTATTCTACCTCTCCATTTTTTGAGGTGGAAAATTGGTTAAGAAAATTGTCGCCGTTATGCTGACTTTGGCACTTGCTTTCAATCTTCCCGCTTGTAACGCAAGCAAAAAAACACGTTATGAGGCTCAATTTTTAAAACTATTTGATACGGTAACTGAAATTGTAGCTTATATGGACACCAAAGAGGAATTCACAGACTTCTCAAACTTGATTTATAATAACTTGAAAACCTATCACGAGCTTTACGATATTTATAATGATTATCCGGGAGTTGTCAATGTAAAAACAATTAATGATAATGCGGGTAAAAAGCCGGTTAAGGTGGATAAAAAAATCATTGATCTGCTTCTTTTAGGCAAAAAGATTTACAAAGAGAGTGACGGGAAACAAGATATCGCGCTCGGCTCGGTGACTTCAATTTGGCTGAAATACAGAACGCAGGGGATTGATGACCCGGAAAATGCGGCGCTGCCGCCAATGAGCGACTTGAAGGCTGCCGCGGCGCATGCTGATATTAATAAAGTGATTATTGATGAAAAGGCTTCCACGGTTTATCTATCGGACCCAAAAATGAGCCTTGACGTCGGTGCAATTGGCAAAGGGTATGCAACGGAACAGGTTTGCCAGCTCGCCATTGCAAAGGGATACAAATCCGGGCTTTTAAGTGTGGGTGGAAACGTTCGCGCCATCGGGGACAAGGGCGTGAATAATGAATTATGGAATGTTGGAATTCAAAACCCGGACAAGGACAGTAAAGATAAAACGCTTGGCGTTGTTTTGCTGAAAAATATGTCCCTCGTGACGAGCGGGATTTATGAACGGTATTATACCGTAAACGGGAAGAACTATCACCATATTATTGACCCCAAGACATTGATGCCGTCGACCTATTATAAAGCGGTAACAATACTTTGCCCTGATTCCGGTATGGCGGACGCCCTGTCGACCGCCGTTTTCAATATGTCTTATGAAGACGGCCTGAAGTTGATCAGTACAATGCCGAATACAGAAGTGCTTTGGGTCTTCTTGGATGGAGAAATGAAATACAGTCCTCACTTTAAAGATTATCTTAAAAAATAAAACAAAAACAAAAACTTCCTTTCAGAGTATTTTTTCTGAAGGAAGTTTTTTATTTATTATAATGTAGGAGATCAGCAAAACAAACGCAATGAATGAAAGTATTCAGAAATAATAAAATTACTTAAGTGCAGGATTTTTGCAAATTGAATTGACTTTGGATTGTCAACAGAAAACTAAACAACTTTTTTAAGGTTATTCGACTTGAATT
>DAMDEB010000161.1:0-1514 GCA_032090075.1 Caproiciproducens sp.
CATATTAGTCTTTTTGGATCGGGCGGTCTGTAGCCTGTGGGCATTAGAAGAGCTATAGGTATAATTGTAGTTTGGATTTAGGTCACCTAAACCATAGTCGGAAGATGCAGTTAAAAGTTCTTTTGCGTTGGTATAGGTATAAGTATTTGCATTCTTTGCATTTTGTTTGGATGAAGTTAACTTATCCGTACTTTTATCTTCATATCCATAGGTAGTTCCCGTTTCATCCATGTTCATTTGCAGAAACTTGAAGGTAGCGTTATTTGCATTCTTGTAGTAAATAACGTAAAAAATTACCTTAGAAATAGTCTTTGACTGATTGTCCGGTATAGCGGCAATCGCTCCACTGGTGTACTGTTCGCCGGTAGTATCGGGATTAAAGGAGACAATAACATTTTGAGAAGATGCATCGGTAAAGTATAGTTCGGCGTCAATCGCGTAATAACGACCGTCCCTCGCAACGGGTACGGATTTCCCGGTTGACTTTCCTGATACAACAAAAGCAATGCTGCTGGCCGGTTTATTAATATAGACTTCTTGATAGATGTTTTTATTCAAGGTGGCGCTTCCGTTGATTTTTAAGTCACCGCTAACCATGCCGTCGCCGGAAGTAAAATTAGTGGTTCCCCAATTGTAAGGAAGGTTATTTGCAGTGTAGCGGAAGTCTCCATTCTCCAACAGGTTGTAGATATTGGCGATGCTTCCGGTTTCCAGTTGCAGACAGTCGAACCACGCCGTACCGTTTGCGTAGCTCAACCCGCCGTAAAGTTCCACCCGGTTTGTACCGTCAGGAACGGTAAACGTTAAAGAAGTCCTCTGCCATTCGTTTGTTCCGACAATGACGTCACTGTTGAAGGTCCCAAGGTTGGTGCTGTCTTTGAAGCAGGCGACGTAAAGATTTGCTCCCTTGTTCTCCTTGTCCGCCGTAACGCTGTCCGTTTTGACGTAACCGGAAAAAGTATAGGTGGTACCGGGAGTCAGATTGGTCAACTTTTGAACGGCCCCGCTTCTTTGCGGATTAGGTACTTGTTGAGTTATCTTAAGCGATTTAGATCCTAAATAGTATGTTGAACTGTCAACACTGAATGTGCCTCCCGGAGTTGCCCAGTTGGAGCCAGTCCACGTTCCATTATTGCGTTCCGCGTTATGGTCCAGTAAAAGGTTGTTAACCGGAGCACTGGTTGCTGCCTGTGATGTAATTTTATTTGCCGACCTGGCATAATCTGTGCTTTTAGTTGTATATGAATAAGTTGCCGCAGAATTATCCATGTTTAGAACGCTGGAGGTTCTTCCGACATTATCAAAAGTATAGGTTTCTTTTTGTGTTGTTGCGACTCCATTAATGGTCGTGTGATATGTGAAAGTCGTGGTGTTATCTTTGTTATATGCGAATTCAACTTTGTTTCCCGTTCCTCCGGAAGTGGAATATTCCGTGACGTCCTTTACCCTATTTTTGATCATCGGATCACTGCTGTCATTGTAACTGTACTGAACATAAGAGTTGTCCACATCTG
>DAMDEB010000161.1:1524-7965 GCA_032090075.1 Caproiciproducens sp.
GTGGCTCTTTGAAGCTGGTTACTGGCGTCATAAGCGTATTGTATCGTTTTATTATCAGGGTAGGTAATGGAAGTTAAATTTCCACCGGTATAATAAAATTTAGTTTCTTTTCCATCCGGACCGGTTATTTTCGTAACTGCTCCGGTGCCGGAGTATTCAATATTGGTGTCTCTGCCTGCGCCATCTGTGACTTTGTTTAGATATGAGCCGTAGTAGGAAAGGGTCAGATAGTTGCCCTCATTATCATAAATTCTGTATAAATAACCGCTTGCTGTAAATGCTTTTTTCGATCCGTCGGAATATTGAATTGTATAATATTCATTTCCAGCTCCACCAGAGGTGATTTCAAGACCAAGTCCGTCTTCATCAATTATTTTGGAGGAGTTATTCGGGTCGGTAATAAAATAGTGCTCAGTTCCGTCCGCATCCAAATAGATAAATCGATACCCTTGTGCATTCAAAAGTTTAAATTTCGCTTTTTCAGTATCGTTTGTACCGGAGGCTTCCGTAACGGAGTCCACCCGCTCACTTAAGTTGCTTTGCCAGCCCCAGCCGAAAATATCGCCTTTCAGTTGATCCTCAAAATGCGTTCCGAAACGATAATTGTTATACGTCAGGGAAAAATTCAAAGGGACTCTTTCTCCTGTTGTATTCATAATGGGCGTGGAGAAAACAAGATTACCCGTATAGTCGTTGACTGATCCCGTACCCGCACGGCCAGCCGACTGGCTGTGATAGCTCCAATAATCTTCCAAACCGGCGTTGTTTACAAAACGAATTATTAACGATGGATATGTGGATTGAGAAGAGTTGGAAGTATAATATGTGTTTCTTACGGCGACAGTTTCATCTTGTGCTTTTAAAACAATACCGTTATTGGTACCTCCGTTATACCAATTCTTTACTGATTTGGTTATATCCCAATAGTTTGTGGAAGTCGATTGAGAAGCGATAAAATAGTCCAGAATATTGCCTTGAGCTGCCGTGGTTACTGCGGCTGAGGTGTTGTTCCATGTAGCAGTTGTTTCATCCCAAGCAGATTTCATTTCATAAGCGTTAATCTGCATTGTTGAAGCTGATGGGTTCATACCATCCGCACGCTGGGATAAGTTTAACTGAGCTCCAACAATCATATCACCCTTATTAAACTGCGGAAGATTAAATTTTAGTAAAATCTCGCATTTTTGATATTGTGAAGTATCATTTCCAATATACATAGGCTCCATGGAGTTGTAATTTGTATTAGGGTTGCCTAAGCTGATAAAAGTATCATGAATCGCAGAAGCGCTGTCTGGGATATCAACTCCCGGGTCAACGGTTACGGGATATGCTCGTTTTTGATCATTCAGCCACGTTTCATCCGTATGAAGCGCTATTTGCAATGTACCACTATTCTGCTGCAGTATGCTGATTGAAATGGCGTTGCTAACTTCACCGTTTGCATCCGTCATCAGCGGTGCGCTGATAGTGTAAACCGGAGCAGTTTGTTTGGTATCGGTTTTTTGAAACAACTCTATTGTCTTGTTATCTCTTTGCTTCGCCGTTAACTCTCCGATCTGATAGGTTTCCGTGAACTGCCTTTGAGCATCCTTGGTTTTTAAAATAATATTTTCTTTCACTGTTGCGGAGGAAATGAGATATTGCACGTCCGTATTGGGAAACGCATCCGGATAGCGGATTTCATTATGTAACTTTTTTAGCTTCAAAAATTGGTCATTATGGCTTTCGGTATTACTGTTGTTTGGATTTGTTACCACCTGTGGGACTGAGGTATTTACTCCGTCCAGCCCCCAGTTGATAGTATAATTCCCGGAGTTCAAGGACACTGTGCTGCCGGATTGAATGGATTTGGCCATCTTAATCTTAGTTTCTCCGGCTTTGTTTTCCATAGTTTGTGCGCTCAATAGGGACTTTGTGTTAGCAGTACCAGCAGTAGCCATGGTGTTGTCGATATCCTGCCATGTGCCGGTACTGTCCTTATAATGAACAGGTTCATCATAAGCCGCTTTCAGGAAAGAACCGTCGGTCATCAAAAATGTCTTTGTGTTTTCAGTTCGCATTTCTGGATATTCCGCAACGATTTGCGCATCAGCCTTAGTGGATTTCTCCGTTTCCGGCAGACCTGGTTCCCCTGTTTGAACTGATGGTTGGTCTACCGATTGACTTGTAGATGAAGAAGTTTCGGGTGTCTGTGGCGTTTCTGCCGCGAGTGCCACAGAAGTGAACGACTGTACCATGATAATTGCCGATAAAAATGCCGCAATGAGTTTTAAGGATTTTTTCATGAATTACCCCTCTTTATAAATTGGTAATTCAAGAATAATTTTTCTTACAAATTTATTCAATGTTAATAAATGTATGAAATTTTGGATACGAATAAATGGAAACTATATTTCTTTTAATAGGAAAAAAGTTTATGTTTAATCTATATATGAGTTAGCAAATTTTTGTAGATTTTGTTAACAGACCCAATTGTTTTATCATTTTTTCAAATAATTACCAGATACTTATACTAAGGGACAAGTTTGAAAACTGCTGTAAGAGAATGATGTTCAATCCAACCGTAACCATTTCCATCACCATGGAACGGGATTATGTGAGTGCAGCGTTGCGTACAGCGTGTGACCTCAATGTCGGTGAAGATGAGTGGGTTAGCTTTGCTGAAAAATTGAAGAAAAAATACAAATGATAAAGATAGCCACGAAGCCTTTGGATAACCAAGGTTTCGTGGCTGTTTTTCTATATTTCTAGCCCTTGGACTGGATAATCTAAATTTGCTGGTCAAAATCCGTTATACGGCGGCGACCGACGCAAGGTTAGTCGGCGTTTGCAATTGAACAGATTTTTTACTCCAATAGAAAAAAGTGCTTAAAATATGCACAGAACTTACCGGTTTACATTAAACAACCGATCAGCATTTATATTTCGCTTTCCAGGGGCGGACATTAGATTTTGTTTTTATTGATTTTTATAAATTCCTTGTAATCATACACAATACAGCTACACCAATGATTGCTACACGGCCATTTTTAAAATCGCTGATTTTCAGGATGAGCGGTTCACTGGGTGTACATTCCGATAAAAGAATAACAGTGTCTCCAGTTTGCTTGAAACGCTTCAGACAGCCTATAGAGTCAATAATACAAGCTATGATTTGACCATCCGCCGCGCTCTTTTGCCGATGTATTAAAATGGTTGCACCAGTTTCAAGCCCGCCGCTTATCATACTGTCATCTTTAACCACATAATAAATATATTCCTGACCGTTCAGGACATCTGCTGGAGCCAAGCTTCGAATATTGCTTTCTTTGAAAAGTTCTGGTTCCGGGAGAATGTCGATCACAGCCGGGATGATGGATATCCCTTCATTTATAGTTGATTTTATTGGATTCTCCAGTTCATCCCATCCCATCAGCCAGGATGGGCTCACCGTGAAAAGCTTCGCCATTTTTTCGATTGTCTCCGGCTTGATTGTTTTAATCATGCCGCTTTCATATCTTTGGACGGTTGCGTCCTGGACGTCGACTTTTTCCGCCAGCTCTTTTAATGTCAGCCCTACTTCAATACGTTTCTTATGAATTCGGTCTCCAATATTCATGATTTCACCTCACAAAATATAGTATTTACCCAACTCTGACAAATTACGCATAATGTAATAGGTGCTTGGAATAAGGAAAAATTACCTTTGTAAATTCATTGACAACATGCCGAATCATCCCTTATACTCTATGCATCAAAAGGGGGTGGGACTGTAAAAGATGAGACATGTGGCGGACGAGTCGAATTCACGGCACGGAATGGAGCCGCATGGCGTCTAGCTAAACAGGCACTGACACGGATTCTCGATGTATCAGATGTGACCTTGTATTTCGTCATGAGCCCCGAGAAAGGAGAGAGTCATTGTAAGAAGCGAGTTTGATAGATGTTTTGTAATGCCAATTTCCACCAGAGATTACTTATCAAGTAATAAATCAGGGGAGAAAAAGAGAAATTATGGAAACAGGTAATCGCGGCAAGTGCAAATTTCAACGACAAAAACCTGTGTTAAGTCAAAACACAAAAAGACCGCTTTCAGTACGGTAATACTGAAAACGGTTCAGAGGGTAGAAATAACGCGGACTGCCATTATAGCAGTCCGAGGGGAAAAGTGCAAATGGGAAATGTATCCATGAAATTAAAACCTGCATCGGTGCCCTTTCATGACAGAAAACAGCTTCAGTGTCCAAAGTGCGGAAGACGGATTATAGATGCCGCAGCGGAGATACACACGGAAATCCGAGAACTGTCAGGAAAGGTAAAGCTTTTATTCGACTATTACGCAAAATGCGAAAGATGCGGGACTGAAGTTGGCTTAAGAAAACTGAGGTGAATTTTGAATCTACAATTGAATATTGGAACTGACCCGCTTTGGAAATCAAAGCTGAACGGTGGTGGTCACGGTAAACGGTCAGACTGCAGGAATGTATGCAGTCCGGGCAACGGCTGACCCATCCGCAATTACGGTCAACTCGCTTAGTACAGAGCACGATGCACGGGTTAGTAGATCTCATTCAGAATCAATAGATCGAAAACTCAGAGCCGTTTGAAAGAGAACGGGGATGACATACGAGCCTGACAAGTGGCAATTTTTGCTGCTTGTCAGGCTCTTTTTCTATTTTGCGGCAAAGTTGCCACCTGTCAGGCTCCTTGAAAAAAGGAGAACTGACATATGAAAGTCAATTATAAGTTTGCAAATGAGACCGTTGAAATTGAGGTGGACGAGGACTGGGGTAACATCCTCATCGACCTTGATCGCCAGGAATACAACGTGAACCACAAGGAAACCCGCCGTCACACCACACTTGACAACGAAAATGAAGACGGTGAGTGGCTTGCCGTGGAGGATGCAGAAATTGCTGCCTTTTTTGCAGGAGAATCAGACGAAGAAAGACTGCACAGTGCCATTTCACAATTGAATCCCAAGCAGCAGGAACTTATCCGAGTCATCTATTTTGATGGAATATCGGTCAATGATTACGCCACCAGTGAAGGTGTCGACCAGTCTGCCATTTCTCACCGTTTACGAACGATTTATAAAAAAATAAAAAAGTTTTTATAAAAATCCTCATATTCACCTTTTTCCGTGGCCTACAGGTGAAGGGACAAAAAATCACCCCTTCGGAAAGAGGTGAAAATGATGAGACACAATTTGAAAATCAGCGTTTCCAAGCATCCACAAACAGGCGGTATCGTCCGATGCAAGAACATCACGCTGCGGGAACGTATTTTACGTTTGTTGCTTGGAGAGAAACAGAAACTAATGATTTTAATCCCAGGTGACAGCGTCGATTCGCTGTCAATTAATGAAATTGAGGAAGTGAAGTATGAACAAAACCAATCTGCTGCTCAATGTGGTATCTGATTTACGACATTTGGCAGACAGCATTCAGGCTGTTGTCGATTCTTCGGAGCAAAGTGAGCCGCAGGCGGCTGAAACACCTGTTTCCAAAGCAGACAAACCCAAGGAAAGCAAGCCTGTCATCGGTATTGAAAAGGTTCGTGCCGTACTCGCAGAAAAAAGTCAGTTCGGCAAAACCGCAGAGGTACGTGTTTTGCTTCAGCAGTTTGGAGCGGCGAAACTCAGTGAAATTGAATCGGGCAAGTATTCGGAACTTCTGAAAGCTGCGGAGGATTTATAAATGGGACACGCTGTTCTTTCAGCATCCGGATCACATAGATGGCTCAACTGTACGCCGTCTGCCAGATTGGAACAATCCTATGCAGATCGTGAATCTGAAGCCGCTTCGGAAGGCACTGCGGCACATGCGCTCTGTGAGCACAAACTTCGAAAATTGCTGAAAATGCGCTCAAAAAAGCCCATTTCCCAATATGACTGTGACGAGATGGATGCCTACACTGATGATTATGTGACTTTTGTCAGCGAGACATTGGCCCAGGCGAAAACTCACTGCAAAGACCCCCACATCCTCATTGAACAGCATCTGGATTTTTCCTGTTATGTGCCGCACGGATTCGGTACGGGCGATGCAATCATTGTCGGTGACGGCACGTTACATATCATTGACCTCAAATACGGTCAGGGCATTTTGGTGGACGCTGAGGATAATCCACAGATGAAGCTGTATGCGCTGGGTGCATTGGAGCTGTTTGACAGCTTGTATGACATTACCGATATTTCCATGACAATCTTTCAGCCGCGCCGTGAAAATGTCAGAACCTGGACAATTTCGGTTGATACGCTCGAAGAGTGGACGGAAAAGGTTCTGAAGCCTACCGCCTTGCTTGCTTACAACGGTGAGGGCGAGTTCTGTCCTGGTGAATGGTGTACCTTCTGCAAGGCAAACGTGAAGTGCCGTGCCAGAGCAGAAGCAAAACTAAAACTGGCAAATAAGGAGTTTGCGCTGCCGCCGGTTCTCACGGATGAAGAAATTGAAGAGATAC
>DAMDEB010000162.1:0-611 GCA_032090075.1 Caproiciproducens sp.
CAGCCGCTCATGCAGTGCTCTGATTATATTGCAAGAAACGCTCTGCACACACAGCCCTGCTCCAGCACGGCAGCTGCCGCTCAAATGGTCGCACAGCGGCAGGAAGCGGGCATTGCCGCCATCTGTTCCGAATACGCGGCCAAAGAATACGGGCTGCACATCATCGAACACGATATACAGAATACCACGAACAATTGCACACGGTTTATTGTCATCAGCCGCCGCTTGTTCATTCCCGGCGATGCACAAAAAATCAGCGTTTGCTTTTCACTTCCGCACAAAACCGGTTCGCTTTACAGTGTGCTTGCACGCTTCGCGGCAGCCGGACTGAATCTTACTAAAATCGAGAGCCGACCGATTGCGGACAAAAACTTCGAGTACGATTTTTACCTTGATTTCACCGGCAATGTGCACGAAGAGCGCACACTCAACCTGCTTTGTGCGCTCCACGACGAGCTGCCCCGTTTCTCGTTTTTGGGCAACTATGCTGAAGAAGAATAAAGATTAATATCATTATTCCGTTATAGAACACAATTAGATAACATAAAAGGGAGTAGTCGTTATAAGATGACTACTCCCTTTTAATAGGCTTTGTCAAGATAATATCTTGA
>DAMDEB010000162.1:621-5811 GCA_032090075.1 Caproiciproducens sp.
ATAATTCTCTTTCATATTTTTTTAATCTGTGGTATAGTTCTAATTAGATATTAATATTGCAATCCTCTTGCGCAAATATTTTTCTGTAATTGAATGATAACACTATCCAATTTTAAAAATGGGAAGGGTTTATGAAATGAAGAAAAAAATTTTAATCAGCGCTGTATGTCTAACACTTTTTGTTTCAATTGCCATGAATATATATTATTTTATGCCGCCTAAAGCATCGGAGTCCATTTCAACAGGATACTATCTATCACACGATGCGGATGGAAGTTCCTATGGACTTTCAATTTCGAATGATAATAAGGTGATTGTTTATGACCCTATAACCCGTATCGTATTGGAAGGTCAATTGGAATTCAATCAAAAAAATAACGATTATCTCATAACCACTGCATCCAACGTATTTGAGGTTGTAGCTCGGAATGACGTCGTGTTCTTACCAATTATTCAAAACGGAAGAATCATAAGCAAGACGTTTACGAAAATAGGTGACGCTTCTGTGTCATATGGGAGAGACGGTACTACTACATATGAGAAATAGGGATGAATAATATTAATTAATAAAGGGGTTCTTCTACGGCAAAGGCCAATGTAGAAGAACCCCTTTGTTTTGTATTTAAGATACTCTGCTTAAGCGGCTTCAAGTTGTTTCTTTTTGCGTGCAAACCCAATAAAGAACAGTATTATTGCAATAATCACCACACAGATATTTGAAAAAACATTATATATGTCTGTGCCTGGCTGCTGAACAAATCGCTGCACATAATACTCTATTCCGCAATCCAAACCAACGCCCAGCAAAATGACTGCCGCTGAAAGATACCATCTGTTTATTTTTGTATACGCAAACAAAGGAACCGCAATCCATAAGTATACAAGCGATATGAGTGAAACCGGAATTCCCAAAGGAATCATCCAATTTTTACTCGACCCCAAAAGTTCTATTAAGTATAAAAACGGAATCAGCAGTACGCTGACCATTGAAAGGGAGATAATGTATCTGTGCTTTTTAAAATAAATAAGAGGCACTATGATAAACCATGCGAAAGCCAATGCCCCTGTGGGATACAGAGCCCAGTCAATTTTCCCACTGCTCACAAAATTACATAGTATGCAAATAAAAACAGCAATTAGAAACACAATGGTAAGAATGGAAATTGCTAAATTAGATGACTTGAATTTTCTGCGGCGTTGCACCTCACCCGCATATTTGAGTGTATTAGAAATAATTTGATCGGTACCGGTTTCCTGCTCCGTTTTTTCGGCGGTAATTTCGCCATTCAGCAAGTCGCTCATCGTAATCCCCAAAGCATCCGAAAGGGACGGTAAAATTGTGATATCGGGATAACCTATTCCTCTTTCCCATTTTGAAACAGCCTTATCTGTTACGCTGAGTTGATCTGCCAATTCCTTTTGCGTCATATTCTTAGACTTTCTTACACTGGAAATAAGCTCACCCATTTTTTGCGAATCCATTTGATTTCCTCATTTCAAACATTTGTCCTCATTCTATCAAATGAGCCAAAGAATGCAACCGCCGTCTGGTTTATTCCCCATGTAAACGGAACGTAGATATAAATCATGCACAGTATTAGCAGGCAATCTCCTGCCAATTTTTATTTCAGCTTTGCGGCAAGGGCAACCCATCCCTTTTCAGTTTTGCGGTTGATGATGTTGAATTTTTTCTCAATGACATCGAGCACGTCCTGTTCGCGTGTATCGATAATGCCGCTCATCAGGTAGACTGTGTCGCGGTGCATAAACTGCTCTACATCTTTTGTCAGCAGGATAATCACATCGGCAACAATGTTGGCAACGACAATATTGTATTGACCGCTGACTTTGTCGGTCAGGTCGCCGCAGATACCGGTGAAGCGGTCGTCCACATGGTTGATCTCCGCATTTTGCACGGCGGTCTTAACGGCAAGCGCGTCGATATCCACGCCGACCGCTTTTTTAGCGCCGAGCAAAAGCGCCGCAACGGACAGAATTCCGCTGCCGCAGCCGACGTCCAGAACCTCATCGCCCGGCTCAATATATTCTTCGAGCAGTTCCATGCAAAGGCGTGTTGTTTCGTGGGTGCCGGTTCCAAAAGCAAGGCCGGGCTCAAGATGAAGCACCTTGCGGTCGCCGGCTTCGTATTCCTCTTCCCACGTGGGGCGGATCAACAGCTTTTGGCCGACCTTAATCGGCTTAAAATACTTTTTCCAGTTGTTAATCCAGTCCTCCTCCACACAGGGCGCGGTGGTTATGGTGTGTTCAATGCTCTCGGCGTTATAGCGTTCGCTCAAAAAAGCGATTGCTTCGGCAGGGCTTTCCTCGGGGCTGATGTAAACATGCACCAGCGCCTTGGTGCGGTCTTTCTTCAGCAGCTCCTCGTCGATTAAATCAATGTGGGCAATCTCCCACGCTTCCTTTTCCAAGTTGGAGTAATCCTCAATATAAATACCGTACGGTACCACCATTTGGGCGATATCACCGGCCTTATCAATATCCTTTGCGTTTACCGTAACGGTAACTTCTGTCCAATCCATAATTTCCTCCGTTATCTTGTTTTTCTAAATATCCACTGACGAAAACAAAAGCTGAGAGCCTGTTCAATATTAGTAGAGGCTAAAGTTTATTGTTTTTCTTTTTATTATAACCCATGCGGTAAAAAATTTATAGATTTATTTTGCCTTGCGCGCGAATACACTTGATTAATGATATTGATAAAGGTGTTAATCAAATGAAAAAACGCGTTTTTTATGCAAATGCGGCTATTTTGACCATCGGTTCGGTTATACTCCGCCTAAGCAACATTTGGTTTCGTGTGCTGATATGCGGTAAAATCGGCGCAGCCGGCATGGGGCTGTACCAGTTGATTTTTTCAGTGTTTATTCTGGGAATTACCCTTTGCACTTCGGGCGTGGGCCTTGCCGTGACAAGGTTGGTCGCGGAAGGACGCGGCACAAGGGGCGCCATCCGGCGCTGCCTTGTGTTTGCGCTTGCGCTTAGCTTTGCTGCGGGTGCGGCGCTGCTTTTCTTCGCCGATTTCATCTCGGTCAAATTCATCGGCGACCCGTCGGCTGCCATGCCCCTTCGGCTTTTAGCCCCTGGACTTCCGTTTATCGCCGTATGTTCATGCCTGAAAGGATATTTTCTTGCCATACGCAATACAATTGTCCCTGTGGGCGGTGAAATACTGGAGCAAATCGTAGCGATTTTCGCATCATTGATTCTGTTCGGCAGAATCAGCAGCCCGCTTAGTGCGCTGATGCTTGGTTCAACCATTAGCGAAGTGAGTTCCTGCGCGTACATTGTGCTGCTGTACCTTGCCTTTGTGAGAAAGCGCGGGTTTTCCAACAAGAAAGTCAACGGTATTTTTCGCAGTATTCTGCACATTGCCGCTCCGGTTTTGTTCGGCTCGTTCTTCCGAAGCCTTTTAAACAGCACGGAAAACATTCTCATTCCGCGCGGTCTTAGAAAACACGGTGCGGGCGAAAAAGGTGCGCTGTCGCAGTACGGCATGATGCAGGGCATGGTAATGCCGATTTTATATTTTCCTTCCGCTTTTTTAAGCGCTTTGTCGATGCTGCTCATCCCCGAAATGGCGGAAGCGAACGCCCGCGGAGAACGAGCCGCGATTCAAAAAGCAGCGGAGCGCGCATTTCGTTTCACTCTTTTTTTCTCATTCCTTGTCACATCGGTTTTAATTGTATTTGCCGGTGACTTCGGCATGCTGTTTTACGGGAGCAGCGAGGTCGGCAATATTCTGCAGGTGATGGCGCCCATTGTACCGCTGATGTATGTCGACAGTGTTGTGGACGGTATGCTCAAGGGGCTTGACCAGCAGCTGTATTCACTGAAATACAATTTCAGCGACTCTGTCATGCGCGTCATCCTGATTGCGGTTTTCATTCCGTTTTTCGGAATCAGAGCATACATGGTCATCTTATTTATGAGTGAAATTTACAATGCAGCACTCAGCATTAACCGACTTTTAAAAGTCACTGCCGTGGAGGTGGATGTGGTGGGCTGGATTATTACGCCCGCGGTTTGTGCGGCGCTTCTATACTATGTATTGCTGCTAATTAAAAAAATAATTCTTTTTGGTATTTGACAAAAAGCCCTTAAAAAGTTAAACTAATACCTATCTGATATGATGAGGTATAAAATGGATAATTTTCGGATATTATTTTTACTTTTTACAATTTACAGCTTTATCGGCTGGCTTACGGAAAGTATCTTCTGTTCCGTTCCGGTCGGTAAGTTTATTAATCGCGGCTTTTTAAATGGTCCGTTTTGTCCGATTTACGGCGTGGGCGGCATAGCGGTAGTGTCTCTTTTATCTCCTTTTGAACATAATGTGATTGCCTTGTATGTCATGGGTGTGCTCATCACCACCGTCATTGAATACATTACCGGCTTTGCACTTGAATTGGTTTTTCATACGAAATATTGGGATTATTCCGATCAAAAATTCAATATTCAAGGCAGGATATGCCTGCAAAATTCACTTTTGTTCGGTGTGATGTGCGTGGTTGGCATGCTGTACGTTCAGCCGCTTTTGATGCGTCTTCTCCTCTCGATTCCCACACCTGTCCTGCCATTTATTTCAGGCGGGTTTATGGTCTATTTTATCTGTGATACCGTGATTACGGTACATGCTATCCTCCAACTGAACGGAAAGCTTTCCGAATTGCAGCAGATTCTTGATGAAATTAAAGAGAGGGCATCGGCTGCGACAACGGGCAAATTCGAGAATTTGCAGGCCGCAATCGGCAATCTGATTGACGAGGATACAAAAGCGTATTTATATTCTCTGTTTGAAAAGAAAGATAAAATTGAAACCGAAAACAAACTTTTACAGCGCCGCATTATTAAGGCTTTCCCAACTATGAAATCCATTCGCAACAATGAATCCTTGCAGCGGATAAAAGAAGCGATTCAAAATAAAGCGAAGGGTATCAAGCGCGGATAAGCTGGACAAAACGAAACAGGAGGAGGCCGATATCGGCCTCCTCCTGTTTCGTAAAGAACAGAAAAATCTTTTATTGCTCCGCTTTGTTCCCGCGTACACGTTTGATGAGGTAAACCACACCGATGACAGCCCACATAATTCCACATACTAACGCCATAGTAAAACCGTCATTATCCGTCGATGAAACCATATTTCTATGCGGAATCAAATAACCCATTGTT
>DAMDEB010000162.1:5821-7845 GCA_032090075.1 Caproiciproducens sp.
AATCACTATTGTTTTAGCAGTCATTTTTTTGGGGCTTTCTTTCGGGCCTACCAAGGCGTCACCCCAAACACAGCGCGAAATAAAATAGGTGAATCCTACCAATAAGATAATAAACGTATTTGTCGGGTGCTTCATCCAAATAAAGCCCATTCCATAAAGAACACTGTCAATCATAATCAGCATTGCTAAAAGAATAAAGGACTGATATCCATATTGGTTGCGGCGGCTTTGCTGTAATTCATCAAATTCAATTTTTTTCATTGCTTTCATCCTCCCAAAATAACTGGTCAAGTGTTTTTCCCAATACCCTGCATATGGAGATGCACAAATTTACCGATGGATTGTAGTCTCCATTCTCAATCGCATTCATTGTTTGGCGCGTTACCCCAACCGCTTCCGCTACATCCTTTTGTGACATATCCAGCGCGGCTCGTGCGGATTTTAGACGAAGATTTTTACTCAAGCGCATCACCCCTTGCTTTTCTATATCTGTATAGTATCACTTATTTTACTATATGTCAAATATATATTACATATAGTAAAATATGTTTTTTGATTCATCAACAAGGTCTGTTCCAACTTGTTATTTCAAATAGCTTCGCTTACAAATGGAAAGGGCTGAACCAATGGTTCAGCCCTTTGTTTTTATATTTTTATTGGCTTATCAAGCTCGACTTCTACAATTTTGAATTGACAATGTGAAAACCCGCTTCCACAATCGCATTGCGAATCTGATCGAGGTGCTCACGGTTCCTCGTTTCCATGCGAATGTGCAGGGAGCAGGCGTTCATTCCGGTGTTTTCACCGCCACGGTCGTGGTGTACACTGACCACATTACCGCCCAAGTTGGCAATAATCGCGGAAACTTCTTTCAGCTGGCCGGGCTTGTCAACCATTTCGATAACAAGGTCACCCGAACGCCCGGCTTTCAAAAGGCCGCGACTGATTACCCTTGAAAGGATGGTCACGTCGATATTTCCGCCCGAAAGCAGGCAGACGACTTTCTTTCCTTTGACATCAATTTTGTTAAACATAACCGCGGCCACAGCAACCGCACCCGCGCCCTCGGCAATCATTTTCTGCTGTTCAATCAGGGTAAGAATCGCCGTGGCGATTTCGTCGTCGGTCACGGTCACGACCTCATCGACGTATTTGCTACACAGGTCATACGTCACATCTCCCGGGCACTTGACCGCAATGCCGTCGGCAAAGGTGGAAACGCACTGGAGTGCCTCTACTTTTTTCCCTTCAAGCGCTTTAACCATGCTTGGCGCGCCGCTGGCCTGAACGCCGTAAACCTTGCAGTTCGGATTCAGCGACTTCACGGCGTAGGCTACGCCGGAAATCAGTCCGCCGCCGCCGACAGGCACAACGACCGCGTCGACATCCGGAAGTTGATTCAAAATTTCAAGCCCGATCGTTCCCTGCCCGGCAATTACGTCTGGGTCATCAAAGGGGTGAATAAAAGTAGCGCCGCTCTCTTTTTGCAGCTCACAGGCCTTTTGATAAGCATCATCGTATACGCCCTTGACCAAACACACTTCCGCGCCATAGCTTTTGGTTGCTTCAACCTTGGAAATGGGCGCACTGTCGGGAATACAGATGAGGGACGAAATCCCGTTTTTAGCCGCGGCAAGCGCGACTCCCTGTGCGTGATTGCCCGCGGAACAGGCAATCACACCCTTCGCTTTTTCGTCGGCGGACAGCTGCGATATTTTGTAATAAGCGCCGCGTACCTTAAACGAGCCTGTAATCTGAAGATTTTCAGTTTTCAAATAAACCTCACTCTGCGGATTAATCAGCGGCGCGTGAATCAAAGCCGTTTCACGAATAACGCCCTTTAATATAAAAGCGGCATGGTAGATTTTATCTAATGTAAGCAAGCAGCTATCCCCCAACATTTTTTATTTGATACTAATCTTCAATTAAAAAGTTAACGTTTTTAATTGAAGAACGCCCGGCTACGCCAAGCTTTGTTTTGCGCCAATAAGCGCAAAACACGTCTCATGCAAAATCCAACGCGC
>DAMDEB010000163.1:0-5101 GCA_032090075.1 Caproiciproducens sp.
ACCTTAACTTTAATATATCGGGGAGTTTTATTTCTGTCCATAGCTTAAGCTCTTTTCCCACCAGCAGAGCTGGTGGTCTTTGGCTTAATTAAAAGAACCGATTTTGAGTCATACTCAAAATCGGTTCTTTTAAAATTCTGCGAAACCATTGAAGTCCGTTTTTGGAAACGAAACACTAAATTCCATTGCTTTCGAGGAAATCCTTGAGGAGGTTCATACAGGTGCTTTTACGGTACTCTGTAGATACCCTTCCCCTGATGGGCACAATTTCCGCATCATATTTCGCAAGATAGTCTGCTTTCACAGCCTTTGCCTGTGCAATCGTCCTCCCAATGAGCATCGCGTCGATGTCTTTACGCCGAATAACTACATCGCTTACCGCCCCAAATGCTGTGGAACAGTTTTCAATCTTGCCATCAACCACATTGAGAAGTGCGGCAAAAGAAACGCGGGAAATAGCGAGTGCGTTCCTTGCACCGACCTTCTGATAGTAGTAATTATCAAGGCCTGTCTTGGGAATCAGTATTTCAACGAGCAGTTCGTCAGTGTGCAAAGCTGTTTTGTTCCTGCCAAGATAAAATTCGGTGATGGGCAGAACGCGTTCGGAATTCGCGCTCATCAGGCGCAGTTTTGCGTCAGCAACAAAAAGGATCAGCGCGCTGTCCGCTTTTGGGGAACCATTGCAAAGATTTCCGCCGATGGTACCAAAGTTTCGAATAGCGGGAGCAGCAATCTGGATTACCGCTTCTTTTAGAATTGCGGGTGTTAGTGCACTGTTTATAATCTCTGTGAAGGTGCAGGATGCACCGATACGGATATATTCAGCGTCCTCGACGATATTCTTCAGTTCAGGCACCTTGTTGAGGAACAGATAAGCCGCGTCCTCCTTCGACTTGATCATAAGGTCCGTGCCGCCGGCATAAGGGACCACTGCTTCCCTGCTCCGTATATCCAAAGCTTCTTTCAGGGAGTTTACTTGATATCCGTTTACCATAATCCGTTACCCTCCTTAGCGGCAATGCCGATCGCTTCGACGATGGCGTTATAGCCGGTGCATCTGCACAAATTACCGGAAATACCTTCACGAATCTCTGCTTCGGTCGGATGCGGGTTCTCCGCAAGAATACATTCAGATGCCAATACCATACCCGGAATACAGAAACCGCATTGCACAGCGCTGACAGCAGCGTATGCCTTATCCAAAACTGTGAAACGCTCGGTATCACGATAGCCCTCTATGGTCATGACTGTGCTGTCCTGAATGCTTCCCATGGCCACCATACAGGAATTAGCGAGTTTTCCATCGAGTATCACGGAGCAAGCTCCGCATTCACCTTCCTTGCAGCCACACTTAACACCGGTAAGCTTAAACTCATTGCGCAGTACGTCCAGCAGGCGTTCATTCGCTTTTGCGGTCGAAACAACCTCTTTATTGTTTAAGATGAATTTGATAGTCTCCTTCATTATTTAGACACCTCCTGCAAAACTTTCATCGTATTTTCGGGAGTGAACGGAGCATTGTACAGGGATACGCCTAATGCGTTCTCCATAGCCTCTACATATGCAGGAGCTGCGCCGACCAGGGGAAGCTCACCCGCGCCCTTTGCGCCATACGGACCATGTGTATAAGGATTGTTAATGATTTCAGTAACGAGATTGGGTACGTCAACCGAGGTGGGGATAATATAGTCGCTGAAGCTGTTGTTGCGGATGACCCCTTTGTCGTTGTAGTCCATCTGTTCCATGGATGAGTAGCCGATTCCCTGTAGGAACCCACCCTGCATCTGACCTTGTATGATGTTCATATCAATCGGTACGCCAACATCAAATATGCCCCATGCGCCCAGTACCTTGTTGGATGCGGTCAGCGTATCTACCTCTACCTCTATAGCGCTTACGGACCAGGAGTAGGTAGGATATGCGTCTCCCTGAAATTTCCCAATATCGAACGGAATTATAAAATCGGGTTCTATGTAACGCTCCTCCACAATTTGCTCTTCGCCGTTTTTCCACTCTTTCTTGAGTTTTTCGGAAAGGCGCTGGAGCATCCCCCCCACGGTCATCAGCGAACGGCTGGCGACGGTCGGGCCGGAATCGGGCACAAGGTCGGTATCCGGATTTTCAATAAGACCCCGCTCTAAAGGAATACCAAGGGTATCCGCTACAATTTTGCAGAAAGTAGTTTTCAAACCCTGACCGATATCAGCGTTGCTCGCAAGCACTTCAACGGTGTCATCTGCGTTCTTTCTAATCCTGACGACTGCTTTTATAATATCGCGTTCACCGCTGCCGGTAAAACCGCAGCCGTGGTAAACCAATGACAAACCGATTCCCCTGCGGTATCTTCCGGTTTGGTTCTGATACCGTTTGGATTTTACGCGATAATCGGAAAGCTGGTCCATTCGCTCTATCATTTCAGGCAAAGGCACATGAAAATGATACTCGCCGCTGGTAGAAGTACTGTCGCCCTGTTTTACAATATACTTCTCCTTCAGTTCGAGGGGCTCTATTCCCATATCTCTCGCAATGTGATCCATGATCATCTCAACGGCGAAGAAGGTCTGAGGTGCACCGAAGCCGCGGTATGCGCCGCAGGGAACTGTGTTGGTCTTGACCGCGCGGCCATGTACACGTAGATTGTCGACGCGGTAAACACCGTTGGCACAGATAATGCCGCGCTGAAGAACGACCGCGGACAGAGTGGTATATGCGCCGCCGTTAAACAGCACGTCGACATCCATTCCTGTGATTTCACCATTTTTGATAGCTACCTTATAAGTGCAAATTGATGGATGACGCTTGGATGTGAATTCCATATCTTCTCTGCGGTCGAAAACAACTTTAACCGGCTTGCCTACTTTCGCCGCAGCGACTGCCACCTGGCACGCGAGAATCGAGGGATAGTCTTCCTTTCCTCCAAAACCGCCGCCTGTTACATCCTGAATAATTTGTACATCGCCGGTATCGTATCCGAGTGCCTTGGATACTGCGCCATGTATGTAATAGGGGCATTGCATGGAGCCGCGAACAGTCATGCGGCCGTCATGAGGATACGCAATCAAACCCTGTGTTTCAAGGTAAGCCTGCTCCTGATAGCCGGTCTGGAAAGTTTCTTCGAAAACACGATCGGCTTCCGCCATCGCTTTTTCAATGTCGCCCTTTTCATAATTATAGTTAAAAAACACGGTATCGGACTTCTTCATATCCAGAACTGGAATTTCTTCCTCGTAAACCACGACGATCTCGTTCAGAATTTGGCCAACTTTTTTGCGGTCTGGGCCAACAACCATAAGGATAGGTTCGCCGACATACTCTACTGTATCTTCCGCGTACACAGGCGTATCGTTCAGAACGATAGCAACGCGGTTTACACCGGTCACATCATGCTTGTCGACAACGTAATATCCTTCTGGCAGTTTTGGCAATCGGATGTCTTTGATCCGTGCCTTTGCCTTTGCCGAATGGAGCTGTCTGCCATAAAGCATACCGTCCATTGCAAGGTCATCAACGTACAGCGAGCGTCCGCTCATCTTGGGCTCATGATCTTTTTTCTTTACAGACTTACTAATGGGTTCCATACGATGCCTCCTAAAATATATAAATATTAATTTGCGTGAAAGGATAAATAATTTAATAATCCCGTGTTAAGAAGTGGGATGAATTGGTAAATGACAATAGTTTAAAAGCTGGTGATAATCGGTTGGCGTATCCGCGTCAATCGTACATCCGAAATCATCCACTGCCACAAAAGCTGTCTCTTCACAAAACTGCCGCAGTGCCGTGCGCAAACCGCCGTTCCCCGAAAAGCTGCAGATGCGCTCAAAACACCTCTCGGCAATCAACGGAGGATGTTTCTGCCGTCCCTCCAGCGTGGGAAAAACAACCGCAGCATTGGTAACGCTCATGCATTTTTTCACTTGACGAAAGGTCTTTTGCGCAATGGCAGGCATATCCCCCGGAAGAACAAAAGCCGCATCACAGCTGCTGATATGCTTAAGTCCTAATTGAATTGACTCAAGCATTTCGCCGTTTCGATAATTCGGGTTATAAATAACCTGCACGCCGTCCATCTTTGACACTACTTTTTCAATTTCATCGCCGCGATGTCCGACAACAACAATAATCTGAGTGGCATTCGCCTGTTGGAGGCTCTCTATTGTGGTTTGTATCATGGTGCTGTTCCCGCAGGGTAACAGGGGTTTGAAATCCCCCATTCGTTTCGATAGTCCTGCGGCTGCAACAACACCCGCAATGCGGAGCCGTGTTCGATCCAAAAAATCACCAGCTTATTTTTTATAATAGGTTTCCCTTAACGGCAGCGAGGTACGGAATTTTCCGTCCAGCCTGTAATACGCATGAGAAACGGCGGGCGAGGTGGGGATCAGGCAAAGCTCCCCCACCCCCTTGGCGCCATAGGCAATGGGGGCCGAACTTCACCTTTGGATAGCCTGCCTCAACCGGGAAGTCCTCCGTAAGTGCAAAACCGAGGCCCATCACGATGCCTCCTTCAATCTGTCCTTCAACCGATTGGGGATTGACCACTGTACCCACATCATAAGCGGCAACTACCTTTTCAAGTTTGCCCTGTTCGTCCAAAATAACAACCTGTGCGCCATAACTGTAGCTGACATGACTGACAGGGAATTCCTTTGGGGAGCCCATGGGGTCGGTTACTGCGGAAAATTCGCCGTAAAATTCACGGCCTTCAAGCTCTTGAAGAGTTTTTCCGCCCTGCATCTCATCGTTCAGCTTTGCAGCGGCTCGCCGGGTTGCTTCTCCTGTCAAAACCGTCTGCCGGGACGCAGTGCTGGTTCCGGAATTCGGGGTACGAACGGTATCCGGGCACTCATGATAGATCAGGGCAGGATCGAGTCCCGTTGTCTGGCAGACCATTTGTGTACACATTGTAGCAATCCCCTGTCCCATACAGGACGCCGAGGTACGAATATGTACGACTCCGTCTTTTACTTCAAGGATACAGCGCCCGATGTCTTTCAGACCCACGCCGGTGCCGCTGTTTTTAAATGCACAGGCAATTCCCGCATAGGGGTGGGATTCATAGACTTCTTTGACTGCTTTCAGACATTCCGCCATCGCGCAG
>DAMDEB010000163.1:5111-7832 GCA_032090075.1 Caproiciproducens sp.
ATCCGCAAGCTGACCGTTCGGCAGTACCTGACCGGGGCGGATTGCGTTTTTGTAACGGAATTCCCATGGGGAAATGCCCGCCATCTCCGCAAGCAAATTGATATTGTTCTCTGTTGCAAAGCAGCTTTGTGTTACACCAAAGCCACGATAGGCGCCGGCGACCACATTGTTGGTGTAGACCGACATTCCCAGAATATCAATATTTTGATAGTTGTACGGACCCGCTGCGTGGGTACAGGCTCTTTGCAGTACAGGACCGCCTAACGACGCATACGCACCGGTATCGGCAATCAAAACTGCCTTCATTCCGGTGAGAATTCCATTTTCGTCACATGCGGTTGTAAACTCCATATCCATCGCGTGGCGCTTAGTGTGGTAGTCGAGGCTTTCCTGGCGGGAGAACTTCACCTTGACCGGCTTTTTGGTATACCACGCCATTAAGGCTGCATGGTGCTGTACGCTCATGTCTTCCTTACCGCCGAAGCCGCCGCCAACCAATTTTGACTGGCAATGCACTTTTTCCTCTGGAATATTCAGCATATGGGATATTTCATGGCGCTCATCATAAACGGATTGTGAACCGGTGTACAAAAACAGTCCATCCTCACCATCAGGCATTGCAATGGCGCATTCCGGTTCCATAAAAGCATGGTCGTTAAACGGGGTTCTATATTTACGGGTGACAACATATTTGGAATTTTTAATTGCCTCATCCGCGTCTCCCCGTTTTAATATTTCTTTGCGCATGATATTTCCACGTTCATGAATCAGCGGCGCATCGGCTTTCAGTGCATCGGTGGGGCAGGTAACCGGGGTGAGCTCGGTGTAGTCCACCTCAATCAAGTTCAGCACATCGTCAAGCGTTTCTTTGTGGTTAGTAGCAACCAGTACGAGCGCGTCACCTATGTAGTGGGTGGTGCCGCCTTCCGCGATCATAACGTCCCAGTCGGTGACCAAATGTCCTACTTTTTTGTTCGGCACGTCCTTTTCGGTGAGGATTCGCACACAGTCAGGGTGTGCAAGCGCTTTGGTAAGGTCAATTTTGTTGACGATTGCGCGAGGATATTTTGAACGCAGCGCTTTGGCGTAAATCATGCCGGGTACGATAACATCATCAACGTACTCGCCGGTGCCAAGAATTTTTTCCTTCGCGTCAACCCGTTTGAATCGTTTGGATAAGGGGGCTTCTGTTTCACGCGGGGGAATTGGCAAATCTTTGCGAAAAAAATCGGCTGCCATTAAGATTGCCTGTTCAATTTTTACGTAACCCGTACAGCGGCAGATGTTGCCTCTGATTGCCTTTTTAACATCTTCGGATGTAGGAGCAAGGTTGACGTCCAAAAGACTTTTTGCTGCAATCACCATGCCGGGGATACAGAATCCACACTGCACCGCACCCGCTTCGGAAAAGCAATGGGTATAGACTTCTTTTTCACGTTCACTGAGCCAACCTGGTTTCCATTGATGATAAGGGTATACATTTATTTTCCTCCAAACAAGATAATCATTCGTTGTTCCATTTGTGCATAACGACTATCCAAATAATAACATATGCAGAAAAAATGTCAATACTTAAAAATAATTTTGTTGTTTATCACTAAAGATCATACTATTGGATGTGCACTTTTTTACGATAATCTTGAAGAATAATAGTTAGTGTGCGATAATAAAAGCAGCTTAATGGAATGGGGAAATACATATGGATAAAGATACCAAAATCACATCGCCGTATTCTGTCGATGTTCGCGTCCGTATTAGAAAAGATGATACAGTGGTTTATGGGACTGGAATTTCAGAGTTATTACTAAAGACGGATCAGTTGAAATCGCTGAATGCAGCTGCCAAAGAATTGGGAATGCCTTATCGCAAAGCGCTTTTTATTGTGACTCGGGCGGAAGAAGAGTTTGGAAAAAAAATACTGGAGAAGTCCATCGGAGGAGTTGGCGGAGGCGGTTCCCGCTTGACCGAATTTGGTCACTATCTTGTTTACCAGTTTCATGTGATGGAGGAAGAGGTTTCCACTTATGCACGAAAACTGATGAATGACTATTTTCCAGCCAATAACATACAGGACGATATTGCGGAATAACACAAAATATAGAAATTGAAATCTCACACATTCTTTTGCTTCAAGGAAGGCCTGGAGTTTTTTTAATAGTTCATTCTCCATCTGCAACAGGTAAATATAAACTATCAATTGTTATCCTAACTGACTTGAAATTTACGAACTTGTTCTATTCCTTTAACCTTCAAATTGAGTCCCTCACGATCTATTAATTAAAAGCGATGAATACAGGACGGATTGTTTTTAATAGATTTCAACACTTCCATTGTCTTAGATCAGGTGCTCAATGACAATGATTTTGAAACAGGGAAACTATTACAGCAGGAACTCAAAGAATTTGTACCATACTCAGAAAATATGAGGTATAGGCATAATTTACAATAATTTTTAAAGTAAGCAGGTATTTGCAATGAAAAAAAGTGAAGTATTAAAACGCATACGGCATGGTTTAATTGTATCTTGCCAGGCTCTGAGCACAGAACCGCTGTACAGTTCCTTTATTATGGGAAAAATGGCATTTGCTGCATATCAGGGTGGAGCAGTCGGTATTCGTGCAAACACACCGTCCGATATAGAAGAAATCAAAAAGGCAGTCGATTTGCCGGTCATTGGTTTATATAAAGTGGAGTATCCCGGTAGCCAAGTTTATATTACGC
>DAMDEB010000164.1:0-4309 GCA_032090075.1 Caproiciproducens sp.
ACTGCGCCGTGAACTTTCCGATACCGTATTGCAGGCGTACAAGGAAGCACTGGAAGCGTCGGCGGCCGGAGCGAAAATCGAAACGGGAAAGGAAGTTTGAATCGCCTATCCCAATCTCCTATGGAGACGGCGCATAAACGAAGTTCCCGCGAAGGGAGGTGGACGTTGATTGGAATATATTCTGGTTTTGCTGATCGTGGCACTGCTAAACGGTGCCATCGCCTACATTAACAATTTACTCACCGATATCATGCCGATAGCGCTGTATGCGGAAAAGTATATGTCAACGCTTGCCGGTGTTGATCTGTTCCAATCGCTTTTTAATATTGTGTTTGGTTTCGGCGTTTCCCTCATTGTGCTGAAATTCCTTAAAAAAGGATTTGATACCTATGTGCTGTGGACGGACGGGGACGCAGACGAGGAACCCATATCGCTGCTCACAAACTTTTTTAAGGCAATGGCCGTGGCAATCTGTTTTCCGACCCTATATCAGTGGATGGCTGACATCATACAGGATATGAGCGACAAGCTTCTGAAAGCAGTTGGAGCCGCGACAGCCTATGACTGGACTGCGTGGGTCTCAGGAATATCCTCTGCCGGGCTTGTGACCGCCATATTTGGGCTGATATTTGTGATCGTCTACTTCGTCCTGTATTTTCAATTCCTCATGCGGGGGCTTGAAATACTCATCCTGCGCGTAGGCATCCCCCTTGCCTGTGTAGGTCTGATCGACAATGACAGGGGTGTGTTCAAAACTTATTTGAACAAGTTTTTTCAATCCATGCTGGCGGTAGTGATTCAGATTGTCCTTTCCAAATTGGGCGTGGGATTGATGATGAGTATGCACGTCTTTTGGGGCGTTGCCTGTATGATACTGGCCGTGAAAACGCCGAAATTTCTGCAAGACTTTCTCATTACTACGGGCGGAGGCGGTGGTGGTATCGTCAACAATGCGTACCATTCCATAAAGCTGGTCCAGATGGCAAAGCATTTAGGAAAGTGAGGTGACGGCTATGGCCACAATGGACGATATTTCAAACGCCATCATCATCCTGGTCCGCCTGGGGGCAGTGGCACGGTTCAATTACTGTATGATACGCCTTGCGGGAGCCGAGGAACAGGCGGCGCAGTACAAGAAGCGGGCAAAAAACACTGTCATTTTCTATATCATTGCCGAATCCATCTGGCAGATCAAAGACCTTATACTGTATTACTACTCATAGGAGGTGCAAATGGACGAAAAATTGTATATTCCGATGGGCGTAAAGCCCGAAGTTGAAATTTTCAGCGGCTTTGGCAGAAAGCAGCTTGTGCAGGCGGTTATCGGTTCTCTTGGCGCAGGCGTTGTCGCCGCAATTATCTGGTTTGTATCCGGCAGTGTAACATCCACAGTGATTACCGTGCTTGCCGGAATTGCAGGCTCGGTGATGATGACCACCAAAGACCAAAGCAACCTGTCGGTCGTGGATCAGTTACAAAATATGTTCCGTTTTTATAAAAGTCAGAAATATTATCCGTATCGCTACGGTGACGAATGGGCGGCTTCCCTTACTAAGGAAAACCGCCACGAAGTGGCAGAAGAGTTATGGAGGTTAAAATGACCTTTATTGACTTCTTTTCAGGAATCGGCGGTTTCCGCAAAGGTTTTGAACTGTGTGGTATGAGCTGTGTCGGGCATTGTGAAATCAATAAATACGCCGACCGCAGCTACCGCGCCATTTTTGATGTGAAGGAGGGCGAGTGGTATGCAAACGACATCACCAAAATCGCTCCCGGAGATTTGCCAAGAGCAAACCTGTGGGCAGGAGGCTTCCCGTGCCAAGACATTAGTTGCAGCGGCCGTCAATACGGGCTTGCCGGAAAGCGAAGCGGTCTCTTTTTTGAAATTGCTCGACTGCTCGAAGGCACGGATCCCGAAAATCGACCCGAATGGGTTGTCCTTGAAAATGTTAAAAATCTGCTGTCCGTTAATCGGGGCTTCGACCTTACGACCGTTCTCTATACGTTGGCCGCACTCGGCTATTGTGTCGAGTACGGACTTCTCAATTCAAGGTTTTTCGGAGTCCCTCAAAATCGAGAACGAATCTACATTGTCGCTTACCGACATCGTGGAACCCGTGGTGGACGAAAAATATTTCCTCTCCCCGCAGGCGATGGCAAAGCTCTTATCCAACTTATAGGTGGAATGCAGGGACAGCGGGTGTATGACCCATCCGGCGTGAGCGTCACGATTGCTTCACAAAGCGGAGGCTGGGGCGGAAAAACAGGCCTTTATGCAGTTGGATTAAGCCGAAAATGCGGTATTGTCGGCAGCTTGGATTGTGATTGTGCTTTAAATTCCGGCAATTTCAGGGGAATCAACCGGAATCAAACGCAAAATGCCGTTTTCATAGATTTGTGTAACGGTAATTCCCAAATAACTGATACTGCCCGCTGCATCAAGGCGAGATATAACAGCGGAATCACAAACCGGAGTGCTGACAACTCCGGTATTTTTTATGGTTGCGCGAGGGCTGTGATTACACCCGAACGTGCCATAAAGCGGCAGAACGGCAGACGGATCAAGAACTGCGGTGAACCGAGCTTTACTCTTACGGTGCAGGACAGGCACGGCGTAATGCTCTGCGACTGTGAAAGCTGCCCTATGCAGAAAATCAAAGATACTACGAAGAAGGAATATGCGGAAGCATCCTGTGGGCGGATAAGACGGCTGACTCCCCGCGAGTGCTGGCGGTTGCAGGGCTTTGCTGATGAACTTTTCGAAAAGGCGCAGACAGTCAATTCTGACAATCAGCTTTACCAGCAGGCGGGTAATTCTGTCACGATCCCTGTTGTCTATGCAGTCGGCCTTCGGATTATGGAAGCGCAGAGAAAGTATGAACAAGCAGAGATGGTGCCATGATTGAAATTGTAAAAGGACTTTTATTTTCGCTGCTACTCATCGCCGCCGCTATATGGGATATCAAAAAGCGGGAAATTCCGAATCTTATTCCGCTATTGCTTCTGCTTGCCGGGCTTATTCGTATCAAACCACTTGATGCGGTTTTCGGATTGATATTGACAGGCCTGCCATATTTTATAGCTGCGGTATGCGTCAGGCGGTCGGACGGTTTCGCTATCGGAGGCGGCGACATCAAACTCATGGCGGCCTGCGGCTTCGCCCTTGGCGTTTGGGGCGGGATCATGCAGAGCATTTTATCCCTTACCCTTGTTCTGATTGCAGGAATTATCCTGTCGGCGGTCGAAGAAAAGCCGCTCAAAAAAATAAAGATACCGCTTGCGCCCTATTTTTGTGCAGGCGGTATTGTAACGTACACGGCGCTGATGATCGGCGCCGCATTTTAATTTCAGGAGGAATTTGAATTGATCAAGCTTGGATTCAGTAAAAGTATTTTTAAGAATCGAACAGTATTGGGGCTGATCTGTATTGTCCTGTCCCTTGTTGTCTGTTTTGGAATTACGCCGCTTTTCAACAATACGATCAAAGCACAGAGCGATATTGTGCGGGTGAAATCAGATATTTCAAAGGGGACGCTTATCACATCCTCTATGGTGGAAACGGTGACGGTTGGCTCTTACAATCTGCCTGCCGGGGTACTAAAAAACAAAGATCAGGTTATTGGCAAATATGCTGCCGCCGATCTGCAAAGCGGCGATTATATCCTGTCTGGCAAGCTGTCCGAAAAAGCCCTGACGGATTCACCCTATCTGACGAAGCTGAACGGCACGAAGGCGGCCATATCGGTCACCATTCCGTCCTTTGCCGCAGGGCTTTCGGGCAAGTTGGAGGCCGGGGACATTGTTTCCATACTGGCGTCCGATACCGACACGAAAACGACCACCATGCCGGGCGAACTCTGCTATGTGGAAGTTTTGGCGGCTACCGCTAGCACCGGAGCTGACAAAGAGTATACGCAAAACAACAAAAATAGTTCAGACAGTGAGGAAAATTCTGAAAAATCCCTGCCGTCCACTCTTACCCTGCTTGTGAACATGAAACAGGCCCAGACGCTCGCCAACTTGGAAGTGGGAAGCAAAATTCATGCGGTTTTAATTTATCGCGGCACAGTGGAAAATGCGGATCAGTTCCTTTCAAAGCAGGACGAATACTTTAAGGGAATGGAGGCGAAGACGCAATCAGACGGAAGCGCCGCTAACTCCGAAAAGACACAGCAGGAGGATGATAAAAACAATGAAAACTAAAAACAAGCAAATACTTGCCGTTTGGGGCAGTCCATCCTCCGGCAAGACCGTAACCTCAATCAAGCTGGCGAACGAGCTTGCGGCGCAGAAAAAGAATGTCGTTGTT
>DAMDEB010000164.1:4319-7812 GCA_032090075.1 Caproiciproducens sp.
CGGTCGCGCCCGCGCTGCCTTCCTTATTGAAAACGAGGAAACCATCGGATGGTTCGGTGGGTGCGGTGCTTTCCGCGCCCGTCATCACGCAGGAGCTTATTTTAAAAAACTGCATCCCTTTTGAAAAAAAACCGTATATCAGTCTGCTCGGATATAGGGCGGGCGAAAACGTGTTTTCCTATGCGGAGTATTCCAAGGAACGCGCAGTGGATATGCTGGTGCTTCTCCGTCATATTGCAGATTATGTTATTGTAGACTGTTCGAGCATCCTCACAGATAATATCCTGTCAACGGCGGCCTTGGAGATGGCCGACGAGGTGCTGCGGCTCTGTTCGTGTGATCTGAAAGCCCTGTCCTATTTTATGTCCTGTCTTCCGCTGATCGGGGACAGAAAGTTTAGACCTGACAGGCACATCAGGGTACTATCCAACACAAGGCCATATCAGGGCGGCGGTGAGTATGAGAATTCGTTCGGCGGCGTGAAATACCGACTGCCGTATATTTCTGCAATTGAGGAACAAAGCGCGACCCTTTCCCTTGCAGAAGAACTTTCGGGCAAGGATGCAAAGGTATATGAGCCTGTGATTTCCGCTATCGTAAAGGAGGTGTTCGGTGATGGGAATGAGTAATATCGGGTTGTTTTTTAATACGGCCAAAAACAAAAAGGAGTTTGCCGAGGTGCTTGCTGAGATACAGGAGTATATTGCGAGCAAATATTCCACGCTGATAACCGACAACCCCGAAGAACAGCGACAGCAGATCACGGCGTATATTGCAAAATATCTCAATGATTACAGTTTAGGTGTGGAGAGCATGTCGAACGAAAAACTGATCGACGGACTTTACACTGAAATGGCTGAGTTTTCCTTTCTCACGAAATACCTCTTTGCAACCGATGTTGAGGAAGTGAACATCAATAGCTGGAAAGACGTAAAAATCACCTATTCGGACGGGAGCATTGTCCCATCGAAGGAGAAATTTCAAAGCCCGCAGCACGCTATTGACGTTATGAGGCGGCTGCTCCATAAATCAGGAATGATCCTTGATCAGTCTCAGCCCGGCGTTGTAGGGCATCTGTCAAACAAAATTCGTATTACTGTCCTCGGCAGCCCTTTGACCGACAAGGACAAGGGAATTGCGGCATCCATCAGAATCGTCAACCCGCAAAAGCTAAATCGGGAGGATTTTATCCAAAACGGAACGGCAACAGACGAAATGCTTGACTTTTTATCGTACTGCCTGCGGTATGGGCTTTCCATGTGCGTTACAGGCTCGACCGGAAGTGGAAAAACCACCCTGATGAGCTGGATTTTATCGACCATTCCTAACGAAAAACGCATCTTCACGATAGAAAACGGCTGCCGCGAATTTGACCTTGTGAAAGAGGATGGGGATGGCAATGTTCTGAACAACGTGGTGCATACCGTCACACGTTTTTCCGACGACCCGAAACAGAATTTCGATCAGGAAAGGCTTCTGGAATTCTGCCTGACCTGCGACCCCGATGTGGTCTGTGTGGGTGAAATGAAATCCGCCGAAGCTTTTGCCGCGCAGGAAGCGGCTCGAACCGGTCATGCGGTTATTACAACGACTCATGCCAACAGTTGTTCCGCAACCTACTACCGCATGGTGACGCTGTGTACCCAAAAGTATGACATTAACGACCGCACCTTGCACGACCTTGTCACTGAGGCGTTCCCGATTGTCCTCTTTGTCAAAAAACTGGAGGACAGCAGCCGCAAAATAATGGAGATAACCGAGTGCGAGATTTTGGAGGACGGGACACGCCAAATTCATACGCTTTATCGCTATCATGTCACCGAAAACAGCATTGTCGATGGGAAGGCGGTCATAAAAGGAGAATTTCAAAGGGTCAACCCCATTTCAAAAAGCCTGCAAAAGCGGCTGCTTGAAAACGGAATGCCCGCAAAGCTGCTGAATAAAATCATCAAGGATGGAGTGAACGCCGCATGACATTCTTAATATTGCTTGCTTTTATCGGTATGCTTGCGGGGGTATTTTTGCTTCTCAAAATGTCCCCGTATGAGTTTGCCGAAAGCATCACAAAATCATTTGCAGGCAGGCCAAAGCCGCTTGCAAAGCAGATAGAGGAAATAAACCACCCCAAAAAGCCAAAAGGTATCAGGAAAATAATTCAGGACGCCAAAGAGGTTTTGAAAATGACAGGCAAAAGCGGTAAGTTTGCCGCTTTGTGCGCCCTGTCTTTTTTTCTGCTCGTAGTTGGTATTTTGATTTGTATTCTTATCAGCAACTACTTTATGCTGCCTGTTTTGGCGGTCGGCATGGCGCTCCTGCCGTTTTGGTATATCCTCTTTACCTCTCATTCGTATAAAAAAATGATGAACAATGAGATTGAAACGGCGCTATCGATCATTACAACCTCATATCTGAGAAATGAAAGCATTATCACGGCGGTCGAGGAAAACATTGATTATCTGAACCCACCAGTTGCCGATGTGTTTCGCAGCTTTCTTATGGAAACAAACCTGATAAGCTCCGATGTCAAAAAGGCGCTTGCCGATATGAAACCGAGGCTGAACAATGATATCTTCTATGAGTGGGTGGACGCCGCGATCGCCTGTCAGGATGACAAAACCATCAAAAGCACCTTAACGCCTATTATTTCAAAACTGTCGGATATGCGTATTGTTGCGGCGGAGCTTGACTATCTGATGTACGAGCCACTAAAGGAATTTATTACAATAGCGCTTTTGCTTGTGGGCAATATCCCTTTGATATACTTCTTAAACAAGGATTGGTACAGTGTACTTGTAAACACAGATTTCGGCAAGGGTATCCTTACAGTCTGTGTTTTGGTGCTGTTTATTTCCTTGGCGGCGGTGATAAGACTGACAAAGCCTGTCGAGTACCGGAGGTGACGGCTTATCCGCCTGATATCCATATCCATGAAAGAAGCCGGTGAAAACACGGGCAAGGAACAGATGTATTACAAAGATTTGAGGTGAATCTATTTTGTATGTTATATTATTGTGCTTTAGCGCGCTCTTTGCAATGGGCGCGTTTTTCATTCTGGACACCTTTTGAAAGTACCGACGCTGGCATCGACAAAGGCGGTTTTGACGGTTTCAAGCCAAAGCAAAAAGCAATCGAAAAGCCTTGACACTGTTGTATTCGACCTTGCGGTGAAGCTGTCTGAATTGATTCGAATCGACAGCTTTAAACGCCGGAAGTTGATCGCACAGCTTAAATCTGCGGATATAAAGATGACACCGGAAACTTATATCGCAAAGGCGTGGGTAAAAGCGGGACTGGTCGCCCTCCTGATTGTCCCCATTCTGCTCATCTTTCCTCTTTTGGCACCCGTGGTTTTATTCCTTGCCGTGGCGGTCTACTTTAAGGAAATCAAACAGGCTGACGAGATTGTGAAGCAAAAACGGGAAGAAATCGAGTATGAACTGCCAAGATTTGTTTCCACTATATCACAGGAGCTAAAGGCAAGCCGTGATGTGCT
>DAMDEB010000165.1:0-7748 GCA_032090075.1 Caproiciproducens sp.
CTATTAAGCAAATTAACACCTTACAAGTGAAAATCAACAGCCAGTCTGAGTTCCTCAATGAAGAAACACAAGGAAGAACTGCCGCGCAAATTGTGGGGGAAGCAGCTGAAATACGCAATCAAATTCTCAGCGCCAATGATGGAGTCATACCGGAAATAGCCGAAGACTGGAAAAATGAACAGCTTAAGCGACAAAGTCAAAATAGTTCCATACAGCTGCAAGAGGTTCGGGAGGCTTTCATCAAGCTGAATTCAAATATTAAGAACCAGTTCATCGGCAAGAAAAATGTCAGTGAGATTGAAGAGGAGATCGATCAGCTCAAAAAGGAAATTGCGGAAAGTGAAAGCGATTATGAGTGCCTTACCATCGCGCAATCAACACTCACGGAGGCATTCACTGAGATTCGTCAAAGCTTCGGCCCTCTTCTGAATGATAAAACCGCCGCTATTTTTAACAGCTTGACCGGCGGAAAATATCATAATGTGATCATTTCGAGAAATTTTGATATTAATGTGCAGGAAGGGCAAAGTGCAGTATCCCATGAGTGGCAATACCTGAGCAGCGGTACGATTGATCAGGCATATTTATCATTAAGATTGGCGGTTACTGACTTACTGTCACAGGATAGTGATGGTTTACCGCTGATGCTGGACGATGTATTTTTACAGTACGACGACAGCAGGGCGGAACAGGGACTGCGTTTTCTCGTGAACTTTGTTAAACGGGAAGGGGCCCCAACACAAATCATACTGTTTACCTGTCATAAGAGCATCCTTGAATGGGCGCAAAAAAACGATATGGATGCAGTAATCAAAACAATCTGCTGATTTTGTAACTTACAGAGAGACACCCTGCGCTTTATCGGATATTATTATATGCTGAAAAACCGCCTGTGATTTTCCAGGCGGTTTTTCAAAATTTAACATGCTTATGCGTTTCTAAGTTGATTTTAGATAAAAATATTAAAAATTTTACATTATTGGAATAAATTGTTTTAATTATAAAAAAATCGTGGTATTATTTATATGGTTGAATAAAGAATTAATTTGCAAAACCAAATAACAAGTCTGAAACATATTCAATATAAAAACGACACTGCATTGATATAAAGTTTGGCGACCGGTTGCAATTTCAAAGCGATCTGTATTTTCAATCCCTGTTCAGCCAGGTGGAAACAGTATTTCTTAGGAGGAAATTAAGTGATAAGAAAAATGAAGCAGCCGTTAGAGGCCGCTTTTGTAATTATCCTTGCAGCTGCATTTATTATTTTATCTTTCAGTCAATACTCAGGTTTGCTAAATCAATCCTTTGCAGATGAAGCACAGAATGACTTATCAATCAGCACCCGGCAAAACGCTGATATGGCGAACGAGAAGATTAAGGCAGTAGTTTCTTCCATGGAAACCCTGTCTCAAGCCATAGACGAGAAGGATGTCTCGCTGAATGACGGCAGTGCGTTTGTTGTTTTGGATAAAGTTAAAGAGTCAAACGGGCTTTCAGCAATGGCGGTTGCAATGCCGGACGGCACTTGCCGATTCGATGAAGGAAGCGAACTTCAAATATCCGACCGCACCTATTTTCAGAAATCAATGGAAAATAAAACTGTCATATCTGACCTTGTAATCAGCAGGCTGAATGGAAACAGCTGTATTATTATTTCGGTTCCTGTTTTTCGCAATTCTAAGGTTGTGGGAACCATCAATGCTCTTCTTTCTACCAAGGAAATGAATCAATTACTTCAAATTAAAACATCCGATCAACAGGGCGTTACCTATATGGTGGAGAAGAGCGGCGGCATCATCTCCGCATCAAAACCTCAGTACGATCATGGGAGTATATTTGCTGATGCTGATTTATCCGTTGAAAAGAAAAATGATATTAATCAGATGAAGGCAGATATTGAAAACGGGAAAGCGGGTAGTATTTATTATGCTTCAGATAAAATGAAGTATTTGGTAAACTATGCGCCGGTTGGAATCAACGGCTGGTATATCATCAATGCAATTCCATCCAGCGTGGTCACTTCAAAATCCAATCGAATTTTGGGATATACCGGATTACTGGCATTTAAACTCATTGGTGTGCTGCTGCTGCTGGGCGCTTACGTATTTTTAAATGAGAAGAAAAACAAAAATGCACTCCGGCGAACCAACGAAGAACTCAACCGTACAAAGGCTGAGTTGGAGACTTTTGTTGCTGGTTTACCCGGCGGCGCGTTTCGCTACAGAGCCGATGAAAAAACTGAGTTTCAGTTTGTCAGTGATGGGCTTTTAAAAATATTTGATTATTCGAAAGAGGAATTCGTACAAAGATTTGACAATTCCTTTGAGAATATGATTTATGAAGAAGATCGCGAAAAAACACTGAACAATATTCGTCAGCAGATCAAAAAAGGGAGATTTGCCGAGGTGAAATATCGGATTGCAACTGCGGATAAATGCATTCGCTGGCTGTTAAATCGTGCACAGCTTGTCACAGCTGTGGATGGTCACAGTGAATTTTACGCTGTCGCGGTTGATATCACCGATTCAAAGAAGGCACATAAACGGGCAAAAGACGCAATGACTCAGCTTGAAACGTTGTCTAACAGTATACCCGGCGGCGTGGCTCAATTCTCTTACGACGAGGGTGTTATGACGCTTATATATGCCAGTGAAGGCTTTTATAAGCTTTCGGGATATGCCAAAGAGGAATATGCACAGTTGACGAACGGGGAAGGAATCTGGCATGCTCATCCAGATGATCTTCATCATTTAAATAGTATTATGAATAAGCAAATCAATGCGGAAGCCCCTCTTTCCGCAGAGTACCGGCTGTCCAGAAAAGATGGCAGTATCATTTGGGTATCATTATGCGGAACGCGAACGGTGAACAGCCGGAACCAAGTCATTTATCAATGCATTTTTACCGATATTACTTCCTTTAAAAATACACAACAGGAGCTTGAACTTGGAAAAGAGCGCTATGAGATAGCGGAAAACCTTTCCGATGATATTTTGTTTGAGTACGATATTTTAACTGATTATTTAGAGCTGTCCCCACTGTTTACCGCACTGACAGGGCGATATCCTCGCATTTCAAATTTTTCAAAGGAAATTTATCACGATGAAATTATTCATTTCGATGATTTGCCCGAAGTAAAGAATTTTCTCAGAGAAGTTCGGCTTGGTCACTCCGAAAGCGGAGTGGAGTTTCGTTTTAAGACCAGAAGCGGGGAGTACATATGGCATCGGATAAAAATAAAAATTATTTTTGATGCACACGGGGAGCCTTCCAAGATGATTGGAAAAGCATACAATATTGACGCACAGAAAAAAGAGATGCAAAGGCTGACGGACAAGTCCCAGCGTGACCCGCTCACCAATCTGTTCAATAAAATTGCAACACAGTCGCAAATTGAGGATGACTTGAAGGAAGCGGGAACAGGAAGCAAGCACGCACTGATGATGATTGACATTGATGACTTTAAGTCTGTCAATGACAATTTTGGGCATATGGAAGGCGATATGGTAATTACCGAAATTTCCAGCAAATTACAGATGCTGTTCCGCACCTCGGATGTTGTGGGGCGAATCGGCGGAGATGAATTTATTGTTTTTCTAAGGGACATTTCCACGGATCATATGATTGCAGAAAAGGCAAAGGCGATAGGAGAAATTTTCCGAAATACACATGAAGGGAAGCAATTAGACTATAAAATTTCCGGAAGCATTGGAATTGCACTATACCCGGCGGACGGTACCACTTATCAGGAGCTTTTTCCCAAAGCCGACCTTGCCCTTTATCGTGCTAAAAATCTGGGTAAAGATTGCTATGCTTTTTATAGTGACGAGTTGCACTCAAATCTTTAAGTTTTTTAAATCAACTACGATTATGTAATATAACAGGCAGACAAAATTTCCGGAAGGAATCTTTGCCTGCCTGTTTTGTCAGTTAGATGAAGTGGACGAAAACAGAAAATGCCTTTTTAGATTGTAAAGAAAATAAAAGTATAGTACAATAAACGCAAGGTTTGAAATGTAATACTACTCTCCAATTAAAATGTATATTTAAATTGGAGAACATAATGCTGAAATCATGCAGAGTCGATTTTCAAAACGGCGATCAGTTTGCAGAATGATATACTGATAGCAAATAATTTGATTACAGGGTGGACCGCCGCATGAAATAACTGGAAGGCGTGAAGTTTAATGGCAATTAACGGCATTATGAAGGCTGCGTTGAAGGCGCTTTCCTATGCGGATATCGATGTGAAAAAGAATTACAAGCTGCAGAGAAAATTAATTAATATGGCAAATTATCATGTCTTAAAGCCCTTTTACAAAACATGGGATCACGTCGTGACTTTTCAGAATCACGACATCCCTGTCAGAATTTTTTTGCCCCATCAGGGGATACCATGTTCAGCTCTCATTTTTTTTCATGGGGGCGGTTGGGTGACCGGAAATATTGACAGCTACGATCGGGTCTGCGCAAATATGGCCAATATAACGAATCATATCGTGGTATCGGTCGATTACAGGCTTGCTCCGGAGCATCGTTTTCCCGCCGCTCCGGAGGATTGTTACCATATTGCGCGTGAGATTTTTTTAAATACGGGACTTTTTAATGTACCTGCGGACAAAATAACAATAATAGGCGACAGCGCCGGTGGAAATTTAGCTGCCGCAGTTTCTTTAATGGCACGCGACAGAGGTGAGTTCCTCCCAGTCCGCCAAATTTTACTTTATCCGGCAACGAATAATAATCACAGTGACCAGTCGCCCTTCCAATCAATACGGGATAATGGAACGGCCTACTTGCTTACTTCGAAACGGGTTTGTGATTATATGGAAATGTACAAGAATAGTGAAGAGGATTTGCAAAACCCGTATTTTGCGCCTCTGATCGAAAAAAATCTCAGTCATCAGCCGAAAACCCTGATTATAACGGCTGAATTCGATCCGCTTCGTGACGAAGGGGAAGCCTATGGGCTGCGTTTGAAACAAGCCGGCAATCTTGTTGAAGTGCACCGCATACCTGACGCGCTGCACGGGTTTTTCTCATTGCCGCCCATTTTTCCCCAAGTAAAAGAATGCTATCGAATTATCAATGATTTTTTAAGTGAGGGACTATCGTGATTCACAAAAAGCCGGTCAGTTGGAATCGTTTGGATAACGCTGCAAAAATATTTCCGCCTACAAGCGATAAGCGCGATACAAAAGTATTTCGTTTTGCCTGCGAGCTTTATGAACCGGTTGAGCCAGCCATTTTGCAGGAGGCCTTAAATAAAACGATTGAAGAGTTCCCCTTTTTTCAGTCAATTTTAAAAGGGGGCCTGTTCTGGTACTATCTTGAAAGCTGCACTATAAAACCTCATGTAAAATTAGAAAGCAATCCACCGTGCAGCACCATTTACGACCATAATGTAAAGGGTCTGCTCTTTGAGGTCACCTACTACCGAAACAGAATCAATTTCGAGGTCTACCATGCCTTGACGGATGGGACAGGTGCCCTGCAGTTTTTGCGCTCGCTTGTTTTTCATTACATTATCATCAGGTATGCAGACGGTTTTGAAAGTCCGCCGGTTTTTGACTATGATGCATCCATGGCGCAAAGAGTTGCCGACAGCTTTGAAAAGTATTATTTAAAAGATAAAAAGCAAGATAAAAGGAAAAAGCATTTTGCCTATAAACTAAAGGGACAAAAAGTTTCGGAAAATCGAATCAAAGTGATTGAAGGCGTCGTATCAGTCAAAAGTGTGCTGAATGAGGCACACAAATACAACGCAACATTGACAGCTTTTTTAGCGGCCGTACTCATGTGCTCAATCAGTAAAGAGATGGCGCAGCGCGAGAAAAAAAGGCCGGTTGTATTGAGTATTCCTGTGAATCTGCGTAAATATTTTTTGTCTGAAACAGCCCGGAATTTTTTCAGCGTAGTCGATGTAGATTATAATTTCAACGAAAAGAGCGAAAAATTCGAGGACGTCATTCAATATTTATGTGAGTACTTTGATCGGGAACTGACGGCGGAACGGTTAGGCGCAAGGATGAATTCGCTCGCATCGCTGGAACACAATATTTTCGCCCGTGCCACACCGCGGGTGGTAAAGGATATTATATTAAAATGGGCTTATGATTTTTCCGCTTGGGAAAATACGGCTTCGCTTTCCAATGTGGGAAAAGTAAAAATGCCGGCGGAATTTAGCCGGTATATCCGTTTGTTTGATGTTTTTGTCAGTACAAAAAAGCTTCAAATCTGCATGTGTTCTTACGAGGACAACCTCACACTCAGCTTTACCACATCATTTGTCAGCACGGAAATCCAAAAGCACTTCTTCCGTATGTTGACGAATATGGGAATTGATGTTGCTATTGCAGCAAATAAAATTGACGATGAATAAAGGACAAAAGCAATGAAATTCTGTAATAAATGCAAACTGTCCGTTGTAGGCCAAAGAAAATACTGCCCACTGTGCCAAAGGGAGCTTCAGGATTTGGATGCAAATAATAATGAGATATTTCCAGAAATCCCCACCATATTTCATCAGTATAACTTGTTCTTCCGTATTCTGATTCTGGCGTCCGTCATTGTATCAATCATCAGTATACTAATTAACATTATGATTCCAAGCAAGATATGGTGGTCTTTCTTTGTAGTGGGCGGAATTGGGTGCTTCTGGCTCAGTATGGCAATCGCAATTTCAAAACGCCGGAACATTCCTAAAAACATTCTGTATCAGGTGGTTGATATCTCTGTATTGGCGGTTGTATGGGACTTGTGCACCGGTTGGCGTGCATGGTCCATTGACTATGTCGTTCCGATCACTTATACGATTGCTATGCTGTCCATGGCCATTATCGCAAAGGTAACAAATCTTCAAGTAAAAGACTATATCATCTATCTGGTGATAGACAGCCTGTTTGGTATCATTCCACTCATTCTTATTTTTACCGGATTATTGAATGAATGGTTTCCGTCGTTGGTTTGTGCCGCCGCAAGTGTTATTTCATTGACGGCTCTGCTTTTATTTCAAGGGGATGATATGCGCACTGAGCTCAGGAGGAGACTGCACTTATAGCTAAGCTACATAAATTCCAACTTTTTATATTACGGTGGAATCACAGCAATACGAGGAGCTTATAAGCAAGAGAAATAAGCCGATCTATCGAATAAAGTCACAAGAAAAGGATGAATGTCTTATATGAATACAATCGTAAACACAGTCAGAAAGCTATTTTCAAAAGATCAAAAACCGGATGTTTCACTCAGCTTTTTCAAATACATAGGACCCGGGCTTTTGGTAACGGTTGGATTTATTGACCCGGGCAACTGGGCCTCCAATTTTGCGGCGGGCTCGGAATTTGGATATCAGTTGCTTTGGGTGGTCACACTTTCAACTATTATGTTAATTTTATTGCAGCACAATGTTGCTCATTTGGGGATTGTAACAGGAGATTGCCTTGCAGAGGCTGCAACCAAGTATCTCAGCAAAAAAATAAGCATTCCTGTACTGCTCAGCGCGATGCTTGCCTGCGTTTCCACGGCTTTGGCGGAAATCCTCGGCGGCGCTATCGCCATCAATATGCTTTCCGGCATCCCAATCAAAATAGCGGCTGTCATTATGTTTGTTGCCGTACTTTTGATGCTTTTCAGCAACTCGTACAAGAAGATTGAAAAAATTATTATCGGGTTCGTTTCCATTATCGGTTTGTCTTTTTTGTATGAATTGGTATTGGTGAATATAAACTGGGGTGCCGCGGCGA
>DAMDEB010000166.1:0-600 GCA_032090075.1 Caproiciproducens sp.
GCTTTCCCTTTGTGGGTGCGGAACGCTTCGTCACATCTTCATGGTCAAGGGCAATATCAATATTAGCTTGACGATTGCGCTCAATCATTCGCTGCTCACGTGCATTGCTGATATTGGAAGCCACCATGTCAGCCGGCTTTGTAACCGCACGGAAAAGCTGTACCAGGCTTGTTCCGGTTAAAATCATAATCGCAACAAAAAGTGCTAAAATAATAACAATTTTTGCGCCGGTCAAGCCAAGCCCCGCCACAAACGGAATTCCAATCAGCCCGCCGAACAATCCCGAGCCTGATCTTTCAATGCCAAGCTTATACAGCTGCTCAAGCTTGTCCGCAAAGGAGGTGACAGGAGCCGCGCTAACCGTGGTAAAAATGTAAACCGAGCCGCAGAACAAGGCAATAATAATAATCATTAAAATTACTTTTCCACCCAAACGGTTCTTCTGGTGCTCAAACGCTGTTACAAGTGATATGTAAAGAAGCAGAATAGGCCAAATAATGGCACTGGTGCCAAACAGCCCCAACAGTACATTATGGCACCAAAGCCAAATGTGGTCGCCTACCACCATTACAAGGCAGGCCATCAAAATAGACATGGCAA
>DAMDEB010000166.1:610-7748 GCA_032090075.1 Caproiciproducens sp.
CACAATCGCGTTAATCTGATTGCGCTGCTTTATGTATTCGATGTCCCGCTGCGTTTTTGACTTCCCTTTCGCTGCCGCAGGTTTCGCCGCGCTGCGCGTTCGGGACGGAACAGATTTTTTCGCGTTTGATTTTTGATTTGCCACCTTTTAATCACCTTATATTATAAAATTCATTTTCGCAATAACCATTCCGAATCGTTTAACTTCAATTAAAAATGAAGAGCTGCTCCGGTAATGGCATTGACGCCTGTGCTATGTTCAATAATCCCCAATACAACTACAGTCACGCCCAAAATAAGCGTGTAAATAGCGAAGATATGCAGTTTGTTTGTGGTGACCATCCAGCGCAGAAGCTTAATTGCCAAAAATCCGACAACTGCCGCCGTAATGACACCGGCTATAATCGGAGCTATGCCAATGTTCATCGGCTGACCTGCGGTATCTTTTAATTCCAGAACCGCCGCCGCCAAAATAGACGGGATGCCGATTACAAACGAGTAGTCAAGCGCCGTCTGGCGATTAATACCACGCATAAGACCCGCGGAAAGGGTTGAGCCGGAACGGGAAAGTCCCGGGAAGACAGCCGCCAAGCACTGAATTAAACCGACGCAAACCGCATCAACAGCATTGAATTGTTTTCTGCCGCCGGAAAATCCGGTGGACGGTTTGTTGTGAACCGCGCGGCGCGCAGTTGTTTTATGCATTGCAAAGATACCGAGTGTTAAGAGGATACTGGTCATGATTAAGGAGCAGCCTTCAATAATGATATCACTGTCGGTCGCCCATTTATCTGCGAAATCCTTGATTTTCATTCCTGTACCGGGAACGGGCAGGAACAACAGAAACAGCGGGATCAAACCGATTATCAGCATAATGAGCATGCGGCGGTCCGGATTCATCTTATGCCATTTGAATTTCCCGGTAAAAATGTCACCGATCATCAATACCAATTCGCAGATTAAGCGCCATACCAACTTGTAATAAACAGCCAAAACCGCAAGAAGTGTGCCAAGGTGCAGCATTACATCAAACAGTAGCCCCGGAATTTGAACGCCCATAAAATGTTGTACGAGGGAAAGATGCCCACTGCTCGAAACCGGCAGAAACTCTGTAGCGCCTTGAATAATACCTTGAATAATTGCTTGTAGTATTGTCATTATGTCATTATCTCCCATTATGTAAATTAGAATGAAGAATGAATCAGGAATCGTTTTGAGATATATGTTAGAACATGGACTCCTTTTTTCATTCTTCATCATTTATTAATACTTCTGGCCCGTTGCTTTTAAGGTTTTTACAGTTGATTCCTCACCTGTTCTTTTTTGGGTTTTCTTTTCTGATTTATTACCCATCATTTTTTGAGTTTTCGTATCTGATTTACCAGCCGCTTTTTTTGAGTTTTTTCTATTTGATTTTTCAAATTCCGCCCTATTTTTGTCTATCATGCCATAAAGACAGTCAATTGCATCAGAAAGGCTGCCAAGCGAATCAATCAGTCCTTCTGCGACGGCTTCCTCACCGTCAAGAACGGTCCCCAAATCCATGACAAGTTCTTGTGTGTTCATGGAGAGTTCAAGGAATCGTTCGGGTGAAATCTTTGAATTTTGTGTGACAAACCGCGTGATTCGATCCTGCATCCTCTGAAAATATTCGAGGGTCTGCGGCACACCGAGCATCATTCCGTTCATACGAACAGGGTGAATCGTCATTGTGGCACTGGGAGCAATAAAGGAATACTTTGCCGAAACCGCGAGCGGTACGCCAATGGAGTGACCTCCTCCGAGCACAAGGGAAACGGTCGGCTTTTTCATTCCTGCAACAAGTTCCGCCAAAGCCAAACCGGCTTCAACATCTCCGCCCACTGTATTGAGCAGGATTAAAAGGCCATCAATATTAGGTTCTTCCTCAATCGCTACAAGCTGCGGAATGACATGCTCATATTTCGTTGTCTTGTTCTGTGACGGGAGAACAAAGTGCCCCTCGATTTGGCCAATAATGGTAAGACAGTGTATGAGATGGTCGCCGTTTCCGGTTATCACCGAGCCGGTGTCAATGATTTGATCAATCTTTTTTTCATTCCTATCAACATCTTTATCGGTGTTCTGTTCATTTGGGTCATTCTCTGTGTTGTTTTTATGATTCATATTTCAACCTCCTACTGCATTAGTGTGCCGTAGGAAGGTAATTCTCATACACAGAAACTGATAATTCGGAAACATTAATTCATATTATATCATCTGTTGCGATATTCATCAAGAAAATAAAGACGCAAATGTAAAATGCCGAATTAATATGACCGAACAGATTGACAATCTTATTTTTTTATAAGATAATAGTTAAATATATAACTATTGATATCTTTAAGATTGGGGGGCACTTTATAATGGGCCTTACTTTAGCGCAAAAAATTATTAAAAGCCATATTGTAAGCGGCGAACTGATAGTAGGCAATGAGATCGGTTTAAAGATTGATCAAACGCTCACACAGGATGCAACCGGAACAATGGCTTATCTTGAATTTGAAGCGATGGGCGTACCGCGCGTAAAAACCGAACGTTCCGTGGCTTACATTGACCACAACACCCTGCAAACCGGTTTTGAAAATGCGGACGACCACCGGTACATTCAGTCCGTTGCCAAAAAGCACGGCATTTATTTTTCACGCCCGGGCAACGGAATTTGCCATCAGGTACATCTGGAACGTTTTGGCATTCCGGGAAAGACCTTAATCGGTTCGGACAGCCATACACCGACCGGCGGCGGCATCGGTATGCTCGCAATAGGCGCGGGCGGCCTTGATGTTGCTGTTGCAATGGGCGGCGGTCCGTATTATATCACCATGCCGAAAATGCTCCGCATCAATTTAAGCGGCGAACGTTCCCCTTGGGTTTCCGCTAAGGATATTATTCTTGAGGTACTGCGCATTTTAACCGTAAAAGGCGGCGTTGGCAAAATAGTAGAATACGGCGGCAGCAGCGTGGCCACTTTGACTGTGCCCGAACGCGCTACCATTACGAACATGGGCGCGGAACTGGGCGCCACCACTTCCATCTTCCCTTCCGACAAAGTCACCTTTGAATTTTTGAAGGCACAGGGCCGCGAAAATGACTGGGTGGAACTAAAGCCGGACGAAGACGCACAATATGATGAAGTAATTGATATTGATTTATCTAAATTAGTACCGATGGCGGCGTGCCCGCATAGTCCCGACGCTGTAAAAACAGTTGACGAAATCGGGAAAATTAAGATTGATCAGGTATGCATCGGTTCCTGTACCAATTCTTCTTATCTTGATTTAATGCGTGTCGCATCAATTTTAAAAGGCAAAACAGTCAATCCTGATGTAAGCCTTTCGATTGCACCGGGTTCAAAACAGGTTTACAATATGCTTGCACAGAATGGTGCCTTGGCCGATTTAATTGCAGCCGGAGCGCGTATTCTTGAATGTGCCTGCGGTCCGTGCATCGGCATGGGACAATCCCCGAATTCAGCAGGTATTTCGCTTAGAACCTTTAACCGTAACTTTGAGGGACGATCTGGTACAGCCGACGGCCAGATTTATTTGGTCAGCCCGGAAACCGCTTCCGCATCCGCGATTACCGGTGTGCTGACAAATCCGCAAACACTTGGTTTTGAGGCGCCGATTGCGTTGCCGGAGCATTTCTTAATCAACGATAACATGATTTTGGCTCCTGCAAGTGAGGTGGACGCAAAGGACGTTAAAATTCTGCGCGGCCCAAACATCAAGGAGTTTCCTGTTACAACCGCATTGCCGCAGAGCATTTCGGCAAAAGCGCTTCTAAAGGTCGGCGACAACATCACCACTGACCACATTATGCCGGCCGGAGCAAAGATTTTGCCGTACCGTTCCAATATTCCTTACCTTTCAAACTTCTGCTTCGCCGTTTGCGACAAGGAATTTCCTGCGCGCTGCAAAGCGGAGGGCAAAGCGATCATCATCGGCGGGACAAATTACGGACAGGGCTCCTCACGTGAGCACGCCGCTTTGGTGCCGCTGTACCTTGGTGTAAAAGCTGTTATTGTAAAGAGTTTTGCGCGTATCCACTGTGCAAACTTAGTAAACGCAGGAATTGTCCCCCTCGTGTTCAAAAATGAAAAGGACTATGACGGAATTGACCAAATGGACGAACTGGAACTGCCGGATATCTATTCGGCAATTGAAAACGGCAGTAAGATTATTGTTAACAATAAAACCAAGGGCAATTCTTTTGAGGCTGAGGCTGTTATAAGTGATCGCCAGCGTAAAATGATTCTTGCCGGAGGTTTGTTGAACTATACAAAGGAGCAAAATTAAAGCACATCGTGACAGCTGAATATCACCCTATGATGGATTATTGGAGGAAACAGATTTGGATAAAATAAAAATGACAACGCCGCTGGTCGAAATGGACGGCGACGAAATGACCAGAATTATCTGGAAAATGATTAAAGATATTTTGCTGACCCCATACATCGACCTGAAAACAGAGTATTACGACCTGGGGCTGCAAAACCGCGATGCAACAGATGATAAGGTCACTTTTGACTCGGCTTACGCCACAAAAAAATACGGTGTTGCCGTAAAATGCGCAACCATCACTCCAAATGCCGAACGGGTAACCGAATATAATTTAAAAGAAATGTGGAAATCACCCAATGGTACAATTCGTGCCATTTTGGACGGCACCGTGTTTCGCTCCCCTATTCTTGTAAAGGGAATTGAACCGTTTATCTCCAATTGGAAAAAGCCGATTACGATTGCGCGTCATGCTTACGGTGATGTTTACCGCAATGTTGAAATGACTGTTCCGGCCGGCGCAAAAGCTGAGCTGATCGTCACAAAGGCGGACGGCACCGAAGAGCGCGCGCTGATTCACGACTTTAAGACGGCGGGAATTATTCAAGGGCAGCACAACATTGACAAAAGCATTGAAAGCTTTGCGAAATCCTGTTTCAATTTTGCGCTCGATACAAAACAGGATTTATGGTTCTCCACAAAAGATACCATTTCAAAGAAATACGATCACCGCTTTAAAGATATTTTCAACGATCTTTACGAAGCGGAGTACAAGGTTCAATTTGAAAAGGCCGGCATTTCTTATTTTTACACGCTGATTGACGATGCGGTAGCCCGCGTAATTCGCTCCGAGGGCGGCTATATTTGGGCCTGTAAGAACTATGACGGCGATGTAATGAGCGACATGGTCGCAACCGCGTTCGGCAGCCTTGCCATGATGACAAGCGTACTGGTTTCCCCTGACGGTGTGTACGAGTATGAAGCGGCGCACGGCACGGTACAGCGTCACTACTACAAGTATCTTAAGGGTGGCGATACCTCCACAAACTCCATGGCAACTTTATTTGCGTGGACCGGAGCCCTGAAAAAGCGCGCGGAACTTGATCATATACCGGCTCTCAATGATTTTGCTGACAAACTTGAAAAAGCGTCTATTCAAACGATAGAAGACGGTATCATGACCGGTGACCTTGCAAGCCTTTCGACACTTCCGAACAAGACCATGGTCAACACCGAAACATTTCTAAAGGAAGTAAACAAAAGATTGGTTCAGTTATTATTATGCTGAATACAGTAAAACGGAGGTAATGCGTTATGCCAAGACGCGAAAACATTTCAATGTCCGTTATCAGACGGCTGCCACGGTATTATCGCTATTTAATGCATCTGAAAAGCAAAAATGTCACCCGAATTTCTTCCACCGAGCTGTCCGCTAAGCTGGGGTTGACTGCTTCCCAAATTCGTCAGGATTTGAACTGTTTTGGAGGATTTGGGCAACAGGGTTACGGGTATATTGTGGATCAGCTTTGCGACGAAATCGGAAATATATTGGGGCTTTCCAATGGCTACAAGGCAATTTTAATCGGTGCGGGCAATCTGGGGCGTGCAATCGCCTCACACTTATCTTTTGAAGCCGAAGGATTTAAGATGACTGGAATTTTTGACAGCTCGCCAACAAAAATCGGTACAACAATAAATGGTCATATCGTGCGTGACACCGCCGACTTGGAAGAGTTTTGCACAAACGAAAAGCCGATGATGGCGGTACTTTGCATCCCGCGCGAAGGAGTGGGCGCAATTATCGAGCAGCTTTACAACTTGGGCGTACGTAACTTTTGGAACTTCAGCCACTATGACATCAGTATGAAGTACACTGACACAGTGGTCGAAAATGTACATTTGAACGACAGCCTGATGACACTCTGCTACCGGATTTCAAATCCAAGCAATAAATAATAAGCTTTTTGGGGAGGGACGTATGTCTTCTCCCTATTTTGTTAAATCTAATACTAATAATTTCTTCTCCTCTGTTCTTTTCCACAAAAATATGTTACTATTTCATTATTAATAATAAGGAGGTTTCTATTATGCTACCATTAATTATCATTGGCGTCATTGTAGTAATCGTTATCATTTGGATTTCAAGTTCTTACAACAAATTAGTCTCCTATTCAGTCCGGGTGGACAATGGGTGGGCACAGGTTGATGTACAATTAAAAAAACGTTTTGACCTGATTCCGAATTTGGTCGAAACCGTCAAGGGCTACGCGACACATGAAAAATCTACCTTTGAAGAGGTTACCAAGTGGCGCAGCGCCGCAATGAGTTCAAAAACCCCTGAGGAAGCGATGGAGAACAACGCCAAGCTTTCCGGTGCGATTGTGAACTTATTTGCTACGGCAGAGCAATATCCGGATTTAAAAGCGAACCAGAATTTTCTCAATTTACAGTCACAGTTACAGGAAATCGAAGGTAAAATCGCCATCTCACGTCAATTTTACAATGACACTGCAATGAAGTATAACGAGTATGTGATGCACTTTCCATCCAACATTATCGCTTCTCTATTTAAATTTACCAACAAAAAATACTTTGAGATTGCAGAAGCCGACAAGGCGGTTCCTCAGGTTAAATTTTAATCATTATGGAGGAAACTATGCGCAATTTAATCAGCAAATCTTTTAAACGCATTGCGGTAAGCTTTCTCGTTGTGCTGGTCGTGCTGCTGCCGCTGGGCGGCGGTGCTTCAGCGGCAGCCAAAAACGGCTCGTTTACAGGTGGCTCCAAGCAGGTGATGGAGAATCTGGACATTGCTGCGAAGTTAAGCAGCAACGGCGATAT
>DAMDEB010000167.1:0-2706 GCA_032090075.1 Caproiciproducens sp.
CCTTGGGCGCGACATGGGCCATATCCGGAACTATTCCGAGACGACCTCTTCCGCAATCGATCAGGAAGTGAAGAACTTAATGACTACCGCATACAGCAAAACCGAAAGTATCCTGAGGGAGCATATGGACAAACTGCATGAGGTTGCCAAATTCCTTTATCAAAATGAAAAAATGAGTGGAGAACAGTTCAAAGCACTGATGGAGGGCAAGCGGCCCGATGATTTCGCGGCACTGACCGGCTCAGTACAGCCAACGCCAATTACTGCGGAATAATAAATTAGGGGGAATGTTACGCATTTCCCCCTTTTGCTGTGTAATACTAATTTTTATCCTGTTTTGCTGCGCTTTTCTCTTTGGCGTGCGTCCAGCCTTGCAAAACAAGAACATTCTCGAAATTTTATCATCCAATATACATCCGTGTTCGGCGGAGTGGCAATCAAGTAATCAGCGAATAGATGTAGGAGCGAACTATAAATATGACGAAAAAATCTGAATATGGGAATGAAAGCATATCATCCCTCAAGGGTTCCGACCGTGTGCGCCGCCGTCCAGCGGTTATCTTTGGATCGGATGGCATTGAGGGCTGTGAGCATTCCATCTTTGAAATACTGTCCAATTCCATTGACGAAGCACGTCAGGGTTTTGGTAAGCAAATTATTACTACCCGCTTCAGTGACCAATCGATCGAGGTAGAGGATCACGCTCGTGGAATTCCTGTCGATTATAACAACAATGAAAAACGTTATAATTGGGAACTTGTCTTTTGCGAACTTTATGCGGGCGGAAAATATAATAATGATGCGGACGAAAGCTATGAGTATTCACTGGGTCTGAATGGACTCGGCCTTTGTTCTACGCAATACGCATCGGAATATATGGATGTGGACATTCGCCGCGACGGCTTGCGCTACACCCTCCATTTCGAACATGGCGAAAATATCGGCGGGCTGAAAAAAGAGCCTTATAACAAGAAAGACACCGGAACCAAAATCCACTGGAAGCCGGATTTACAGGTGTTTACCGACATCAGCGTTCCCGCGGAGTATTATCTCGATACGATTAAGCGCCAGGCCATTGTAAACGAAGGAATCAGTTTTTTATTTCGCAATCAGACGGATTCAGGCTTTGAGGAAACGGAGTTTATTTATCAGCAAGGCGTAGTCGACCATGTGAAAGAGATTATTGGCGAAGACTACCTTACTCCGATTCAGTTTTGGCAGGCAGAGCGCAAGGTGCGCGACCGTTCGGACAAGCCTGAATATAAAACGAAAATCAATGTTGCGGTGGCATTTTCAAACCGCAGTAAATTGATTGAATACTACCATAATTCCAGCTGGCTGGAACATGGAGGTTCGCCGGATAAGGCTGTTCGCAATGCGTTTATCTATCAAATTGATTCTTACTTAAAACAGACCGGAAAGTATACTAAAAACGAGAGCAAAATTACATTTACCGATATTGAGGATTGCCTTGTGCTGGTTATTTCGTCTTTCTCAAACCAGACTTCCTATGAGAATCAGACAAAAAAAGCGATTACAAACAAAGGAATTCAAGAGGCCATGACCGAGATGCTCCGGCATCAGCTTGAGGTCTATTTTATTGAAAATCCTATGGATGCAGACAAAATCGCAGCGCAGGTTCTAATTAATAAGCGCAGCCGCGAGGACGCCGAAAAAACACGTCTGAACATAAAGAAAAAGCTTACCAGCAATATGGATATTACAAATCGAGTCGCTAAATTTGTGGATTGCCGCACCCGTGACGTAAATGAGCGCGAAATTTTTATTGTGGAGGGCGACTCGGCTCTCGGCGCGTGTAAACAGGCGCGTGACCCCAATTTTCAGGCAATCATGCCAATCCGCGGTAAAATATTAAATTGCTTGAAAGCGGACTACGATCGAATCTTTAAAAGCGAAATCATCACCGATTTAATTAAAGTCCTTGGCTGTGGTGTGCAGGTCAAATCAAAGGCCAATAAGGATTTGTCTTCTTTTGATCTATCGCTTCTGCGGTGGAACAAGATTATTCTTTGTACGGATGCGGATGTTGACGGCTTCCAAATTCGTACACTCCTTCTGACCATGATTTACCGTCTTACCCCAACGCTGATTGACGAGGGAAAGGTGTTTATTGCCGAATCACCGCTTTTTGAACTGGCAACAAAGGATGAAACCTACTTCGCGTATACGGAACGTGAAAAAGATGAGGTCATGAAGAAGCTCAGTGGAAAAAAGTATACGATTCAGCGTTCCAAAGGGCTCGGTGAGAATGAACCGGATATGATGAATTTAACCACGATGAATCCGGCAACCCGCCGCTTAATCAAGGTTATGCCGTCTGAAGCGATTCGAACAGGAGAGGTCTTTGACCTGTTATTAGGTGATAATTTGAGCGGACGCAAGGATTTTATCGCCCAAAATGGATACAGCTATATCGATTCCGCGGACGTGAGCTGATGCCAAAGCGAATACGAGAAAATTTGATGAATGTGGGTGTGAATCAGGATGCCTAAAAAAAGAACGGAGCATACGGACATCGCGCTTCGTACGCACGGTGTAATCGAGGGAGCGGGCGAGGTCGTCGAGCAGCAAATTACTGATACGCTCGAAAAGAATTATATGCCTTACGCGATGAGCGTAATCATGTCCCGCGCAATTCCCGAGATAGACGGATTTAAGCCGTCGCACCGCAAGCTTTTATATACC
>DAMDEB010000167.1:2716-7695 GCA_032090075.1 Caproiciproducens sp.
TATATACCATGTACAAAATGGGCCTTTTGGGTACAGCGCGTACCAAAAGCGCCAATATTGTCGGTCAGACTATGAAATTGAACCCGCACGGTGACTCTGCCATATACGATACAATGGTTAGATTAAGCCGTGGTTATGAAGCGCTTTTGCATCCATATGTGGATTCCAAAGGAAACTTCGGTAAATTTTATTCCCGCGACATGGCATGGGCAGCTTCCCGTTATACGGAAGCGCGCCTTGATAATATTTGTCAGGAACTTTTTCGCGATATCGACAAAGATACCGTGGATTTTGTAGATAACTACGATAATACTACAAAAGAACCGACGCTGCTGCCGGCTTCTTTCCCGTCGGTTCTGGTCAATGCCAACACGGGTATTGCTGTCGGCATGGCCAGCTCCATCTGCCCGTTTAATTTGAGCGAAGTGTGTCAGACAGCGATTGCCTTGATGCGCGACCCGGGGCACGAAATTACTTCAACGCTGCTGGCACCGGATTTCCCCGGCGGCGGTCAGCTTATTTATGACCGGAACACAATTGAAGAGATTTACCGTACTGGCCGCGGCGGCGTGCGCATTCGTTCACGCTACACTTATGATAAAAGTGTGAACTGTATTGACATTACGCAAATCCCGCCGACCACCACAGTTGAAGCCATCGTGGAAAAAGTCATTGACCTTGTCAAGCAGGGTAAATTAAAAGATATCTCCGACATCCGTGACGAAACGGGCTTGAGTGGATTAAAGGTTACAATCGACTTAAAGCGGGGAGTTGATCCGGATAAGCTGATGCAGCGCCTATTTAAGCAAACTCCGCTTGAGGACAGCTTCTCCTGCAATTTTAATGTACTGATAGCAGGAGTGCCGCGCGTAATGGGTGTAGGTGAACTTCTCAATGAATGGACAGCGTTCCGGATTGAGTGTGTCCGCCGCCGAACCTTCAATGATTTGGCTAAAAAGAAAGAAAAGCTGCACCTGCTGAAAGGTTTGCAAGCTATTCTGCTTGATATCGACAAGGCGGTTGCCATCGTGCGTGGCACGGATGAGGAAACCGAGGTTGTACCGAACCTGATGATCGGTTTTGGAATCGATGAAATTCAGGCGGAATACGTTGCGGAAATAAAGCTGCGACACTTAAATCGTGAGTATATTTTAAAGCGGACCGAGGAAACGGAACAGCTTGAGAAGGACATCACGGAATTGCAGTCCATTTTGGACAGCAAATCAAAAGTAAAGAGTATTATTATATCAGAGTTAACTGATGTTTCGAAGAAATACGGTCAGCCGCGCCGAACGCTGATGATTTACCAGAATGAAATTGAAGAGTATTCCGAGTTGGAGGATGTGCCGGATTATCCTGTTAATCTGTTCTTTACGAGGGACGGCTACTTCAAAAAAATCACACCTCTTTCGCTTCGTATGAGCGGGGAGCAAAAGCTCAAGGAGGAGGATGTGATTACCCAGCACCTTGAGTCCTCCAATTCCACTGATTTGCTGTTCTTTACTGACAAATGTCAGGTCTATAAGGCAAAAGTAAGCGATTTCAGTGACACGAAGGCGAGTGTGTTGGGGGATTATATTCCGGCAAAGTTAGGTATGGACGAAGGCGAAAGTACACTTTATATGGCTGTCACCAAAGAATATGAAGGATATATGCTTTTCTTCTTTGAAAATGGAAAGGTCGCCAAGGTGGACATGTCCGCATACGCGACAAAAACCAACCGCCGTAAGCTTTTGGGTGCTTACTGCGACAAATCACCGGTAGTCACGATTGCCTATGTAACTGAGGATTGTGAATTCCTACTGACTTCACTGCAGGGACGCATGCTTTTGATGCATACCGGTGCGGTGCTGAGCAAAGCAACGCGCAACACACAGGGAGTGGTTGTTATGACGCTCCGTAAGGGCAGCCGCGTTTTAAAAGCTGAGCAGTACAGTGATGATATGCTCAGCAATCCGAACCGGTATCGCAAAAATATTCCTGCGACCGGTTCCCTGCCCAACGCACAGGAAACAGTAGGGGAACAGCTGAAATTATAAAAAACGCCGCTGAAAAGCCAATAGCAGTTCAGCGGCGGGTCTGTTCAAAGCGGCAAACGCTTGCGCTTTGACTAGTCCGTACTTAGATTGTCCGTTTATATTTTTAATATGCATAAAAATTAGTAATACGCATAAAATATGCTTGCAAAAGCGTATCTTTTATGATATTATAATCTATGTTATTATGCAATGTAATTTCGGAGGTGCGCTATGTCAGCTGTTGAAATCGTATTTGGTATTGTATTATTAATATTTTCAGTTGCTATAACAGTTATTGTTCTTCTTCAGGAAGGACATCAGCAGCAGGTTGGAGTAGTCACAGGCGGTGCCGACACTTTTCTTTCGAAGAACAAGGCTCGTTCAGTTGATGCTTTTCTTGCGAGATGGACGAAGGTTATTGCAATCGGCTTTTTTGTACTTGTAATCGGGATTAACGCATACATGTACTTTGTAAAGTAATCGTTAATGATGAAAGCCCCGCTTAACGAAGCGGGGCTTTTCTTATCTTTTTGCAGATTTGTCAGCCCCATGCGGAAGAGAAAACCACGTTTTAATGATAAGATGGAGGAAAAATGATAGAAGAAGTTAAAAGCAAAATCTTAAAGCATATGCAGCAAACGCCGCAAAGCATCACGTCCCGCGGTTTGATTAAAAAATTGAACCTCAAGGATTCAAAGGATTTTTACAGGGCACTGAATCAGCTTAAGCAGGAAGGCCTTGTATCGGTCGATCAAAAGCACCGTGTTCGTTTAGTGGAAAAGAAAGAAACGGTGAAGGCAAAAATCGTTTCACTTTCCAAAGGGTTCGCTTTTGCACGCCCGGCAGACGGCGGCGAGGATATGTTTATTCACGCTGATAATTTAAAAAGCGCCTTTATTGGCGATATGGTTGAGTTGAACAACGTAAAGCAAAGTCCCAAGGGACTGAGCGCCGATGTAGACGCGATTTCTGAAAAAAGCAGTCGTACCATTACCGGTACGCTTAGCCGCGGCGCGGGCTTGTGTGAGCTGATTCCGGATGATGCGATACGCTACCATATTCCGGTTGAAAAAGCCGCTATGATGAATGCTAAAAACGGAGATAAAGTGCAGGCGGAAATTCATCGAACTCCCCATACCTCCATGCTTTCCGCTCGGATTGTCAAGGTTTACGGAAAATCCAACAGTGCTAAAATCTGCTCGGATGCGATCATTGATCAAAACCAAATTAAAACAAAATTTTCCGACGAAGTACTTTCCGAGGCAAAACGAATTGCTGCCCAGACGATTACTGAGCAGGATTTAAAGGGAAGACTTGACCTGCGCGACACGAGCATTTGCACCATCGACGGCGCAGACGCAAAGGACTTGGACGATGCTATTTCCGTCAGCAAGACGAAAGCCGGCTTCAAACTCGGCGTTCATATTGCCGACGTGAGCCATTATATCACACAGGGCAGCGCAATTGATGCCGAGGCCTTGGAACGCGGTACTTCCGTTTATTTTGCAGACAGAGTAATTCCGATGCTCCCTAAGGAAATTTCCAACGGCGTTTGCTCGCTGAATGCAGGGGAAGACAAGCTGACCTTTTCCGCAATTATTGAGTTGGACAAACAGGGCGAAATACTCAACTATCAGTTTAAAAAAAGTGTAATTCATTCAAAGGTGCGCGGCGTTTACTCTGAAGTAAATCAGCTTTTTGAAAAGACCGCCGATGCAGATTTGAAAAAGAAATATTCCTCGGTGATTCGTTCGTTGAATGCGGCAAAAGAGCTTGCCGACATTTTAAAAGTACGTTCGATCAAAAACGGTACGGTGGACTTGGACAGTACGGAATCAAAGTTTACGCTTGATGACAAGGGCGTATGTATAGATGTTCAACCGCGTCACAGCGGCCTTTCAGAGCAGATGATTGAACAGCTCATGATTACTGCCAACCAGGCGGCCGCAAAGCTTGCGAAGGAGCGCGACATCCCCTTCGTGTACCGTGTGCATGAACAGCCCAGTCCGGACCGTGTGGACAGTCTTGCGGAGCTTGTCGGTGCACTTGGACTCAATCCACGCAGCTTAAAGCACAAGGGTGACATTGCCACTGCCGATTTTGCCGATATTATGCGGCAGGCAGAAGGCACACCGGCGCAAAAAGTAATTTCTCACCAATTGCTCAGAACCATGGCGAAAGCCAGATATGATACGCACCCAATCGGCCATTTTGGCCTTGCACTTGCTGATTATTGTCATTTTACCTCGCCAATCAGGCGTTATCCGGATACAGCGATACATCGTATCCTTTCCGCAATGCTGGAAACCAAGAGCAAAGAAGAGCTCAACAAGCGTTTTCTTGCATTTGCAAATACAGCCGCAACCAATTCTTCCAGTGCAGAGGTTCGTGCAATGCAGGCCGAACGCAGCGCTGAAGACTGCTATATGGCCGAGTATATGTCGCAGCACCTCGGTGACTGTTACACAGGTGTAATCAGCGGCGTTACCATGCGCGGGGTGTTCGTGGAACTTCCCAATTCGGTAGAGGGATTTGTGCCGATGCTCAGCTTTGAGGGGGCGGATTACCGCTTTGACGGGATGATCACTCAAGTCGATGAAAAGTCCGGCAATAAGCTCACCATTGGCCAATCGCTGGATGTGAAAGTGGTTGCAGCGGACGTGGCAAGCGGCAGAATCGACTTCATTCCAAATGTTTAACAGAGCAATTACATCCCTCACACTTGTTTATTTCCCAAAAAAGCTTTTAATTTCAGCTAAATCTTGACAGATTGGTATATTTTTTGGTATAAATGACCATCATACTAACATAATATTAAACCGAAAGGCGGAGCTGTTAGTATGGAATCTGTTTTAAAGCTGATACAGCGCACGGATTGCGCAGCCGTTCAAGAAAATGAAGACAGAAAAAAGATTGTGGATGAAATCAAGGAAGTTTGCCGTCTCATTGCGTGCAACGACT
>DAMDEB010000168.1:0-2429 GCA_032090075.1 Caproiciproducens sp.
GGAATAGGGATTGCACCGGAGCATTTCGACCGGCTTTTTGAGCGCTTTTACCGTGTCGACGCCAGCCGTTCCCGTGAGATCGGCGGAACCGGACTGGGTCTCTCAATTGTAAAGCATCTTGCGGCGCTTTACGGTGGCGAAGTCGGCGTGGAAAGCGAAGTGGGTAAGGGCAGCACGTTTATTGTACGGCTCCCTCTTCTGCCCAACGAACCGTAAAATCGTTACAAGTAAAACGTTTGTTCTACTTGCGAAATTGTTTCCCGGGAAATATATGAATTTTATAAATTATTCTTCAATCAGCATCTTTTCATAGATGCTGATTTTTTTGTAAAAACGCATTGACATAATTCTATATGCGGCATATAATACATATAGAAACTTTGCTATATGAGGTGATGGGATTGGACGCACAAATTGAATGGAATGCTAAAATTTTTAAGGCTCTATCCGACCCTAAACGGCTCCGTATTATCGAAATGCTGTCTTGCGGAGAACTTTGCGCGTGTGAGATTTTAGAAAAATTTCATATTACGCAGCCCACTCTTTCACACGACATGAAGCTCCTGTGTGATGCGGGACTTTTAAAAGCGAGGCGGGATGGAAAATGGATGTATTATTCTTTGAATGAGGAGAATGTACAAATATTCAAACAGTTTATTTGTCGGATTACGTCGGATACGCCCGACTGTATCTGTAAAAAATGTTCTTTGAAAAATAATGATTAAAAGGGATTGATTTCACTAAATGGAGTTACAAATCAGAGAGATGGAAGAAGCAGACTGGAATGATGTATGCAGGATTTACCAGCATGGAATCGACACAAACCTTGCTACCTTTACAACATGCTGTCCCACCTATAACGATTGGGATCAGGCACATTTCAAAAAATGCAGATATGTTATTTTGCAAGAAAAAACTGTTGTGGGATGGGCAGTTTTAAGCCCAGTTTCACTCAAAGGCGCTTATTCAGGTGTGGCTGAAATCAGCATTTATATTGATGAAAAACATAAGGGTATGGGCGTGGGTACAAAACTGATGAGCCATATGATTCAAGAATCTGAAAAAAATGGATTTTGGCTGTTAGAATCACTGATATTTCAGAATAATCCCGCAAGCCTTCGTCTTCATGAAAAGTGCGGATTCCGCGAGGTTGGATATCGTGAAAAAATGGGAAAAGATAAGTATGGGACTTGGAGAAATGTTGTTTTAATGGAAAAAAGAAGTTCTTTGAACGAATTTAATTAAGGAGTTGTCTTATTATGAAAAAATTGCAAATATTTGAACCGGCAATGTGCTGTTCCACTGGGCTTTGTGGTGTGGGTGTTAACCCCGAATTGCTGCGGATTTCGACTGTACTTAGTACACTGCAAAAAAATGGAATTTCCGCTGAACGTTTTAACCTTAACAGTGCACCGCAACAGTTCGTGACCAATCAACCTGTCAATACGCTGATTCAGTCCGAGAACGGCGTTGAAAAACTGCCCGCGACCCTCGTTGACGGTAAAATTGTGCTGACGGGGAGATACCCGACCAACAAGGAGCTGATTAGCTTTTTAGACCTTCCTGCCGGATTGTTGGCAACACAGCCCGTCAAAGTAAAGGTCACTCAAAAGAAATCCGGAGGCTGCAACTGCAAGGGCGGCTGTTGCTGATACTATGAAATAGTGTGCAGCGCTACCTTGTTTTAGCGTTGCACAAAAAGAACACCGTCAGTGGAAAACCGGCGGTGTTCTTTGTATATTGGATAGAATTTGGCAAACCTTAATAGGGGAGGGATGCCAATATGAAATCAATCTGGAGCGAAAGCTGTGCATTACCGGAAAAACCGGCGATGCAGGAAGATTCTGTTGTTGAAGTCGCGGTAATCGGCGCGGGAATGGCGGGGCTGCTCACTGCTTTTCTGTTGAAACAAGAAGGGCTGAATGTCGTAGTGCTGGAGGGCGCGGAGACAGCCTCAGGAGCTACAAAGAACACAACGGCAAAGATTACCTCACAGCACAGTTTGATCTACGACAAGCTGATTCAAAGCATTGGGGAAGAACAGGCGAAGCAGTATGCCGACGCAAATCAGCAGGCTATTGAAATGTACCGAAGTATTATTGCTCAAAATCAGATTGACTGTGATTTTGAAACCAAGTCAGCTTTTATTTATTCCCTTGATCAAACGCAAACAATATGGGCTGAAGCTGACGCGGCAAAAAGACTGGGAATTGATGCAGAGTTTACCACGAAAACCAATTTGCCTTTTTCAATTCAGGCGGCGGTTAAATTTTCAAATCAGGCTCAATTTAATCCGCTGAAATTTTTAAAATATATCTCATCGGATTTAAATATCTACGAACACACCATGGCTCTTTTGGTTCGGGATAATACGATCATCACCAACAGGGGCAGAATTACAGCGGATCGAATCGTGATTGCAACACACT
>DAMDEB010000168.1:2450-5496 GCA_032090075.1 Caproiciproducens sp.
GTTTTGTTGGGCGGTGCCGGTCACCGTACGGGTAAGCATCCGGAGGAGGGAAGCTACGAAAATCTGCGCAAGGCAGCTAAAAGTTTTTTCCCAAACAGTGAGGAGGCTGCCCATTGGTCGGCACAGGACTGCATGACGCTGGACGGCATACCGTATATTGGCCTGTATTCTGCATCCAGACCAAGCCTTTATGTGGCGACGGGCTTTAACAAATGGGGAATGACCAGTTCAATGGCTTCTGCTATGATACTCACCGACTTCATCTGCGGCCGGCCAAATAAAAATGCTGAGGTTTTCTCGCCGCAGCGTTTTCATGCAGCCGCCTCAGCCAAAAATTTACTGATTGACGGTGCACAGTCTGTTGCAGGGCTTACCGCCGGGGTGTTTTCCCCACCAAACCGAAAATGTACGCACTTGGGCAGCCGCCTGAACTGGAATCCTGATGAGGAAACGTGGGACTGTCCCTGTCATGGGTCAAGGTATACCAGTGATGGTCAATTAATTGACAACCCGGCAATGAGAGGATTAAAGCATGAATAATTTTCACGGCACGCACAGAAGCCATTCGTATTTTGAGGGCTGGTATTTTAAACACCAGAGCACGGTGAACGCCATTGCCTTTATTCCAGGAGTTAATTTTAATGAACAGGGTGAAAAAAAGGCGTTTATACAAGTGATTACGAGAGATGCATCCTTCCAAATCAACTATCCGTATTCCGCGTTCCGCGTGTGCCGGCACAGGCCCGCAGTGCGTATCGCAAATAATGTTTTTTCCGATAAAGGAGTAAAAATCGATATTAGCGATTCAAAAATAAATTGTACCGGAACAATTAAATATGGGCCGCTTACTGCGCTGAAATCTGACATTATGGGTCCATTCCGGTTTGTTCCGTTTATGGAGTGCAATCATGGTGTAATCAGCATGAAACACAGTTTAACCGGCTCGCTTACATTAAACGGTGAGGAAATTGATTTGAACGGCGGTCATGGATATATTGAAAAAGATTGGGGAACTTCCTTTCCGACGAGCTATCTTTGGGTGCAGTGCAATCGATTTACCGAGAATTCGTGCAGTATTATGGTTTCGATTGCCGAAATCCCGTTTGGCGGTTTTCATTTTCAAGGCTGTATCAGTGTGGTCAATTATAAAGGAATGGAGTACCGATTCGCCACTTACAACGGAGTGAAAATCGTTCGCTGCAATGAAGCCGGATTTATACTCAAGCAAGGGGAATATGTCCTTGAGGTGGACATGCTGTCTAAATCTCCGCAGCAGTTGTTTGCTCCAAAATCTGGCGTGATGACGCGGATGATTCGTGAAAATACATCTTGTCGTGCGCGCTTTCGTTTTTACCGCCGAAATGTACAGTTATTTGATTTAAAGAGTGATGAAGCGGGGTATGAGTACGTAAAGTAATTTCAACATATTGAAAATATGAATACAGCCATTTGGTTTGCACATAATAGCGGCAGGAGGTGATTGTTATGCCAAAGGACAGCCAGCCGGATAACAAGCGGGACCGGATTAAAAAGGCAAACGGACAAACGCCGATTACACAGGAAAATCAAAATCAAAACAAAAATGCAAAAAAGCAGTCCATTAAAAATAATGATGTTTAAGGAGGAGAAGCTGTGGCAAAAGCGGGAATGAGGCGCCCGGACCCAAAAGAGCCGCATGGAACGGAAAGCAATCATAAAACGCATATTCCAAAGAATGATGTATCCCCGGTGCCCGAAATTCAAGGGAAGGCAAAACACACAAAAGAAAGATCCAATCCAATATAACAATAAGAGCGGAGCTTTCACTCCGCTCTTATTGTTATGATCTTTTCATTAGGTCTTCCGCAAACTGGTGCAGTTCCTCCGCCGAATGAAAATTTTCTTTGTGCTGCTTGATCTCCTGCTGAACTTCATCCGGAAGGGAAGAAAGATAATCATTCGTAGTTTCGTCGTTACCAAGCATTTCGTTTACAATGGGTAAATTGGCGCTGCCATAATAAAAATTATTCGTAGAATCACCTCTTTTGCCTATGTAGACCGGGTGAGGTTTGAACCTCACCCTAACAGGGTATATATCCATGCACAAGGCACGTTTTTTTAAATACGATATAGGCCCTGCCGCTATTATCATTGCCATCCTGCTCAAAGATATAACTGTTAAATTTTGTTTGTCAGGCTTTGCACATAAGCGTGCATTTCTTGCTTCGAATCAATTTGGTGCGTGTGGCCAATGATCTCTTCCTGCTTTTGTTTAGGCAGCGCTGAAAAGTATTCCATGGCATCCACGTTCTGTGCAAGAGCCATCCCAAAGCCAAGCGGCAGACTATCCATTCAATCACCCCCTTTATAGTTTTCACTGTACCGAAAAAATCATACAGGCTTATTTTAGGGAATTTAAAGGATATGCCGCAAAATTTTCAAGGTGATTACATCGTTTTTTCTTTAAATTTTATATTTGGTAATAAAAAACGGACAGGGGAGAATTTTCTCCCCTGTCCGCTAAAAAGTACGTATTATGTTATGCGACACTGGCGAACCGCCTGCTGGCCCGGAAGTGTGGAATAAACGCCGGTGCAGCCTTTTCCGTTTGCTTTAATTTTATACAGGTAGCTGTTGCCGTATTTCGTAACCTGTACGGTACTGATTACGCTGCCGTTCGCGGTTGTAAACTTTGGCACTCCTGTCACGCCGACGGGTGTGAATTTAAACTGATAGGTTTTTCCACGCTGCATGGTAATTGCCGCAGGCGTGTCGGAGACTAATCCGCTTGCCTTACCATACGCTGTGAAGGAGGCGGAGGAGCCGTCTGACGCAGTTGTTGTAATGACTGCGGTTCCGGCGTTTACGTTTGTGATTCTATAGAGATATCCGCCGCTGGTCTTACCGTAGAATGCCACAGTTACCGCGGAGGAATTGGAAGAAACAGCTTTAGGGGCAACTACAGCGGCGGTCGTTATTTTGTAGATGTAACTGCTGTTTGTGCCAAAGGAATAAGGCGATCCGGTGTCACACTGCAGGGTGTTGACAACCGTTGTGCCGTGTTCCC
>DAMDEB010000168.1:5506-6602 GCA_032090075.1 Caproiciproducens sp.
GAACAGAGCCGGTGCTGGTGTACTGCCATATGGTAAACGGATTTTTCGTGCTGGGGGAGTCCACATTGTAGTGTGCCAGCCACAGGTCATAAGCGCTTAATCGAGTCATATCCAGGTAGGTTGAACACCAATATGGGTTTGCGTACACCATAGGAGTATAACCTGCAGCCCTTACAGCTTCGCAAAACGTGACGACCATATCGGTTATAGCCGCTTTGCCGAGTGATTGCAGCTCTGCATGCTCCACGTCACAGATGATGGGATAATTCCATTGGTATGGTTTGATAGCGTCAATAAATTGGCTTGCCTGTTTTTGTACATCGCCGGCGCGCAGAAAGTGATATGCGCCAATGTTCAGCCCTGCGGCGGCGGCTCCCTGCGCATTGGTTGTAAAGTTCGGGTCTATATAGTCAACACCCTCTGTTGCTTTAATCAAAGCAAAATTGATTCCGCTGGCCTTCACCGCATTCCAGTCGATATTGCCCTGATGCTTTGAGATATCAATGCCTCTGTAGGCAACCTGTACGGTGCAGGTTCCATAGGAGCCGTCAACCGTCTTGGCGGTCACATCGGTACGGCCAAAGCCCACAGCGGTTACCGAACCATTGCTGTCAACGGTTGCCACATTGTTGTTGCTTGACGACCATGTTACATCAGCTTCACAGCCCATTAGGGAAGCGGTGAGCTGTGCGTTGTCCCCGACATTTAGCGATAGAAGCGTACTGCTCATATCAAGCTGGAGTGTGCCGTCCGAATTTATGCCAGACGCAAAAGCGGGAATGCTGAATGCTGCAACCATTACAAGTGAAAGTACAAGAGAGAGTAGCCTTTTTTTCATGATTTTCCTCCGTTTGTTTTCGTTTTTTCTGCACGATTCTTATTGACCCTCTGATTTATTCGTATAAGAAGTATCTTGCAGTGCCGAATTGGTCACAGAGTGGGCACAGCACCGCATAAATACAATAGAATTAATATGTTTCTAATTATATTTTTATTTACTAATTATGTCAAGTAACTACACCAAGAAACACCATATATTTTAAACCGACTTTTTTGATCAAATTGCCAGTCAATCATTGAAAAAATGTTATATTTT
>DAMDEB010000168.1:6612-7265 GCA_032090075.1 Caproiciproducens sp.
TTGACATACCTTAGTCATGAATACCTTGATTACTGCTGTAATATTGGCGGTTATCGTTTGAATGGATCAGATATATCTTAAAGAGCAGCACAACAGAGTGGGGAGCTTATTACAAAAATTACCAAATATTTTATTAAGTTTATTTTAAGTATCTTCAATCAACAAGCGTGGGAGTAAAATTATATTTGATTATTTTGGATAAATGATTTACAATTAGATGTATTTCAATTGGCTGGAGGAAGAAATTTGTCAAGTAACGTAAACGAGATCAAAAGAAGAAGAACTTTCGCAATTATTTCTCACCCTGATGCGGGCAAGACCACCTTAACAGAAAAGTTTTTGCTGTACGGCGGCGCCATTGCGTTGGCAGGGTCGGTAAAGGGCAAAAAAACAGCGAAACATGCCGTTTCTGACTGGATGGAAATAGAGAAGCAGAGAGGAATTTCTGTGACTTCCTCTGTAATGCAGTTCAATTACAATAATTATTGTATTAATATTCTGGATACGCCTGGACATCAGGATTTCTCCGAAGATACCTACCGCACGCTGATGGCTGCCGATTCGGCGGTAATGGTTATCGATGCATCCAAAGGTGTTGAAAAGCAGACCAGAAAACTATTTAAAGTTTGTATGTTAAGGGATATTCCGATTTT
>DAMDEB010000168.1:7275-7679 GCA_032090075.1 Caproiciproducens sp.
TACTTTTATCAATAAAATGGATCGGGATGCGAGAAACCCATTTGATTTATTGGAAGAGATTGAAAAAGAACTGGGGATAAAGACCTTTCCGATGAATTGGCCAATTGGTTCCGGCAAAGACTTCAAAGGCGTATATGATCGAAACAGAAAAGAGATTATTGCGTTTACGGCCAACAACGGGCAGCGTGAAGTTGAATCCACGGAAGTGGATATCAACGACGCAAAGCTGGACTCGCTGATTACCGAATACTACCGTAAAATTCTTGTCGATGACATTGAACTGCTGGATGGAGCAGGTTACGAATTTAATATTGACGCAGTCAGGCACGGCAAGCTGTCACCGGTGTTTTTTGGCTCCGCGCTGACGAATTTCGGTGTGGAACCGTTTCTGGAGGAATTTTTGA
>DAMDEB010000169.1:0-2097 GCA_032090075.1 Caproiciproducens sp.
GATCCTGCTCAAAGGCTCAAGACAATGAGTAAAGGAACAAAAGAAAAGGTACAGCTGATTTTGGTCATGAGCCGCGAAGCTGAGCTTTATCTTTTGGATGAGCCAATCGGCGGTGTTGACCCTGCCGCAAGAGATTATATCCTGGATACGATCATCGGCAATTACAACGAAAATGCGTCCATTATCATTTCAACGCACCTTATTTCCGATGTTGAGAAAATATTGGATGGGATTATCTTCATTAATAAAGGCAGCATCGTACTGACCTCCACGGTCGACGATATTCGTGAGCATGAGAACAAGAGCGTAGACACGTTGTTCAGGGAGGTATTCAAATGTTAGGAAAACTTTTAAAATACGAAATCAAGGCAACCTCAAGAACTTTCCTGCCTATGTACGCACTGCTTATTGTTTTTGCTTTGCTTAACAAATTCTTTATGGCGGTCAATGCCGATTATCTGCGAATCCCGCAGATTATTGCGATGTCGGTTTTTGTAGTGATTATTGTGGGCATTTGTGTAATGACTTTGATTGTAACCATACAGCGGTTCAATAAAAATCTGCTTACCGATGAAGGCTACCTCTCCTTTACTTTGCCGGTAAAGGCGCACGCACACATTGACTCCAAAATGATTGTAAGTCTGATGTGGTCGCTCCTGAGTGTGATTGTGTCGTTTATTGCCATTTTTGTCATGGCGGTGAACGAAAAAACGATTCAGGGTATTCATGAATTCTTAGCACAGGCCGTTCCTGCGTTTAACAGCCTTGGAGCGAGTGGATATGTAATTCTGCTGGAAGGAATTGTGCTTGTTATTATCGCCACACTTGGAAGTATTGTTACGATCTATGCCGCCATCACAATTGGCAATATGAGTTCAAAACATAAGCTTTTGGCCGGTTTGGGCGCATATCTTGGTTTTGGAATTATTGAGCAGATTGTCGCGTCCGTTATCATTACTTCGTTTGGGGGAACTTTTCAGCGTTATTTTGAATCCCTAAATCGAGCCACAATGTCCGCGCAAATTGGTGCGGTGCAGCTTGTAATGCTCTGGATAATTCTCTACACGCTCTTTTTTGGCGCATTATATTATATTCTTACCAACTGGATGCTGCAAAGAAAATTAAACTTGGAATAAGCTTAACGCAAATATAGCTTATGGCGCGTCATATGACGCGCCATTTTTATAGAGTTTACTCAAAATTTCGATTTTTATTGAAAATTACTGCGAAAAATCTTATAATATAAAACAACCGGTTCGTGTCAACCGGAATTATTTACAAATAAAAGCACATTTATTAGGTGATATTGCTCTTAATTTCTTGCGAACACTCTTGCCACCAGCTGCAATCAATGGTATAATCATTTTATGTTAAATAATTAACAACGTTCTTCTCGCTGTTCACATCAGAAAGGGATGATATCTTTGGAAATAACAATTTGTATTGGCAGCTCCTGTCACTTAAAAGGTTCACGCGACGTCATCAAAATCCTTGAGAGGCTTATTTCATTGGATCACCTCGGCGACCAGATCACACTCAAGGGTTCGTTTTGCATGGGTGAATGTTCAAAAAATGGCGTATGTCTTTGTATTGACGACGAGCGCTTTAATGTTACTCCTGTGGAAGTTGAACCATTTTTTAACAATGAAATATTGAAAAGATTAAATTAAAATAAGCGGAAATGAGTGAAATCAGATGGGGATTATCGGTCTAAAAGCGGCAAACTGTAAAAACTGCTATAAATGCGTTAAGGTTTGTCCGGTTAAATCCATAAAATTTGAAAACGCGCAGGCTCAAATTATCGACAGGGACTGTGTCTTATGCGGCACTTGCCTTGAACAGTGCCCGCAAAACGCAAAAACACTCACCAGCGATGTTGCAATTGTAAAGGAATTCATTCAAAAGGGAGAAAAGGTCATCCTTTCAGTAGCGCCGTCTTACTATGCTTCTTTTGATTTTGACGATGTTAAAAAATTCGCCGGCGCATTAAAGGCGCTTGGCTTCTATGGTGTGGCCGAAACCAGTATGGGCGCGGCTTATGTGACCGCGGAATACCACAAACTGATGCAGGAAAACAAGATGAAAAATATTATTACC
>DAMDEB010000169.1:2107-3752 GCA_032090075.1 Caproiciproducens sp.
CCTGCTGCCCATCGGTAAACAGACTGATAGAGTTATATTACCCGTCCCTTGTCGGCCAGATGGCGCCCGTGGTCTCACCCATGATTGCTCATGCCAGGCTGTTAAAACAGAGCTTCGGCCACGGCGTACGAGTTGTTTTTGTTGGCCCGTGTATTGCGAAAATTGATGAGGCCGCCGACATACGACATAACAATGATGTTGATGCTGTTCTTACTTTTGATGATCTGGAAAAGTGGCTCAAAGAGGAAAATATTGTTATAGATGACGCACAGCCTGCGTCGTTCCTCAATTCCAGTTCCAAAATACTGCGTATGTATCCGGTTGCACAGGGTATTCTTGCGTCACTGGAGTCGATGGGGGATACGAACGGCTGGAAGATGCTCAGTGTCAGCGGTTCTGCTGAATGCATTGATTTTTGCAGGGCAATGGAGCGCGGTGAGCTGAATCATTGTGTTATCGAAATCAATATGTGCAGAGGCAGCTGCATCAACGGCCCTGTAGCGATTAAAGATTCCGTTTCCCGCTTTTCCAATGCAGTGAAAATCAAGCAATATGCAGATGAGGACTGTGAGGAATATCCCCGTTTACCGGAACAGATTCCGATGGGAATGCAGTTTGTTGATCGTTCTGCCAAGGAAGATATTCCTGACGAAGAGACGATTCGCTCCATCCTTTTGAAAATCGGGAAGGAATCTCCGGCAGATGAGCTTAATTGCGGCTCCTGCGGCTATCCGACCTGCCGTGACAAGGCGGTCGCCGTTTATCAGGGGAAGGCCGAACTTACCATGTGTATGCCGTACATGAAAGAGCGCGCCGAATCGCTCTCTAATTATGTATTGACTGAAACGCCCAACATCACGATTATTGTTGATAAAGATTTAAACATTATAGAATTTAACGCAGCTGCTGAAAATGCGTTTAAAGTAACGCGCCGTGAGGCACTGCAAAAATGCATCTTTGAAATCATAGATTCTTCTGACTTTCAGTTTGCGTCCATCACAGACAAAAAAGTGCATTACAAGGAATACGGAATTACAACGATGCAGACGATTGTATACATCGCAAAGGAAGAAATTGCGATGGGTATCTTTAAAGATATTACTCAGGACGAAGCCGATCTTGAGAATAAATACATACTTAGGAATGAGACCATAGAGATGGCGCAAAAAGTAATCAATAAACAAATGGTTGCAGCACAGCAAATTGCAAGCCTGCTTGGTGAAACCACTGCTGAAACAAAAGTGACCCTTACGAAGCTTAAAAATATGATTGTATTTGACGGTGATGAATAATGAAAATGCACGTTGACATTGCATACCGAAGTCTTAACAAGCACGGTGAGGAGCTTTGCGGTGATAAAATAGCGATTTCGCGCACAGAGGATGCTACCATTGCTGTTTTAGCGGACGGACTCGGCAGCGGGGTGAAAGCCAATATTCTTTCCACCCTGACCAGCAGCATTCTCTCCACAATGCTTGACGAAGGTGCAACTGTTGAGGAAGCAGTGGACACCATCGCCAAAACGCTGCCAGTTTGTAACGTGCGTCAATTGGCCTATTCCACTTTCAGTATTATTAAAATTAAGGATAACGGCGACGTTTTTCTTGTTGAATTCGATAATCCTCCCTGCATCTTTGTACGCAAC
>DAMDEB010000169.1:3762-7662 GCA_032090075.1 Caproiciproducens sp.
TTTGGAGGTTTTTTCTGAAGTGAAGGACTGTGCCGGAAAGACGGTTACTGAAAGCCGCTTTACCGTTCAGCCCGGCGACGTGCTTGCGCTTGTGAGCGACGGCGTTATTTATGCCGGAGTGGGGCAGGCACTCAATTTCGGCTGGAATTGGGGCAATGTTTCCGCGTGGCTTGCAAAGACGACATTAAAAGAAACATCTGCTCCGCGGCTCGCGGTTTCCCTGTCACAGGCTGTTAATGAGCTTTACCTTGACAAACCGGGAGACGACTCAACAGATTTGATTTTAAAAATTGCGCATCGCAGTGTGGTCAACCTGTTTTCCGGTCCTCCGGTTCATGTGGAAGATGACAACCGCATGGTTCATGACTTTATGACTTCCCCGGGTAAACGGATTATCTGCGGCGGTACGAGCGCAAATATTGCCGCCAGAGTACTGAACCGCAAAATAGAAACCTCCATCAGTTACACGGATCCGGATCTTCCGCCAATCGGTAAAATTGACGGGCTTGACCTTGTGACCGAAGGGGTTTTAACCTTAAGTAAAACAGTGGAAATTCTAAAAAAGTACCTTTTCCGCGAAGCGGACTCCTATTACTTCCGCGATTTGGACGAACCGAACGGTGCCGCAATGATTGCAAAGATACTTTTGGAGGACTGTACCGACCTGAAAGCTTTTATTGGAAAAGCTATTAATCCTGCACATCAGAACCCGGGGCTCCCTGCCGACCTTAGTATCAAAATAAAGCTGATTGATGAGCTTTGTGATATCATGCGGCAACTGGGAAAGAAAGTAGAAAAATTTTATTATTAAAAATGAGGATAATTATTCATGCAATACGATAATGACGCAAAACAGCTGAAATATGAGGTGCTTACTCAAGTGGCAAAATACGCGTATGAAGGAACACTTGAGGAAAATCTTGACAAAATCCCTTACGATATTATTCCCGGGCCGCTGCCGGCTTTTCGCTGCTGTATTTACCGTGAGCGGGAAATCATCAGGGAACGCCTTGTTTCGGCAAGGGGTAAAAATCTGCCGGGGCAGAGTGACGGGGATATTGTAGCTGTTCTTCCGGCCGCCTGTGAGGGCTGCCCAATCAGCCGTTTTACTGTCACGGATAACTGCCAGCACTGTCTGGCAAAAAAATGTCAGAATGCCTGTCCCTTCGGTGCGATATCCATTACACCCAAAGGCGCCTATATTGACCCAACTAAGTTCAAGGAATGCGGCCGCTGCGCTACAGCCTGCCCTTACAACGCTATTTCTGACACCATGCGTCCCTGCATCAGGGCGTGCCCAGTTAAGGCGATTACCAAAGATGAGTATCAGCGTGCGGCAATTGATTATGCGCGCTGCATTAACTGCGGAGCCTGCACAAAGAATTGCCCGTTCGGTGCGATTACCGACCGTTCCAGTATTGTGGATGTAATTAATGATATTAGAAGCGACGCTCCTGTTTATGCAGTTTTTGCACCGGCAATCGAGGGCCATTTTGGTTTGGCAAATGTTGGTATGCTTAAATCAGCGATCAAAAAACTTGGTTTCGCGGGTGCGTTTGAAGTTTCTCTTGGTGCAGATGCGACTACTTACCACGAGGCACATGAACTTAAGGAAGCACTTGAAAATAAAAGCAAAATGACTACTTCCTGCTGCCCTGCTTTCGTCGAGATGATTGAAAAGCATTTTCCAAAGCTAATCCCGCTGATTTCAAGTACCGGTTCGCCGATGACATTGGTTGTGCGATACATCAAGTCTGAACATCCCGATTGCAAGGTTGTGTTTGTGGGGCCGTGTATTGCAAAGAAGATTGAAATTCAAAAGATACAGGATACCGCTGATTATGTAATGACATTTGAAGAGCTCGAGGCCATGTTTACCGCAAAGGCAGTCAATGTGCTTGACGAAGCGGAAAATGAGCAGGACGGCAGTCTTGCGGGCAAAGGCTACGCGCAAAGCGGCGGAGTTTCCGGTGCGGTTAGCGCTCTATTGGAGGAGGAGGGCTTTGATACGCCGTTCACCTGTGTAAAATGTAATGGAGCGGCGGAATGCAAAAAAACCTTAATGATTTTAAATTCCGGGCGTCTGCCGGAAGACTTTGTAGAGGGTATGGCCTGCGAAGGCGGTTGTATTGCGGGACCGGGCGGAGTTGAAGAAATGCAAAAGCTTTTGAAAAACCGCAGCAAACTCATGGCTGCCGCGGATAAACGAGGCATTACCGAAAATATTAAGCAAATTCACGACTTTTCCAAGATAAAAATGGATACGAAACCGTAAAAATAAAGGAGTGACTGTTTGTGTTCGCAATTAGTGCTAAAAATCTCACTAAATCCTATGATGGCCGCATATTCGCTTTAAATGATCTGAATTTGGACATCCCGCAGGGCGGTGTATTTGGCTTTTTAGGGCCAAACGGCGCCGGAAAAACGACAACGGTTAAACTTCTTACCGGACTTTTAAAGCCCACAAAGGGAGAATGCTGTGTGCTTGATTTGGCACCGGAGAAAAACCCGTGCGAAGTACATCGCCTTTGCGGTGTCATGACGGAAACAGCCAGAATGTACGGCCAGTTAACCGGTATGCAAAACCTCGTGTTTTTTGCACAAGCGTTCGGAATGTCGAAGGAGGCCTGTAACCAAAGAGGGGCTGAATTACTCAAAGAACTTGATTTGTGGGATGCACGCGACAAAAAACTGAGCGCTTATTCCACTGGGATGGAGCAGCGCCTTTCATTGGCTCGCGCCCTAATCAACAGGCCGCAGGTGCTTTTTCTGGACGAACCCACGAGCGGACTTGACCCGGAATCCTCACAAGCCGTGAACGCGCTGATAACCGCTTTGGCGAAGAACACGGGCACGACGGTTTTTCTGTGCACTCATCAGCTCCGTTACGCACAGGATATCTGTTCAAACTATGGCATTATTGAAAAGGGTATTTTGCTTGCCGCGGGGGATCTTCCCACACTCTGCAAAAACATCGGCCTCCAGATCAAAGCCGGTTTTCGTCTGACCGAAGGGGACACATTGGAAGACTTCACAGCTGACAACGGCTGGTGGCAGACAGAAGTGAAAACAGAACAGGATATGCCGCAGCTGTTAAAAAAGGTCATTGAAAGTGGACACGATGTTTTTGAAGCACGGCTCGTAAAGCCTACACTTGAGGATGTCTATTTTGGATATGTGGAACGTCAGGGGGTATTGCAATGAAATTTGTATCTTCAGCCGAACAGGCTGTTGTCAACAAGGACTTCGGCGAAATCTGGAACACAAAAATGGCGCGTAACACGTTGCTTGCTCTGCCAATCATTATGGTTGTATTTCTTCCTGTTATGTACCTTGTCATGATTTTCTTTATACCTGCGGATCAGATGAACGGAGTGGACCAGATGCTAAAGCTCCTGCCACCGGAATTTAAAAGTTTCACGGTGCAGCAGAGTATGTTTTATATTATGACGAATGTCGTATGTCCCATGTTCTTTTTAATGATACCGCTGATGGCGTCGAGTGTGACGGCTGCGTGCAGCTTTGTCGGTGAGAAGGAACGAGGTACTATTCAGACCCTGCTTTTAACACCGCTGAGCCTGAAATCAATTTTTAAAGCAAAGGTTTTGGGCTGCATTATTTTATCCGGAATTTCAACGGCGATTTCTTTTGTCGTCTACTCCATTGTCATTTCAATTGGTGATATTATTTTAAAAATGCCTTTCTTCCTCAATTGGAACTGGCTTGTACTGGTGCTTTTACTTGCTCCTGCCATAACCGTCTTTGGCGTTATTTTTATGGTGCTTGTTTCCGGAAGAAGCAAAAGCTATATGGAATCTTTCCAGACTTCCGGTTACATTGTTCTTCCGATTGTTCTGCTCTTTGTTGGGCAATTCACAGGGTTATTCCAGCTTAACGCGA
>DAMDEB010000170.1:0-267 GCA_032090075.1 Caproiciproducens sp.
TTTGGTTTGTTCAGTTGTTTTGGCTGTTCGACCTGATTTGCTTCCTTTATCTGCACTGGCTCGCCGCCAATGACCTGATCAGCGGGCTTCTGCGTTCTGTGCCGAGCAGCGGGAACCGTTCTCTGCACCGGTTTTTTGGGCATTACGATCTTTTGATAAAGTGTTGAGCGCCCCTCATTTGCCGCGTCGATACGCGACTCCTCGGCAATCTTTACCTCTGCCGGGTTTGTTTGATTTTTTTCCGTCACGAAATAACCTCCATTGTTA
>DAMDEB010000170.1:277-760 GCA_032090075.1 Caproiciproducens sp.
ACCAATAAAGTCCGCCGGCAAACGGTGCCGAAGCGGGCATGGTGTATCCATGTTGATTTTTGCACCCTCTTACACTGCGCGGGCAGCTGTAACAGAAGTGAGAAAGCAGCCGCATAACCTATGCGGTTTCAAATATATTTAATGTCTAAATATAAAGCTAATTTAAAAAAAATCCGGACACAAATATCTATATAATTGTACATTGATTCGCAATTACTGTCAAGTCATTGCACCCGTGGGGCGATAAATTATATTATATCCAAAATTAATACTCCTAAACGAAGGATAGAATTGTTTGTATTGATTAAATATGCTATACTAATATTGTATTTATAATTGATAATACTAAGGGATGATTAAATGAAGCAAGTCGAAATCTTTACCGACGGAGCGTGCAGCGGAAATCCGGGTCCGGGAGGCTGGGGCGCTGTCCTGCGCTGCAACGGCACCGAAAAGGAAATCAGCGGCGGCGCGGCCAACACT
>DAMDEB010000170.1:770-1667 GCA_032090075.1 Caproiciproducens sp.
CAACACTACCAATAATCGTATGGAACTGAGTGGAGTAATAGAAGCACTCCGTCTTTTAAAAGAACCTTGCGAAGTAAACTTATACAGCGATTCCAAATACGTTTGCGATGCAATCACAAAAGGCTGGGCAAAAGGCTGGCAGAAAAACAATTGGCGCAAGGCAGATAAAAAACCAGCTTTGAACACTGATTTATGGGAAGCTCTGCTTACTCTTTTACAGCAACACAAAGTTACGGTAAACTGGGTAAAGGGTCACGCCGGACATTCTGAAAATGAACGTTGCGACAGGCTTGCAGTGACTGCTGCCGAGAAATTTAAATAATTTTTTATATTCTATTGTAATCTATACCAAAATGGTGTATATTATAAAAAGTAGAAATCCTACAAAATTGATAATATTTAGTAAGGGTGATAACATGGCACGTTTTATTTACGCGGATAATGCCGCAACAACTCCTGTTTCAAAATCCGTCTTAGCAGCAATGGAGCCTTTTTATACCGATTTTTATGGCAATCCTTCGAGTCTTTATTCGGTTGGCCGTGAAGCAAAAAGACCTCTTGAACTTGCGCGCGAAACGGTTGCTGATTGCCTTGGCGCTTTGCCAAACGAGATATTCTTTACCTCAGGCGGCAGTGAAGCCGACAACTGGGCGATTAAAGGTGTTGCCCACGAGCAGGCAAAAAAAGGTAAAAAGCATATTATTACTTCCACATTTGAGCATCACGCAGTTTTACACTCCTGTGAAGCGCTCGAAAAGGAAGGCTTTGAGGTTACTTATCTGGATGTACACCGCGATGGGCTCGTCCGTCCGGAAGAACTTGAAGCGGCAATTCGTGAGGACACCGCGATTGTTACTATTATGTATGCCAATAATGAAATCGGCACGATTCAACCGA
>DAMDEB010000170.1:1677-6752 GCA_032090075.1 Caproiciproducens sp.
GAACTCGGCGCGGTTTGCAAAAAACATGGCGTAATTTTTCACACTGACGCGGTTCAGGCTGTCGGTAATGTTCATATTAATGTAAATGAGCAAAACATTGATTTATTATCCCTTTCAGGTCATAAATTTCACGCACCAAAAGGCGTTGGTGCTCTGTTCATTCGCAAAGGAATCAAATTACCAAATTTGATTGACGGCGGTGCGCAGGAACGCGGCCGCAGAGCCGGCACCGAAAATGTAGCCGGTATTGTAGGAATGAGCGTTGCGTTAAAAGAAGCCTGTGCGAATATTGATGAGCGCACAAAACGCTTGACGAAAATGAGGGACAGGTTGATTGACGGCGCGTTAAAAATGGAACGTTCGCGTTTGAACGGAGACAGAGTAAAGCGTCTGCCGGGCAATGTTAACATGTGCTTCGAAGGCATTGAGGGCGAGTCCCTGTTGCTGATGCTCGACTTAAAAGGTGTGTGTGCGTCTTCAGGCTCTGCCTGCACCTCCGGTTCACTTGACCCCAGCCATGTGCTGTTGGCAATTGGACTGCCACATGAAATTGCACACGGTTCATTGAGGCTTTCCTTCAGCGAACAAAACACAGAGGAAGATATAGACTACATTCTTGATGTTCTGCCCAAGATTGTCGAGCGCTTGCGCTCCATGTCCCCTCTATGGGAAGAAATTTTATCCGGTGAAAAGAAATTTGAATGATTTTCGCAGTAATACGTGACTCAATTTTAGTTTGTACTTGTTTTCACTTCTTATCATACTATATTATAATTAAAAGAGGTAATTCATATGGCATATAGCGAAAAAGTAATGGATCATTTTGCAAATCCGCGTAATGTGGGCGAAATTGCCGATGCAAGCGGTGTTGGAGAGGTTGGCAATCCGAAGTGCGGAGATATCATGAGGATGTATATTAAGGTAGACGGCGACATTATATCAGATGTAAAATTCAAGACTTTTGGCTGTGGCGCTGCAATCGCTACAAGTTCAATGGCCACCGAACTGATTAAAGGTAAAAAGATTGAAGATGCTCTGAAGCTGACCAATAAAGCAGTTATGGAAGCATTGGATGGACTGCCGGCCGTTAAAGTTCACTGTTCTGTTTTGGCTGAACAGGCAATTAAATCCGCAGTTGCTGATTATTACAGAAAGAAGGGCGTCGACCCGACACCTTTCGTAGGCGAAATTCCGGAATGTGAATCCTGCGCCTGCGACGCGCACTAAAATATTTTTAAAAGTGGCAGTGTAAAATGCAAAAACATTTTACACTGCCACTTTTCTATTCTTTCATGACAACCGTTATACTAAAATCTATTAAAAATGTGACACCACGTTTTTATAGCGCGGAGCGCATTGGATTTAGCATGAGATGGGTTTTCGCTTATTTTAAGCGCAAAACAAGCACGGCGTAGCCGGGCGTTCTCCAATTGAAATCTATATTTTAATTGGAGAGTAGTATCAATCGTCAATCAAATGGTGTTGATACCATTTTTTACCCTTAAACCTGAAAAGAAAAACGGTACCGCGCACACCCCACTCGCAAACCATAGCAACCCAAACACCAACGATTCCGAAAGGCAGTACAACTCCTAAAATATAGCCGAGGACGACGCGGAACAGCCACATAGACAGCATAGACACAACGGAAGTGTATTTTGAATCCCCGGCCGCCCTTAGCGCCGCCGGCGTTATAAAGCTGATTGACCAGAGTGGAATTTGCGAAAGACCGGTAATCAGCATAATTTTGTAAATAGTCGGCACAACAGCCGCTGGGGGATTAAATAGAGAGACGAGCGGATTGAACAAAGGCATCACAAGCAGAAGCATAAATACAAATGACACGGAGGAAAGGCAAAGAAAGGATTTAATAAATTTTCGTGCATCTTTTACGTCGCGCCGACCCATGCACTGACCAATAACCGTAACCGTCGAGAGTAGCAGCGCATTCGCCGGAATTTGAAATAAGCCGACAATTGAACTGGTAATTGCATTAATATCCATTGCCAGTACACCGAGCTGAACAATAAAAGTCTGGGTTAATATTTTCCCGCCGTTGAAAAACATTTGCTCCGCAGCAAACGGAACGCCAATGTAAAGAATTTTTTTCAGCATGGACGGGTCAAAGTGCAGGGCATCTTTCATCTTGAAATTCAAAGAGGTATTACCCTTGATCAAGTAAAGTATGGAACAGCCTGCTCCAATATATCTTGATATATTAAGCGAAATCACCATCCCTAAAACGCCCATGTGCAGTACGTAGATAAACAAAAAATTGAGGACTACATAGGAAAGGTTCATTGTAAGCGAAAGAACGAGCGAAGACCTTGTTTCCCCCACTCCGCGAAGTGCGCCGCAGACAGCTTCGACCGTCGCGATTCCACAGTAAGAAATGCTGCTGCCGATTAAATAAATTCTTGCATTGCTGAAAACATCGGCTTGCGCATTTCCAAACAGCAGGCTTAATGTCGGCGTGTGAAACACAATCACCAGCACGCTGATAAAGGCTGCCAACAGAAATACCGAGGACACCGAACCGGCTGCCGCTTTTGAAACCATGGGGTCGTTTCTGCTGCCCTTGTATTGTGCGACTACAACCGTGCCGCCGGTCGCTACTGCAATAAATACATTGACTAAAAAAATGTTCAGCGAATCAACCATGTTGACCGCACTGACCGCCGCAACGCCAGAGGAGCTGATCATAGCCGTATTCAGCAAGCCAAGACCGACAACAAAAGCCTGATCGACCAATATTGGCATAATAATAGCGATAATTTGCCGATAGTTGATGGAGTCACCCGAAAAATATTTATTTAAAAAGCCGTCTGCTTTTATCTTCAACTTAGTTTTCGTCACTTTATCACTTCTTTTTTTGAATTTTATATTATTTTAACATAATCAGTCGTGTAATAACAAGCTTGTAAATCTAAAACAAAAAACACCTTTTAGGTGGTCCTCATTTTTTTATTTCAGATTGGGCATTTATTGTTTGTTCTCCATTGTTTCGCTATTATGTTTTGATGCACCAAATACGCCTTTCAGCATATATTAAATAAAAAAGCACCCGAGTGCAGGCAATAATTTCGCCGCACCGGTGCTCGTTGCAATTCTTATTCAACACAAATCCACTTCTCGAAATTGCTCACAGTTTTTAACATAAAAACAGGAGCTCCGGCAAAACTAATTGCCAGAGCCCCGAATTGATTGTTTATTATAATACTATTTAAAGTTTACTGAGTCTGATTATACAAATTACCTTCATGATACATTGGAATCACCAATTTCAATTTTTTCGGTTAAAGTCCTACTGTGTTTTAGACTATATTCTGAACTGCCCCTTCACATTTACACAAAAACGCTTTTTATCAAAAGCAAAAAACGGGCTTGAAATGATAGATCACACAGAACCTAACTGATTTAGTTTTTCGTCGCCAATTGAATTTTTAGGTTGAATGTTTAACGTAGCTTTTACCATTATCCTTTCATAAAACAGCCGACGAACTATTTTTGGGAATTTATTTCTTTGCTCATCATTTTATATGAATAGTAGTTCTTTCATTTGAATCTGCTTCCATAGCGCTTGCTCTGAGCAGTCATTTCTTACTGCATGACTTTCGGTGACCCCCCAATCATCTTATTTTAACATCCGATGACTGCAGCTACGCCCAACAAACCTAAGGCCGCTGCCCTGAAAAAATGGTTCCTCGCCCATTGGACTCACCCCTTTCACATCCTGGTCTGACTTCTCTGCCGGCACCTTCCTTGTACCCTTTGCTTATGATGTCATTTTTGTGACACCACCTGTTGAGTACCCCGGCCGTCTTAAAAATCATCCTTTGTTCTGTCTTTATTATAGTCGGCTCTATAGGGAATGTCAATATAATTTAAAAATATTTTTATAAAATTTTATGTATTATTTTTAACTCTATATTTTCCTGTTGACTTAATTGAACAGGAAAGGTAGAATTAGAAACAGATAAATTAATCATGAGGAGATGACCCCCTATGAATGACGAATATGGTGCGGATTTATTAACCCTGATAGATGACGAGGGAGAAGAGCATGAATTTGAAGTTCTGGATGTAATTGATAATGACGATGGCTGCTTTTATGCATTGCTGCCTACGTTTGAGGATCCTCAGCAAAAAGTTGACGCCGAAGGAACCTATTATATCTTTGAAGCAATTGAAGAAGACGGGGAGCAGCAGCTCGCCGAAGTTGAGAACGAAGAACTGCTTGATAAACTCGCGGAACTTTTTGAAAGCCGTTTTGAGGAGCTATATGACTCCGATGATGCGGATGCCGAAGAAAACGACGACGAATAACATTTGAGTCAGCACCCTGCCTGGTGCGCGGACTGTTGCAAAAATAACCCTACATTTCTTAATCGGGAGCTTTGCTCCGGTGGTGGACTTCAGACCTCCCGGCTTTTGCCGGACGAAGGGAGTGCGAAACCATTGGGCTGGCACCCACCTGCTATAGCAGCAGGGTATTTGGCACATTACGGCCAGGCGGGATTTATTAAATGAGAAGAGGCTCCTGATTTATTCAGGAGCCTTTTTTGTTATAAAGTGACAGTTTTTGTTTTTTGTCTGTGTACAGTCCAATTAAAATATTATATAATTTATTCAATTTATAAAAAGGAGCAGTTAATATGAGCGATTATAAAATTATAACGGATTCCACCTCGGATCTTTCACCAAAACTAATCAGTGAGATGGACGTTGAAGTAATCCCTATGACCTTTACAATCGGTGAAAATTCCTACTGCAATTATCCGGATGAGCGCGACCTTTCTTCCCATGAATTTTATGATCGTCTGCGTGCAGGTGAATTTTCAACCACAAATCAAATCAGCCCGGTTACCTTTATCGAAATTTTTGAACCAATATTAAAATCCGGTCAGGATGTTTTGTATATCGCCTTTTCCTCCGGCCTGAGCGGAACTTACAACAATGCCCGGCTGGCTGTCGGTGAACTTAGCGGGAAGTACCCGGAGCGCAAAATTTATGCGGTGGATTCGCTGGCAGCTTCCATGGGTGAAGGTTTGCTGGTTTACAACGCGATGTTGAAA
>DAMDEB010000170.1:6762-7632 GCA_032090075.1 Caproiciproducens sp.
GTTGAAAAAAAAGGAAGGCCTCGGTATTGACGAAGTTCGCGATTGGGTAACGGAGAATCGCGGCCGCCTTGCCCACTGGTTTACTGTTGACGATTTAAATCATTTGAAACGCGGGGGGCGGGTCTCCGGCGCGGCCGCATTTGTCGGCACCGTATTAGGGATTAAACCGGTTCTGCATGTTGACAGCGAAGGGCACTTGATCCCCATGGAAAAAATACGCGGGCGCCGCCAGTCGTTAAACGCGCTGCTGAGCCACATGGAAAAGGCTGTTGAAGAACCGGAGAATCAAATGATTTTCGTAAGCCACGGGGATTCCTTGCAGGATGCTCAATACATAGCCGCACAGGTCAAAAAGAAATTTCACGTCAAGGCGATCGAAATAAACCCGATTGGGCCGGTGATCGGGACGCACTCCGGTCCGGGAACCATCGCATTATTCTACCTTGGCAAAGACAGAAACTAACGTATCAGCATAGCAAAACGGACACCCATTGTTTAATGGGTGTCCGTTTTGCTGCATTTAAACCAAATTTTTACTATTGATTTTTATGATTCCTGCGGTAGTCAAGATAATCCTGTAAAATGATGGTTGCCGCAACGGCGTCCACCACTGCTTTGCGCTTTTTTCCGCGTGTGTCGGTGTTATTCAGGTAGCCATGCGCCGTAATCGTCGTACCGCGCTCGTCGCGCAGTTCAACCGGAACGCTGACAAGCAGCTTCAGGTTCTCCGCAAAGGCGCGCGCGTTTTGGGCGCTTTGCCCTTCGCTTCCGTCCATATTTCTGGGCAGGCCGACCACAATGCACCCCACAGTCCTCTCTGTGGCCTGTGCAGCGATTGTTTGTGCAAGGCGTTCCCAGTTGTACTCGGTG
>DAMDEB010000171.1:0-7569 GCA_032090075.1 Caproiciproducens sp.
ACCAAGTAGAACACGAATGCCAAGGTCACGTCCAAACTTATCAGTTCCAAAAATATGTGGAAACACACTTTTGCCCGCAGCAATTGTTTGCTGCTCGGACTGGGAATATTGCATTGGGCGTAGATCTTCACTTCCTCGGATCTGCTGATCATATTGATAAGGGTAAAAGCTTGGAACAACAAACGCCAAAAACATAATAATGATGATTACGACAAACGCGACCATCGCCACTTTATTTTGGCTGAAGCGATGCATTGCATCCTTCCAGTATGTTGTGCTTTCCCGCATTACATTTAATTGTTCTTTTTCTGCAGAGCTGGCAGGTAAAAAATCTTCTGCATTCAACTGCATACTGAGTGGATTTGCTTTTAATTGAATATCTTTCATTTAATTTTCTTCCCGCCTTTCTTACTTTAATTTGATTCTCGGGTCAACCAGCTTGTAGGCAATATCAACAATTACATTCATAAACACAAGCAGCATCGCCAGAAAGATCGTAGTGCTCATCACCATCGGATAATCGCGACCGGTGATACAATAGATAAATTCTCTGCCAAGGCCGGGAATCGTAAAGATTTTTTCGACAACAAAACTTCCTGTCACAGTGTAAGCAAGCAACGGACCAACATAAGTAATAATTGGAATAATCGCATTTCTCATTGCGTGTTTAAATAGCATTGAGAACTTTCCTACCCCTTTTGCCCGCGCGGTTCTGATGTAATCCTGATTCAAAGCGTCAAGCATACTTGAACGCATCAGACGCGTAATGTATGCCATTGGATAAAATGAAAGTGTCGCAACCGGCAGGATATAGTGCAGTGGGGTTTTAAGGCCCATCGTCGGTAACCAGCGAAGATTCACACCAAAAAACATCATTAAGAATGTCGCCACAACAAAGGAAGGCACTGCAATACCGAGCGTGGAAACCACCATTAAAACACTGTCGCCCCACTTCCCTCTGTTCAAAGCGGCAACCGATCCCATGGTAATTCCTAAAATCAGTGCGACTATGATTGAAATTCCGCCTAATCTGGCTGATACCGGGAATGTGGAAAAAATAATGTCATTTGCCGTTCTTCCCGTTTGCTTAAGAGAAAGTCCGAAATCGCCTTGAAGCAAATTTCCCATATAGCTGATGTACTGCATATACTTTGGTTTGTCAAGACCGTACTTTTTATTCAGTGCCGCAGTCGTAGCCGGTGAAACCGCCTTTTCACTCAAAAAAGGCCCGCCAGGAATCATGTTCATTAATGAAAACGTAATAACCGAAATCAGAAAGATTGTCAAAAACGCATACCCGATACGTTTTATCACATACTTTGTCACTGTAGCCACTCCTTAAAATTCTTCCGGAATAAAAAAGCGCAAAAAAACATTATGTTCGTAACAGCCTGTATCAACGTGACAAGTTACCCTAAAGTGCGCTAATATTCGACAATTATATCACGAATACAGTTCCAATTCAACATAATATAGTGATGCGTTGCAAAAGCCTTGTAGGACACATTCAGCATCGAATGTGTCCTACAAGGATAATCCTATTGCAATATTATAGCAACTATTTATTCAAAATACAAGTTTTACGAATAAATAAATCTTTAATGCGGTCAAATTTTGCATATAAAATATTCTATTGTTGCAAATTAATTATAGTTTAAAATTATATGGTTTTTTATTTATCCATCGTATTCCTGTTGGTTCTTTGTCGATTGGCCTTATTAAAGAAGATATCATCGTTTATAACGCTAAATATTTCAACAATTGGGTTGCAAAATAAAATAAAATAGAATATAATAATCAAGACATATGAATATGTGCTCATATGTTCATGAAATGAGGTGACTGTAATGGATGAGACTATCGATATCTGTGAAGAAAAATGCGTACACAAAGATTTGGTGGAAAAAACACTGAAAAGCATGCAGGATTTGGATACACTCTTCTCGCTCGCTGAACTTTTTAAGGTTTTTGGTGATACCACAAGGATCAGAATTATTTGCGCACTGCTCGACAATGAACTTTGCGTCTGCGATATCGCAGAAATTTTGGGCATGGGGCAATCCGCCATTTCACATCAGCTCCGGTTGCTGAGGAATACCCACCTTGTGCGGGTAAGGCGCGATGGAAAATCTTCCTTTTATTCACTGGATGATGAACATGTTCGGCTCATATTTGAGCAGGGATTAAATCACGTAACGGAGGGAAAACACAATGCATGAAGAGGAACTGCACTGCGAGTGCGACCATTGCGGATGCGGTCATTGCGGAGGCAATGAGAAAACGGAAAATTCCAAGCTTTCCACAATAGGAACCATTATTTCCATTTTATTATTTTTAACCGGTGTCATTTTGGAGCACGTTTTTCATATGCCTCCAATTATTTTGGCAGCCTGTTTTGGTACTTCTATTGTTTTGGCAGGCTGGCAGGTTTTTATAGACGGTTTTAAGGCATTACTGAAACTTAAGCTAAATGAAACTACACTGATGTCCATCGCGGTAATTGCCGCATTCTGCCTCGCTCAATATTCGGAGGCTGCGATGGTGGCCATTCTTTTCAGCTTAGGAGAAATGCTTGAGGACAAGGCAATTGATAAATCGCGTGCAAGCATTGAAAAACTCGCAGAAATACGGCCCGACACGGCACGCAGGATTGTGGATGGCACTGAGGAGCTTGTTCATGCCGAAGAAGTTAAGATTGGCGACACTGTTCTGGTCCATCCATTTGAAAGAGTCCCTCTTGATGGCATTGTGCGAATGGGTAATTCATCACTCAATTCTTCTGCGCTGACCGGGGAAAGCGTACCTATTGACGCAGCCGCGGGTACAAATGTAATGTCCGGCATGATGAACGAACAAGGGCCGCTCACCATCGAAGTAACTAACAATTTTCAGAATTCAGCAGCTTCAAGAATAATTTCCATGGTAGAATCCGCTTCGGCGCGCAAGGGTCAAGCGGAAAAGCTGATTACACGATTTGCTGAAATTTATACTCCGGCCGTTATCATTTTAGCGATTTTACTCATGATTTTGCCCCCTCTTTTTGGCCTTGGGGATTTTAGAGTCTGGCTTTATCGTGCAATGGTCTTTTTAGTAGCATCCTGCCCGTGCGCGCTAGTCATTGCCGTACCGCTTGGATTTTACGCGGGAATTGGTGCGGAAAGCACAAACGGTGTACTGATTAAAGGCGGCAAGTATTTGGAGGCATTGAGCCGTGCGGATGCGGTTGTGTTTGACAAAACCGGCACGCTGACAAGCGGAGAATTAAGTGTAAGCAAAATCAATGTTCTAAACGGCATGGGTGAAAATGAGCTGCTGAAAATTGCAGCGTCCATTGAACAATACAGCGCACATCCCGCAGCAAAAGCGATCATAAAGGCTGCGAACGGAACAGAAACTTTTGCCGTTGACAATGCAGTGGAGGTTCCTGGACACGGCGTTACCGGTGAAATTGAAGGTAAGAAAGTGCTCTGCGGCCGTAAAAACCTGTTACAGGACAACGGTATTGATATGAACGCTGTTTCTCCGGCTTCCATTTATATTGCCATAGAAGGCAGCCTTGAGGGAAGTATTGAGCTCAGTGATATGCCAAAGCCGGATGCTGCTGAAGGCGTTAAACTGCTGAGGGAACTGAATATCAACCGAATTGTCATGCTGACCGGTGATAACGAGGATTCGGCCAGGGCTGCTGCAGAAAAATGTGGCATTCATGAATACCACGCTGCGTTGCTGCCGAATGAAAAAGTTGATATGATGGAAAAAATCCGTTTAGAAAGCGGCCGAACAATTTTTGTTGGCGACGGTATCAACGATGCCCCTGTGCTGGCGGCTTCGGACTGCGGTGTTGCGATGGGATTTGGCACTGATGCGGCAATAGAAGCATCCGATGTGGTATTGACGCTTGACAAACCTTCAAAGCTTGCCTTAGCGATTCGTATTGCCCGCCATGCAATGATCGTAATCAGGTCGAATATTATCTTTGCGCTTGCTGTTAAAGCTGTGGTCCTCATTCTTGCAGCAATTGGCTTTGCACCAATGTGGCTTGCTGTGTTTGCTGATGTAGGTGTGTGCATTCTTTCTGTAATCAATGCTACAAGAATTTTAAAATTCCACTGATCATTACTCCAAAAAACGGCCGCTTGTTCTTTACAGACGGCCGCTCATTATTAAAAGAGCAGGGGCGGATGGTATCCACTCCTGCTCTTTTTCAGATTGGGTAATATTGCATGCAGTTAATCTTTCAAATCAACTTGCTGAATCGCTTTTCGCAGTTCAAGTACCGCTGAGGGAGTGACCGAAAGCTCACTCACACCGATTTTAACATAGAATTCAGTAAGCGTCGTATCCGCTGCCGACTCACCGCAGATGCCAACCCAAATACCCGCTTTTTTTGCGTTTTCCGCAGTCATCTGTATCATGCGGAGCACTGCCGGATGACGCGAATCGAACAATTTTGAAATAGAGTGATTCATGCGGTCAACAGCCAAGGTGTATTGCGTTAAATCATTGGTACCAATACTGAAAAAGTCAACCTCTTTTGCAAGGAGATCGCTCAACATGACTGACGCGGGTGTCTCAATCATAATGCCCAATTCAAAATTGGCGTCGAACGCAATTTTTTCCGCCGTAAGGTCATTTTTAACCTTTTCAACGATGGATTTTACCTGTTTCACTTCGTCAACCGTGATAATCATTGGGAACATGATTGCAAGCTTGCCGAATGCCGAAGCACGGATCAGTGCTCTAAGCTGTGTGATAAAAAGAGCCTGACGGTCTAAACAAATGCGGATTGCACGGTACCCCATTGCCGGATTTTCTTCCTTTGGAATATTCATGTAAGGAACTTGTTTGTCCGCTCCCAAATCGAGGGTGCGAATGATTACGCGCTTACCGTCCATCTTTTCTAAAACTGTCTTATACGCCTTAAATTGCTCTTCCTCGGTCGGGAACGTGCTGCTTTCCATGTATAAAAATTCGCTGCGGAACAGGCCGATGCCGTCCGCATCATTTTCCAGCACCATATCGACGTCACTCGGATGGCCGATATTCGCGTTAATTTCAATTTGGACGCCATTTTTCGTAATGGCTTTCGTGCCTTTTAAAAGCTTGAGTTCCTGCTGCTGCCGCATAAACTCACTCTGCTTAATTTGATATTCACGCAGCGTTTGATCGTCCGGTTCGATAAAAATGTCACCGGCCTCGCCGTCAACGATAACGGAAGCGCCATCCGCCAACTGCGTAAAAGCATCCGCTAAGCCGACAACCGCCGGAATTCCCATTGTTCTGGCCAAAATTGCGGAATGCGAGCTCTTGGAGCCTTCCCGCGTTACAAAAGCAAGCACCATAGTTTTGTCCATCTGTACAGTTTCGCTTGGCATTAAGTCAACAGCACCGACAATTGCCGGCGCTGTGAGGCTATCAAGCCCGTTCGCAAGGCTTTTGTCGAGGCAGCGAATAAGCCGTTTTGAAATATCGATTACATCGGCGGCCCGTCCCCGCATGTATTCATCATCCATTTGGGAAAACATTTCGGAAAATTGCTTTCCCGCCTGCCACACCGCGTACTCTGCGTTCACTTTATCGTTTTTAATCGCATTCTGCATTGCGCTGTAAAAGTCATCGTCCTGAAGCATCATGATATGTATCTGGAATATCATGGAGTTTTTTTCGCCGACCCGTTTCATTGCTTTTAAATAAATTTCGTTGAGCGCCTCAACCGCGGCTTCCTTGGCAATGTCCAGTCGGGTAAGTTCGGACGCAACATCGGTGATATCTTTCTTTGCAATATGATCGTCGATATTTACACAAAGCGTCAGTTTACCGATTGCAATACCTTTTGAGGCCCCGATACCACTGATTTTCTTCATTTTTTTACACCAGCCTTAAAATTCTTGTTCGCAAAATTCTTTGATTTTTTTATAGTCCGCTTCTTCATTCGCACCCTCAACTGTAATTGTAATTTCGTCATTCTGCTTTACACACAACCCCATGACGGCAAAAAGCTTTTTCGCGCTGACGCTTTTTGACCTGAGCTCTATTTTGATTTCCGAATCACAGGAGGCCGCGCATTTGACCAGCAAGCCGGCCGGTCTGGCATGAAGCCCGGCTGCATCTTTTATCACATATTGAAATGATTTCAAATTAATCTACTTCCTTTGTCTTTATTGTTCTTATAAGGTAAATATTCATATATATTACAAATACATTCTGTTACAATTGTATCAATTTTAATTTTTTTGTCAACATTATTTTCTACCGCGTGCTCAATTTATTGGCGATGGAAACATCGCAGAGCTGCTTGATACTATAAATCGCGGCAGTTTCTGTAATTCCGTTTTGTTGAATATAGTCGTAAATATCCAGATTGTAATATCTTAAGTCGATAATGTGTATTTCAGAGAAATTTGTGGCGAGAAACGGCACCATGCTGTTTGCGTAGGAATCCTTTAGTATCAGCAGCTTTTTACCGTTTTTTACGTCCGCGTTTTTAACCACGTCCACGCTGTGGTTGCCGCCGAGGAATACCGAGTATTTGTCCTTCTTTTGCAGGTACTCATCCCAAAAAAGATTGTCGCGCGTTTTTTTGCCCGTTTGCTGTGTCAAAGCCATCTGCTTTTTGTAAATGGGCAGATATAAGGTATCCGGTGCCTGATTGGTCAGAACCGCCTTGGAATAAAGCGTACCGTAGAATTGCGTGGAGGCCGCTTTAAAGTCGAAGTCATCACGCGGCGCAGCAGTCATTCCCATTGCCGTTGCCAGTGCCTTGTAGCCCTCGTAAGCGCCGTAGGTGTTCCAGTGGTGATCAGTCTTATAGTAATAGTCGTTGCCTGTGCGGTCACTCAGAGTATCAAACAAGTCAACTACACGCGTGTTACTGCCCGCGCTCGTTTTGATTGCGTTCAATTCCTCATGCTGGTCGTGATTCGGCGCGGAAAGAGGCAGCCTGTCCTGCTGCTCCTGTGAGCCGGAGGGCACCGGCACGAAGTAAAACGGCAGCGCCGATTTTTTCGCAAACAGATTCAGCCCCGCAAGGTTCCTTTTAAACGTATCTGTGTGGTTTGGCAGGAGAACCTCATAAATATGGTCGTCCTTGCCGAAGTACACGCCGCCCTCGGCGGGAGTTTCACTGTAATTTGAACCTATATCGAGCTTTCCCATAAGCAGCTGTGCGCGGGTATTCATTGAAACGAAGGTTTTACGCAGCATGAAATGGTCGCCGACGTAGCTTTCGATGTGCTTCATAAAGCTGCCGTCTTCCACAGACGAAAGCGAGATATCGGGCACCGGCTCGAGCACACGGTTTTCGTCCTCGGAAAAAGTTTGTTTCGGCGCAAAAAGCAGGAAGATCACACCGACGACAATCGTCAGAAACAGCAGCGCGGTAACAACCACAAACTCCGCTTCGCACTTCTTAATATTCTCTTTTATATTCATCAATATTTTCATATTTCACCTTGAGGAGCATGATGCTCCACCCCATTCGTGTTTTGCATGTACAGCCAATTTACGGCAGCTTATACCAAAATCCATTAAAAACGTGAAATCACGTTTTTATAGCGCGAAGCGTGTTGG